>DOID01000157.1:0-725 GCA_003511465.1 Bacillota bacterium | reverse complement strand
ATAATCTGGTTTTGGGTCGCACCGGAGGTAGCCTGGTTAAAGCGGTTAAGGAGCCGTTGAAATTCAACCGTCAGCTTTTCCAGGTCAGGGCGGGTGTAGGGGAATTCGGTAAAAGTCAACATGGGCAAACCTCCTCCAATTAGGCTAAATCTCTTAATGGTCGTTGTCATTTTGTTCTTATGTTCAATTTCGAGAGAAAGTAGGTTAGAATGGTTATAATATTAGCATATTTTTCCGTTTCCTGCAATTTATAGGTTCAAAGCTTTTTCGATATCAAAAGTTTGATCTTCTTGACAAATGATGAGCGAAGGAAGATAATGAAGGAGATGTATTACATAGTAATACCCAAGCTATTGAGTCAGACTAGAGATACAACTCAAAAAGCTATATTTAGCGTCAGGAGGAGCAGAATGAGCGCAAAAAAGAAACAAGAAGTGATCACTTTTAAAGTCGACGCCGCCTTAAGCGAAGCCATGGAGGGTATTCCCAACCGTTCGGAGTTTATCCGGGCGGCGATTTTGACCGCTTTGAAAGATACTTGTCCCTTATGCCGGGGGACGGGCATACTAACCCCGGAGCAGCAAAGACATTGGCAGAAATTTGCGCAAAACCATAGCATCAGCAAATGCGAAGAATGTCATTCCTTTCATTTAGTTTGTGCTGCTGATCATCAATATAACCAATAAAGCTGTTTGCGTTTTATCCATTAAAGAAGATTCCGTACA
>DOID01000147.1:11047-11950 GCA_003511465.1 Bacillota bacterium | reverse complement strand
GGTCAGTTTGGGTTGGTGTACGCCCCCTTGATGGCGGCGAAGGCCCGTGGTATCTTCGAACGGCACGGGATAAAACCAGTCTGGAAAGAGTATGGTTCTGGCGGTGCAGTGCGGGAAGCATTGGTCTCCGGCGAAGTTGATGTTGGTTTTATGGGGATCCCGCCTTTCTTGATTGGCTGGGATAAGGGTTGTGATTGGAAAATCGCCTGTGGATTCGTAATTGTCCCGATTGGACTCGTCACCTATGATCCCAACATCAAAAGCTTGAAAGACTTTAAACCGGAAGATAAAATCGCCGTCCCCTCCCCAGGCAGTATCCAACATATCTTGCTGGCGATGGCAGCCGAAAAGGAGCTAGGTTCGCCGACGGCGCTGGATAACAATATTGTCGCCATGTCCCATCCGGACGGAGCAGCAGCTTTAATCTCCAAAAAAGGAATCAAGGCCCATTTCACGACCCCGCCCTACCTATTTGAAGAACTGTCGACGCCTGGGTTCCACCTGATCGTCGATGACATCTCCATCTTCGGGCATCCCTTTAACTTCAATGTAGGGGTCGCCTCCACGCGGTTCCATCAGCGCCGACCAGGGACCTACAGCAGTTTTGTTAATGCCATTGGCGAAGCGATGGCCTGGATCAACTGTAATAAAGAAGAGGCGGCGAAACTTCTAGCCCCGGAATTCGGGCTGACTCCAGAAAAGACCTTAGCCTATCTAAACTGGGAAGGGATGAACTTCACCAGTGCACCCTACGGCTTAATGGGCTTTGGTGAGTTTATGGTGAAAGCCGGTTATATCAAACGGGCCCCAGCTAGTCTGGATGAGATTGCCTTCGAGAATGTCCTGGCAATCACCGGCAGCCGTGCCGGTGGGCCATCGGAGATTGAGCAGATACAGTACTAG
>DOID01000147.1:9382-10924 GCA_003511465.1 Bacillota bacterium | reverse complement strand
AAGGGAGGGCCTGCTGTTGAAAGCGACGGGCACCAGAAACAAGACCATCAATCAAGTTTTATTTATAACCGGGGTAATCCTCGGTTGGGAACTGTTGGCGCAGACCGGATGGTTCCCTCCCCTGCTGTTTCCCAAGATGAGTGCGGTCTTCATCGAGCTGGTTGGGGAAATCGTGCGCGGTGAGATCCTGCAAAGATTGGCCTTTTCCCTCCAGATCATTGGGTTAGGACTTGGCCTGGCCGTCGTTACGGCTGCCCTCACTACTACGCTGGCGATGCTTTCCCCCCTTGTTTCCGACTGGGTGCAAGCCCTCATGGCCATCTTGCACCCGCTCCCCGGCATCGCCATCCTGCCGATCATCATTCTCTGGCTAGGGACCGGTGCCCGCTCCATCGTTGCCGTTATTTGGTTCTCATCGGTTTGGCCGATCATTGCCAATCTGCACACCGGGCTGAGATCGGTGCCGACGACCCAGATTGAGGTTGGCCGGAATTTAGGGTTAAAGGGGATCGCTTTAGTCCGTTCCATCCTGATTCCCGGTGCCTTTCCCTATATCCTAACCGGGCTCCGGGTCGGATGGGCCCGCGCCTGGCAGGCCTCGGTCGCGGCGGAGATGGTCTTTGGTGCTTCCGGAGGAGAGGGCGGTTTAGGGTGGTTTATCTATAAAAAACGCTTTTTCATGGAGATCCCTAGCGTTTTTGCGGGTATGGCTGTCATCATTCTGATCGGCTTGTTAGTGGAACGCCTCTGCTTCGAAGGGATCGAAGTGCGAACGGTTAGACGCTGGGGGATGACCTCAGAGTAAGGGGTTGATGCCAGATGATAAATCATAACGAATTGGTCATCGAGAATCTAACTAAAACCTTTTACGCCGGAGACAGACGAATCAATGCCCTGGAGCAAATCAACTTCAAGGTCAAAAGCGGTGAGCTTATTAACCTGATTGGGCCTTCAGGGTGTGGGAAATCAACACTGCTCCGTTGTATTGCCGGTTTTGAGAAGCCGACGGAAGGCCGGATTAAACTGAACGGCCAGCAGATCGACGCTCCCGGCGTGGAGCGCATGATGGTCTTCCAAAGTTTCGATCAGCTCTTCCCGTGGTTTACGGTTCTGGAAAACATTATGTTTGCGCTGAAAGTGACGAAAATGGCCGATACCACTGGAAAGCGGAAGGAAATCGCCTGCGCTTATCTGGAGATGGTGGGTCTTGCGGGCTTTGCCGGTTTTTATCCGCACCAACTTTCGGGCGGAATGAAACAGCGGGTAGCTATCGCCCGCGCGCTCTCGGTGCGGCCACAGCTCCTGCTGATGGATGAACCCTTCGGTAGTTTGGACGCCATGACCCGTCTGACCCTCCAAGAAGAACTGATCCGGATCTGGGAAGAGACCAAAGTTACCATCATCTTTGTCACGCATAATATTGAGGAAGCAATCATTCTCGGTGACCGCATTGTTGTTCTGGGCTCTAATCCAGGCCGGATTAAAGAGGTAATTACCAATAAATTAGCGCGACCCCGCTCACCGGAGTCGAAAGAATTTAAT
>DOID01000147.1:7157-9227 GCA_003511465.1 Bacillota bacterium | reverse complement strand
GAAAAGAACGTCACCAAGCTTTTTACCGACGACCGTGAACTCTCCTTTCTTCCTCACCTTTAGGCCTTTTTACCTTTATCCCAGTAAAAATCTGGCCGTTCTAGGAAGGTTATAGTATAATCAAAGCAACAATTAGGCGGGAAGGAATGAAAGGGAAATGGAGACCATCGATTTACACGGAATGACTTTAGAAGAAGCCAAAGCAAAGTTGGAACAACGGATCGAGAACGCCTTTGAGTACGGAGAAAGGGTGGTCCGGATTATTCACGGGCAAGGCAAACACAGCGCAAATTTTCCGATTCTGAAATCCTTTGTCCGCCGTTGGCTGGAAGAAGCGGAACTCGCCCAGGAATACGTGGAGACGGTCTTTAGAGGTGAGGATGGTTCTCCTTATACCCTACCAAACCCCGGTGAGACGGTGGTTCGATTAAAGGGCGAGACCGTAATCGGGGAGAATGAAGAGATCGATTGGGTTGCCGATGATGAAGAATGGGACGTTCGCAAGCAGATCAAAGGAAAAAAGGCCCGACAACGCCGGGCCGCCCGCAAACAGTTTGATCGGCATTAGAAGACCAAAGAATAGAGCAGGTAAAGCAGGATGGAGCCAAGGAGGACAAGGGCCGAAGGCGCAAGGAGCAGCCGCGTAGAGCGGGAAAGCTCCGTCTCGAAATATTCGTTGGACACCAGGTGACAGACGTGGACCGGAGAAAGCATTACCCCGATCATGCCAAAACCTTGCGCTAAAACCAGATGGGCCAGGAGCGCCGCAAAGCTAGGGCTTGGCCCAAGTAAACTGATGATAATCGGGAAACTAGCCCCGATATAACCTACGGCTAAACCGGTGGCCAGCGCACTAACGAAGGGGATCAGCATCACCATTAAAATTACGGGGATCCCATAGGAAGTAAGTTCCGCACTGAAATTAGCCACCAATGAGCTCCCGTCTGGGAGTTTCGTCTCGATAAAAGCCCCGTAGACCCGGATCATCGACATTTGCAGGGCTAGGGTGAGGATTTTTTTCTGGAACAGGATCGGGCGCCACTGGGCGATCGGTAAAGGCCGAGCGCGCTGCAACCAAAGGATACCCCCAATCACGCCCAGACTGATTGGGAAGTAATTATTATCCCACCGGATGGCAGCGGGGATCAGTTGGTAAATGATGTAGGCGCTGACCACAATCAAAATCGGTGTAATCAGGGCGAGCAGCTGTCGGAAGAAACCTGGTTGTGGTGACTGGCAGCTACGACCTTGGGCCGGGACCTGCCGCAGGAGAAGATAACCGGCCACGAGTGAGATCAGGGCTAAAGGCAAACCCACCCAGAGAAATTGTAACAGGGAGAGGGCGGCGATCTCCATGGCCAGCAAAGGTGCGGGGTACATCGGTGAACAGTATTCCCAAGGATGGCGAAACCAGAAGTTAATCGCCGATTTAAGCTCAGGTTTGAGCTTTTTTTCTTGGTCGCAGCTATCCACCAGCGGTGCCGAGAAGAGCGCCCCGGCGGGAACAGGTAGTAACCCAATGAGCATGGGTAGAACCAAAAAGGAATCCCGCTGCGAAAGTCGACCCTGAATCAGCTTGACCAGATCTTGCATCAGACCGCTGGCCGACATTTGATGACTTAACCAGTAAACCAAGGCAATGACCAGGAGAAAATTGAGATGCTTAACATTAAAGATTTGATTACCAGTAATGGCCAGCATCTGAGCTGGAGTATGGCCGGCGAAGAGCGCCAAGGCCAGGGAGCCAAGGGCCATAGCCAGTGATAGTCTTTTGAGTAGGCTATTCGCGAGAATAATTAGGACGAGCGAAACAAGAATCTTGACAAGCCAAGGGAGTGTAGGTAGTAGTTGCATTTTTTGTACCGTTCTTTCATTGTACTATGGGTGCATCATTTAATACATTCAACACATCTTCTTTCGTCAGGGAAGGTGCTTATTCCTTCCGTCGAGCGCCGGACCGACAATGGATAAGCGCCACTTTGGAAAATAGGTTTGGGCGAAACTGCTGATCCCATCGGCTGATACCTGCTTTAGGTTAGAGCAGTACTGCTCATAATCGGTCGCCCAGGC
>DOID01000147.1:4975-6956 GCA_003511465.1 Bacillota bacterium | reverse complement strand
TCCAGGACCCTAAAGACAGCATCCAGGGCAGGCTCGGTATTCTCCGGGAGGACTTGAAAGGCGATGGTGATGGTTGGGGCGGTTGGTTCGTTGAGATATGAATAATTAACTTGAAGGTCATAGCAGTAGCCCAGATCTTGCCGCAGGCTTAACCAAAGCTGATGGTGGAGATGCTTTTGGACGATCCGACCGGTGAAAAATTCCGCTTCCTGGGGCTGTGGGGCGGGGAAAGCCAAAAAAACTGTGCTGAGGGGAGCATCGCTCGCCAAAAAGCGTTGCGCGGGGCCGTCGGTATAGCCGGGCGGAATCGCCGCCACCAGTACTTTCTGCTTCATATCCCGGCCGGTGGGCCTTTTCAAAAAGTCCGCCGGGAGTTTGGCCGTGGTAGAGATAATTAAATTATTTGGCTTATAAATGGCCCGAAACCAGTTGTTGACCTCATTGATGCTTAGTTTGGTATAATCTGGTTTGAACTTGTTCAAGTAAGGGTGATCGGGTCCATACAAGAGTTCATATAAGATGGACTGGGCTTGGTTGGAGAGGGTCTCCGCCGTATGCAAATGGAGATTAATTAATTCATTACAGAGATCGTACAATAAAAGCGTGTCCAGGCGGATCAGGCCATCAAGTTCAGCACAGAAAAGGGTAAAATCATCGGGCCAGACCACAAAGGTAAAGACCGTATACTCCGCAAAAGGATAATAGTTTACTTCTAAGGCACATGAGGTCCGTAGCAAAAGATAGACTAATTCATTGGTGAGGCTGTTTAGTCCCTGCTTATTCTGGGGTTCATGCCCATACCCGGTCTTGAGGACCATGGTCACATATTCATAGTGATTCTTGGTCGTGCGGGCATCGAGCTGCGAGATGATTAAGCCGTCATCCCGCTCGGCCACCGAACCTAAAGTGGTGAAAGAACAAGACAGGATGAGGATTAAAACCAGGATCGCGCAGCAAAGACCTTTCCGGACCGAACAGTACAGCGGAGTTTTCATTTAATCACACTCCTCCCGCTTAATGGCTTTGATCACGAGCTGGTGGTAGCTTTGACCTTCTAGATACTTTTCCACGAAATATTTCAAATCCTTGGCGGACAAAGCTTTTATTATTTTCAGCTCATCCGCGGTGATGGTGGTCGGCTCAAAGCGTAACTGGGAATAATACTCGCTTAAAATACCGGGCGAGGCTTCCATTAACTTTAATTCCTTTTGGAGACTGGTGGATACCGCCTTTAAAAATTTACTAAAATCCTTGGCCTTCAGGTACTTATAGTAGCGGTTGATATTCCGTTCATGCCATTTTTTCATCTCCGGAGTGTATTCTTCGCGCACATCGTTGTAGCCAAAGATTAAATAAAAATCGGCGCCCAGCTTAAAAAGGTAACAATCATAGTCCAAGGGACGGTTCGTAACATAATCATACTGGCGGGATTCAAATAATAAGATCGAAGGCAGGATTTTGGCGATCGCCTGATCTTTGCCTTCGATTGCGCCTAAATTGAACCCAAACAAGAGCCGATATTCCGTGCCCGGCAAATAATCTTCTAAAACAAGGTCGGCCTCGATCGGCGCGGGCGGACCAAGGGGGGGTTTGGGCGCTGCTGCGGTTTCCGGTTTGGGGAGCGCAGCCAAATGCGCGGCGATTTCGGCGGCATCGAAGTTGCCGGTGATGATCACTGTTAACTGGTCGACGGTATAGTGCTGACGATGGAAGGCGAGCACGTGCTGGCGGTCAATGGCTTGAATCTTGGAAGTTAACTGGTTCTGGGTCAGGTGGTTCAGGTACGTCAAAAAGAGATTGCCCGGGGTATCGCGGAGGGCTTTTTCGACCGTCACGATCTTTTTTTCCTTTTCCACATCCGCCGGGGCAAAGGCTGGCTCCAGAATTAGATCCAGCAAAAAGGAGAACGCCGGTAATAAATTGTCTGCGGTTGATTCTAAGATGTATTCCGTTCGGTTTAAAGTAGTAAACGCATTATAAT
>DOID01000147.1:4646-4812 GCA_003511465.1 Bacillota bacterium | reverse complement strand
CATTCCCACGGAAAACCAAGTGTTCCACCAGATGGGAGATTTCCAGGTAGTCCTGGGGTTCATGGAGAAAACCCACCGGGACCACGATCCGGGCAGAAACGGTTTTGGCGGCGGGCAGTTGCCGATAGACAAAGGTAACCCCATTGGCGAAAGTTTGCTCGGTAAA
>DOID01000147.1:0-4327 GCA_003511465.1 Bacillota bacterium | reverse complement strand
GACTCGGAGGCCGCGAAGTTCAGATCATAATCCGTATCAAAAAAGATTAGATCTTCCGGGTCATTAAAGCACCCGTTAAAATTCGTATCAACGATGGCAATGGGGATTTCTTCCCCTTCAAGGTCGAGGTTCCCCGCGAGCCAAGTGCGGGTCTGTAGGAGGAGAAAATCCTGGTAGCCGGCTCTAGCCACCACGAGCAAGGGTAAATCAAAGGACACCGGGATCGTATATTCTTCCTCCGCCAGTTGGTACCGGAGATTGAACCGAAGTGGCATGGGCGAATAATAAACATTGAGCCCGGGGTAGCGGTCACTTTTGAAAATCTCGTAACTGCTTTCCTCCGCAAAATCCCGGTCCCCGTCTGCATCAACCCAGATTTGTTTTTTTTCACCCTCCAAATCGACGAGGAGACCATAGACTTTTGCGGGATTCCCTAGCACTGCTTCGGCATAGTAAAGCACATTGGCGTCGATAGCAGGAGGCTTTTCAATTTTCGCATTCCCTTTGATTCTGGTCATACGCAACTCACACCCTTGACCTGCCTCCGTTTGGTTTTCTAACCGAAAGGGACCTTCCTTATCCACCGGGTGTAAAGCGAACGCTTCCGGTGTATTTCCAGCCGTGACCGAGAGGGCGAGCAGCAACAAAACCAGGCTGCCCCAGATGGTGATTTTCCCCATTTTATGTCGCATGGATTTTATCCTCCTCTACTTGATCTGGATCCAACGTAAAAGCTTTGAACAGCAAATCCGCGCCGTTATTTAAAATAACATATTTTATTATACTATATGATTTATATATAAAATTGCAAAACCCCTGCAGGCGTTCGGATAATTATCGCGAATTCAAATGATAAAGAAAAAGGAGGCGTTTAATGATCATGAAAAAACTGAAGCTGACCGTATTTGTGCTCTTGGTCATATTTGCCTTGCCCGGGATGGCCTTGGGAGCAGAACATTTCTTATTTGATGCCGAAGAAAATAAAATATTATTTATGGACGATGATGATCTGAGTTTCACCCCGCGTCTGGACATGGAGAAGATTCCCGACCTCTTAATGAAAACAGCTGATCCCGATAAGTATCTGGCCATCTATGGACCGGAGAGATCGGCGGGTGCAGATAAAGATCCCAACATCTTTGATGCCTTATTTAAATCGGCTAGTGACGACCAAAAATCAAGTATTGCCGGGCAATTAATCCTTTTTAACGTTAAAACCGGCCGCACCGAGGATTTAGTGGATGTGGGCTTCGCCCCCTTTAACTGGGAATATACAGAAGACCGCCGGGATTTTTTCATTACCTACCGGGTCTCGGATACCAAGGACAGTGGCTTCGAACTACTACATTACAATATTTTGGAGATGACCTGCGACAGCCTGGAGCTACCCGCCGACACAGTAAATATTAATCAAATCGCGATTAATCAAGAACTCCACCAGTTATATCTGCTTTTGGATAATAAAGATCGCACCAACACAAGAAAGGCCAAAGCAGAAGTTAGCGAAACACCCCAAATTCTGACGATAAACATCGAAGACCTCCAAGTCGCAGCAAGTATCCCTCTGGAGAGCGCCCCGCTGAATATGCGGCTGCTGGGTAAAGATAAGGGAGTCTTAATCTGTTATGACTGGCAGCAGAAAACCTACTATACCAATGGCCGAGTCCAGCGGTATATTGACCCCGGAAAAGGGACGCTGATGTACCTGGATTTGTCGACCCAAAAAGCGCTGGAAAAACATGAAGTCGCGGATGGTGACATCTATTATCAGTGGTTTCCCGAGGAAAAAATCTATATCAGCCATTTCCAAACGGAGGAAAGTCGCTTTAAAACCAAGTATCATTTTTTGAAGTTCACGAAAGATGGCGTGGAAAAGACAGTACTCCCAGAGGAACCATTGGATTTTGGCTACTATCCGGAAGAGGACAAGCTATACATCTTACAGCGCGATACCCTCTGTGCCATCGATTACAAAACCAAGCGCACCGCTACTTACCAGACGGGCGATAATACTTATAAGCAGTCGGGCTATGGTTTCCGGAAAATTCCCCAGTCGGACCTGGCGGTGATTTATTCGGTCCGCGACGGGAAGGTCAAGTTTTATGACCTCAAGACGAATCGAGTCGAAAGAAAAACCCTTTCCGGTCGAACCTGGGGCAAGGTAGGTTATTTATTTAAAACCATCCTGACCCGTCCGACAGAAGCCGCCACGATGATTAGCGCCAACGCCGATCAATCCAGATTGTATGTTTATAACCGCATGAGTAACGATATCACAGTCTATGACCGGAATTTCCAGCCGGTAGAGTATATCGTCACCCCTGAACCGGCCTTAGGCATCCACCAAATTACCGAACCAACCATGAAAACCCTGGTCTTCACAGGGAAAAAAATCTATGAACTGGTTGACCAAGAACTTAACTTGCTACATATTTTTGATCGAAAAACTGACCAGATATTTGTCGCTGGGGAGAAGAATAGAGTAATCATCCTCTCCGGAACGGAACTTTTGGTGCTTGATCCGGAGACCTTACAGACCGAAAACCGCATTCAGTTTTTTGTCGGGCGTCATGAAAAATACACTAAGCTAAAAGCAGGCGACCAAAGATTCTATTTCATTGAGACTTTATAATGAGAAAAAATATAAATGGGGGAAATGCAATGAAAAAGCTGATCGAGAGATTCTTAACGATCATGGTTATCTGCTTAATCATGATGCTCGTTGTTAGTAGTATCGCATTAGCAGAAGATAATATTTACAAAATCGGATATTTGCTTGCCAGTGATGCCTCCGTCACGAAATCAGGAAGTGAGTCTAAGCCGAGAATGGGGCCTTCCTTTGCGTTTTCCATCGAAAGGGCCTTAGAAATCAATGAAGACTTTGAAATGGGCTTTGGGACCGGGCTTCTGCTGAGTGGGGAATTTGAAGACAGCGACGATAAAATCATGTGTGTGCCGATCTATCTCTTGCTAAATTACTATCCATTATCCATTGAAGGCCTCCCTTATCTCACTGGTCATTTCGGCTATAATTTTTTATCTTATGATGATGGTAATAGTACAAACCTGCATGGACTGTATTATGCGATCGGCGCCGGGATCCGGATTGTCAAATACCCAAGTATTAGAGCAGAGGTCTTATATCGGGCGAATAATGGCTCAGGGACCGAAGATAGTTATTGGGGTTCAGGCCAAGAAGTTAAGGCTTCCCTTTCGCGAATTAGTTTGAATCTTGGGTTGGGGTTTTAAAGATATTAACTTTGTCTAGGATTGCTATATAGGGAAAAGAGTTGGAGTAGGGCCTAAAGCCCTACTCCACTTTCTTTCTTACTTTTTATCTGTTCTTCCCAATAAATAATCGGTGCTCACCTTAAAATAATCAGCAAAAATAATAAGAGTGTCAAAATCCGGAACGCGGATGCCGGTTTCATAACGATTGATTGTGCTGTTTGGGATCTGAACGGCTTCGGCAAATTGCTTTTGAGTGAGGTTTGACTCTTCCCGTAGTTGGACAAGCCGAAATCGAAACAGATTTTTGACAGGTTTTTTCATGCCTTCACCACTCTGCGAAAAATAACGAAATACACTTGACAATTTCCAATTTGGAAATTATAATATGGATAATAGAAATTTGATGGCTAAATAAATACTGAGGGTGTCATGTTCATTCTTTTTAATCACAATTAACTCTATGGGGAGGTGAACACTGTTGACTTGCTTTCCCCTTGTTTAAACACGCAAAAAATAACATATTTTATTATATCAAACTTTCAAATCAAGGGAAAGTCTGCTGACAGTAACCATATATGCTGAAAAATAGCCTGGACTTGGGTATAAAACTAAAACTCGCTAAAGAAAATCTGCAAAAAACTTGGGAAGAATATGGGGAAACAAATGCCGAGGTATTGCAGGCTGGTAAAGAGTTCGATCTTATTCTAAATGAGTATTTGAAGAGAGAGATTCAGAATTTAAGCTAATATCCTTAAGTCAGAAGTTTAAACATGAGAGCGCCGCGAAACTAGTTAAAGAGTTTTACGGCGCTGCTTTGTTTGTCAAAAAACAATGGTTTGTTCCTTTTTTGCGCTGGGTTCTTTCTTTTGGGACTGGAGCCGAGGTGTTGGAACCACCTGAACTACGAGAGATGATAGCGTAGGTAATGGTAGAGGGAGCAAGACGTTATGAGGCAGAGGAAAAACAGTTGGTAAAAGTAGAACAGCAAAAAGGAAACGAACTGTTGTTCAGTGACATACTGTTTCCCCGCGTATGCGGGAAAGACGTCCCAGGCCTCGCTGACCGATTTAACAACCCAGGATCACCCCCGCGTATG
>DOID01000135.1:30093-30350 GCA_003511465.1 Bacillota bacterium | reverse complement strand
ATTCAACGCACCGCAGCGCATCTTGACCGTTATAAAATTTGTAGATTATAAAACCTTCATTTTCTAAATAAACTTCAATTAGGTCCGCTATGGACTGCTCATCATCGACAACCAAAATGTTGCTCCTCATGAGTATCAAACCCATACGGATTAAATTCCGCCCGTAAATCCCCCTGTTCAGCAGCAGAGCAAAGCCAAGCGAGAACAGAATATTAAGCGGAACGGCCATTGCGGTAAAAACCATAGTGTTATATCCG
>DOID01000135.1:29609-29920 GCA_003511465.1 Bacillota bacterium | reverse complement strand
CCTTTAAAAAAACAGCATTCCCCAAGAGATCGATATAGTTTGCCAACCCGACAAAACTGCCACCTACCGGACTGTCTACGAATGAATAATATAACCCGCCGACAAAGGGGACAAAGAAAAAGAGTAAAAACCCGATGAGACTTGGCGCAAGAAAGAATAGCGCTGACATCCTCCAACCTCCAAATAAGAAAGCCTATCTGCTTCGATAACTTCATTCTACCGAAACGAGATAGGCTTTCTTTAAATAATCTCTGATCAATTCCTTAAGATTTCCTTATGGTGATCCTTTGCTCTTGGCCTTGTACGCCATA
>DOID01000135.1:29187-29466 GCA_003511465.1 Bacillota bacterium | reverse complement strand
TACCCATATAAGCATCGCCCGCCCGTAGCTCCTCCAGCATCTGGGCTAGTCGTTTTTGGCGGGTTTCTTCCCGCTTACCGCGGGTAATCCATCCGATATAATCATTCTGCTGATAGGGCGGACGGGCCTGATATTGCTGCCACAGATTGCTCCGGTCTAGGGCGGCTGCAATGAAGTCCGGCATCGGATACCTTTCCCGCGCTGTCGGTTCGGCGAAAGTGGATACGCCGCGCTGTGCCTGCTCCACGCGCCAGCTCACAATGTCCGCGATTAATTTGT
>DOID01000135.1:28787-29017 GCA_003511465.1 Bacillota bacterium | reverse complement strand
AGCCGCTGGGCAAACACGCCCACCGCTTCGCCGCCGGGGTAAAACCCGATATGCTTTTTAAACGCCGCAAAGTGGACAAGATTTTCACCCTGCCATAATGTGGGCATCTGCCATGCAATCTTCTCTATTGCATCCGGCGCGGTGTCGCGGATTGTTTTCCGGATGGATTGTAGCAATGGCTGCACCTCCGCGGGCTGGTCGGCGATGTAATCGTCGATGGAATTAATTTT
>DOID01000135.1:20931-28638 GCA_003511465.1 Bacillota bacterium | reverse complement strand
CCGCACTTCGGGCATTTCCACATTAGAATACCTCTTCAGCAAGTCCATTTAATTTTCGCCGGATTCGGCTCGTCCGCGACGGCTACGGCTTGTAAAGCCGCCGTCATCTCCGCGCAGACTTCCTCGGCGATCATATTATATACTTCGGCATTTTCGTTCAACCCGACGCGGTCATAGGCGATGGCCGCCGCGCCGTAGAAGTAGAGTCCAAGGGAGTGGGAGAGCGTATGCACCACCGCCGAGGCTTGTCCACAAGCGCGCGCCGCTGCTTGCGCCACAGGGTTGGCGTCCAGCTCGCGGGCGGCGGCGTGGCATTCATTCAAAATGATGTTCTTAACCACCGGAAATTTCACCTTACCGGCAAGGTAGTCGCGGGCCGCATTTAGCGCGTTTCGCGGGCGGGAGTCATTGGGGCAATGCTTCTCGAAGATCGGGAGAATGTTTGCCTCGGCGTAGTTAATACACCAGTTGCAGATGGTCATCTTGCTCTGGGTGTCAATCAGGCTCATAAGCGCAACCGTTGACGGCGCATTCACATCGCCGAGCATTTTACGAAGTTTCTTTGCCATCGGTCAATCCCTCTCTTGTATCGTAACTCGGACGCTAGCGCCCGGCTGTTTACTGATTTTCATCCGTATGTCTTTCCGCACACCGATGATATAGCAGACTGAACCGTCCGCATTTTTCACGCCCATGTTGACGATGCTGCCATCGTAGGGTTCGCCGTCAAAGGTGGCATGAACTTTGACCCGGCCTTTGCCGAACTCGGCGCGGAGATCATAGGGAAAAACGACATAAGCGCCGCCTTTGTCGGCGGATTGAAGAACAGCATCGTATTGATATATTTTTGAGTTCATAATCTCAAACCTTTCATCGCCAATTGTCTTAGCCAGCTGGTAACCTCTTCTGATTTAACAGTACCATTTACCGCTATTCCGGGTAGGAATAGCGATTTAGGGCATTCTTTTACGAAATCATTTTCAATTTGACCAAACCCACCACCCCCGTGCGTGCAAAAAGGAATTATTGTTTTTCTCGTAAAATCGTGCTGCCTAAGGAAACTCCTTACCGGTGGAGCAAATGTTTTAAACCAGTTGGGTGAGCCGATAAATATTGTTTGGTAATCCACTATTGTTTCATTTCCCGATCTTAATTTGGGGCAAAAGCCTTTGGAAATCTGATTTCTTACCTCTTTCGCAGCCGTATTGTAGTTAAAGGAATAATTTGGATCGGGAATCAATTCTCTTAATTTGCCACCGGTTTGTGCCGCTATCTCCAATGCTAAATTCTCGGTAGATTTGAAGAGTGAATAATAAACTACCAGTATATTGTTCATATCTATTATTTCCTTCTTAAGACACCAATTTAATCCCATTCTCAAGATCCGGCGCTTCTACCCTAGCGCGCCGGGGAGCACCCTTTTTCTATCCTGCTTGATCTACCTTACCGGGAAGAACAAGCAAGGCGCTGACCAGCGTAAACAGTAAAAGAACGACACCGGTAACAAAAAACCACAACGGGACGCCCCGGCTTTCAGCGATCGGTCCGGCGATCAGTAACAAAGGCATCGTCGCCGAACTGGCATCAGGGCAGTGGGTAATGTAGGTCGGCCGCGATGGACACATAAGCGGCGACGCCGTTGCACTGGCCAGCCACCAGATCAAAGAAAACTGCACGGCAGCGCTGCCGATTAGTGACACCGTCTGCCCGCCGGCGATGATGAGAAAGTCCCGCTGCCAATTGTTTTCTTGCTGGTGATTCATAAGTATCGTCTCCTAGTTAAAAAATAATCTGTCATTCTCCCGCTTTAATTCCTGCTAATCCGGCTTAGGGGCGCTACTTCAGTACGCCTTCGATGCTTGTCGTTCTCCCGGCTTTAATATCCGGCCGAATTGGTAAGATGCGCCGCTCCGAATGACCAGCGTAAATAACCGCCAAAACTTTCCCTCACTCCAGCTCGATTTTCCCCTTTCGCTTGCCTCAACTTGCCCCAGCTTGCTAGGGTGGGCGACTTGTCGCTCATCGCTCGTATGAATAATTGCCTTTGCCAACCTTTAAATATCCGGGTAGAATAGTGTTCTCCGATGACTTAAATTCTTGACATAGTGTTCTTTTTATTACCATTTTAGCATAACGCCTTAAGACAGTCATCGTTTCGTTTTTTCTCCCTTATTTACAGCAAGTGAAAATCTACCATGCCTGCCGGACGATCTGCCTTAACAGACAGCGATTCTTCCCGCAGCTTTGGCTTTTTTTACGGCGGGTAAATGCCGGAAGTTCCATACCACCGGAGCTTCCCAACCGGACTGCACACAATCAAGGATCAGGTGAATATTATATATAATAATTTTTTTGAATGGAGATATTTAAATGGGATTTTATATTAGCGTAGAGCCGAATGCAAGAATCTATGTGGAAGATCTTAACCCGGCAAGCAATAAGATAATACTGTTTGTGCATGGATGGCCGGGAAACCATAATCTCTTTGAATACCAATTTAATCAATTGCCGAAAATGGGATACAGATGCATCGGCATAGATTGCAGGGGATTCGGCCGTTCAGACAAGCCCTGGTTCGGCTATGATTATAACCGGTTGGCGGATGATCTACGGAGTGTGGTTGACGCCCTTAATTTACAAAACTTCACCCTCGGGGGACATTCGACCGGTGGAGCGATTTGTGTCCGGTACATGTCGAGACATAATGGTTATGGTGTATCAAAACTTGCTCTTTTCGCTGCGGCAGCGCCCAGTCTGATCCGGCGCCCATATTTTCCATATGGTCTACCAAAAGAGGCCGTGTTAAACATCATCAAAGGAATCTATACCGACCGCCCTAAAACATTGCGCGAGTTTGGAAAGATGATCTTTTATAATCCCGTTAGCAATGCCTTATCAGATTGGATTTTCCAGCTAGGTCTCCAGGCAGCCAGTTGGTCGACGGCAGCTATCGCCCATACCTGGCTGGATGAAGAAGGCTTATTTGACGACCTGACAACCATTAATGTTCCCACCCTGATCCTGCACGGCCTTAATGACCAAGTATGTCTATACCCGTTAGCTATTGCCCAGAGGAACAGTATCAAAGATTCTATGCTTGTACCCTTTGATGCCTGTGGCCATTTTCTCTTCTACGACCAGCGTGAAAAGTTCAATCAAGAGTTAATTCGTTTTATTAAAGAATAAAAAACCCGCTCTTTTTAATAAAAGCGGATTACCTTTCTTGACTGCTCCTTTAATCCGTCCGGCAGAACACCATAGGGCTAATCTTTATTTTTCCCAAACGCCTCATCGGAAAATTTTGAAAGATCTCGTACCTCCTTTGGGATTACGATCTGCCCTTTTGGTCCAACCTTAACTGAACCTATATATTTGCCCTCAATCTTTTCATTAGGTAGCCTCATACTATTATCCATATATCGTCTCTCCTTCTATCCACTGTTTATGGGCATAACTATCTATCTGCCGTAATACTGGTTATACTTGTAATACCCATTTATATCGAGTTTATCACATGCTATTTTTTATATTTTTTGGTTACGTTTTCACCATTATCTTTGTTGTGTTTTCCAAGCGACGGTTCTTTCGTCGTCGGAGCTTCGTAGAACCTTGATGTATCACACCACGGATGTTGTCCAATGGCGATATATCTCTAGCCGTATTTTTACGATGTATGTTCGGTGCAAAGATACTAAGAAAACCAATCAATTGCGCACTCGGAATATTCGGGGCAGTTTCTAATTGAAATAATAGATATTTGTTCATCCATTTGAAATATCTCCTTCGGCCAATATATTGTCCGAAAAAGCGATTTGTCGATCAAGCCAAGTGAGCAGATCCTCGATGACCTGGTCACGATTAACCTCATATAGCTTTTGGTTGTTTCCCCTCAAGGAACCACTTATAGACAAAAATACTCTCCCCATCACGGTTCATCAACAGGAAAGGTGGCCGGGAAAATTGGCTCAACAGTAGATAATCTTAAAGATGCGGCTATTTCACTTTCTTTAGGAAAACATATATCGTACGATCTTGTTTAAAATAATATTGACGCCCCAAAAGTAATACTATCAAGAGATTCTTCTTGCTCAAATTCTATTGGTATTTCTGCACCAAATGGATCTTTTTCTGCATTAATCTCTAATTTTGTTATGTTCTTCTTATATCCCCCAACCAATGCTATGTTTTCTGTTATTAAATACTTGGCTTTAAAGGATAGAGCAGATATTTTAACTGCCGAACTTTTAATGGAAATATCTTGTTCTCCTAAATCTTCTTGAATAACCCTATCTATATCTCTACCGTTCAGTTCATAAGCAATGGAGAATAACGCTAATTTGTACGAACCTTCAATACTGAATCTATCGCTGAAAGGTACTTTTGCTTCCACACCAGGAGAGATTCCGGATATTCTCTTATTATTTAATGAGTCTTTCATATTCATTTCGTCTGCTGAAATAAATGGGAGAAGCGAAAATTCATTAATGTTAAATCTATAACCCACTATAAAAGATATTGTCTCCAAATCCTGTATTGCCGAAAAGTTTTTACTTTTTTTAATTTCACCGGTCCCTACTTCAGCACCTAATAATAGGTCCGATAAATATAGTCTTCCTCCAAAGGCATGTAAGGAGAAATCGGTTTCAACCTTTTCAGCTTCCGAAGCTTTTAGGCAAAATTTTCCAGTAAAAAACCCATCATAATAAACTTCAAATGCGCCCAATGTACAAGGTGCATATAAAAAAAGAAAACCTAAGCACAGAACAACTACTAAGATCTTTTTCACATTCTTCACCTCTTAGTTTTTTTAATAATAATATACGATTAATATTATATCATAATTAATAATTTGTCAACAATTCACTATTGTCCCTTTTGAATGATCGTAGTTAGTGCCGGCATTGAATCAATCTCAGCCAGTCAGCTTAAACCCTAATTTTTTCATTATTATCCCGAACTATCACATGGAAAGATCGTCGATTGCTTGAACAGCTAGTTCTAATGCTTTAATTCTTCGTTCTAAAAGCGTCCTTTGGGGACTTCCGACCTTTGACTTAGCATAAATGTTTTCAACCGATGGGAATAGACCAGTAAGGATAGTGCGGGCTTCAACCAACTCTTTCTGGGAGTATTGATGGGTTTTTTCATTCCAAATGCTCTCTAGCATGGCAAGGCCAATATTAAGCGCCTTGAGTCGTTTCTTTATTAAGGTAGTATTTGCACCTTTCTGCGTCATCCCAGCCAAGGCCTTTTCTGTTTTCTTGATTGATGATTGAAGGGATTTTATTGATTCCTCTTTAATCATATTCGATATTTGGTGCATTTCCACATCACAACACCCCTTGTATAGTCAATATCATTATGTTAATTATATCATTCTCGTAGGAAAGGAGAAAATTATGTCGCAAAGAAAAAAACCGGCAAATATATGCCGGAACATTTAGCCGGGGAGCGGCAAAACCCTCGGAGGGCTATATTTTCAGTCAAACACCCCGCATGTAATCAAGAGACAAGCGGGGTGTTTTCTTACTCCAAGGATTTTAGCGCATGGTTTTACCCGGGATATTACCGGCCAGCTATTAATGGGTGCTTTTTGTCTTGCCGAAAAGCTTTGTTCTGCTTAGTATTTAATAAATTTCTCTCCTAGCACCCCACAAATATTGCACTTATCAGGCTGGGATTTTTCAATATTTCCACAGACCGGACAGAGGTAATAGAAGACTTCTTCAGTCTGATCAAGGTTTTCTAAGGCTTCCTGGTACAGCTTGGCATGAACCTCCTCCGCTTTCATCGCAAAGTTAAAAATCGTAAGCGCCGCTTTATTTCCGATTGCTTCGGCTTCCTTCGCAAAAGGCGGATACATCTCCTTGTACTCGTAGGTCTCTCCGGCAACCGCATCTTTCAGATTATCGGCGGTGGAACCAATCTTCCCGGCTACTTCAAACTCTTTTAAAGCATGAAGGGTTTCAGCGTCCGCGGCCACTCTAAACAGTTTGGCTGCATTCATTTTTCCGTCTTGCTCCGCTTTCTTGGCGTAGGCCAGATACTTTCTGTTCGCCTGGGATTCCCCGGCAAAGGCCTCCATCAGGTGATCAATGGTTTTGTTTTCACTCATTTTATGTTCCTCCTCATTTTTATTGAAATATACCAGTAGTTTTTCACAACATCATTCAGAATACCCTCCGGTTGCTTTTGCTTAAATTTCAACGGCATCTTGGACAGATCCCGTTGAAATATACATTCCTGTCCTTAATCAGAAAATTGTTTAAACCGTCGCAAGCCAAAGCATCTAGATCGGTGTGAAAATCATATATTCTCCCACAAGATTCACATTTAAAATGTCCGTGGTTTTCGACATTAATATCGTATCTGGTTTCATGATCTTCGATGTTAATGGCCCGTACTAAGCCTGCTTCAACCAAAACACGCAGCGTGTTATAGACGGTTGTCTTTGATAAGGTTGACATCTCCTGATGTAGATCGGTGAAGATCTGATCAACCGTTGGATGAGAGCGATTTTGGGTCAAATATTCCAAAACCTTCAGCCTTTGATGGGATAGTTGGATTTTCCTGAGCTTTAATTCTTTCTTTAAATCTTCGAACAATGCTTTCACTAGACTCACCCTCGATCTATTACAATAATACCTGGATTGTAATCATTGCAAATCTATAATGATTACAACTATTATACCTCATGATAATTTGCGGTGTCAATAGGAATTTCCTAAGGATCAAAAAAGGGGTTTTAAGTTTCGCTTCCAACTGGCGATAACTTAATAAGCCGCAAAAACTCCTCTACTTGCGTCCGCGAAACATCGCCCTGGGTTTTCGTAGTTAGATTCGAAGTAGCGGATGCTACACCATACTTTACTGCTTCAATGACATCTCCCTTTTCCAATAATCTGTGCGCGAAACCTCCTACTAAAGCATCCCCGCAACCGACCGTGCTTTTTACTGTCACCGCCAGCGGAGCTATTCCATAAACCGCCTGGTTATAGCCAAAAACAACCCCCTGATCACCCAAGGACAAAACAACCACTTCGATTCCTTCCCCCAAAAAAGTTTTAACCGCTTTTATTTGATCTTCTCTCTTCGATAAAGAATGGCCGAGCAGGATTTCCATCTCCTCTTGATTAGGCTTAATCATAAACGGTTTAGCTTCTACTCCCTTCTGGAGAGCTGGTCCGCTCGTGTCTAGAATAACTTTACATCGTTCATTGGCCTTTTTAAGCAGAAAAATCAATTCACCATAAGCTGTGGCACTTAAACCAGCGGGCAGACTACCATTTATTGTGATCAGATCGGCCTTTTTCGCCAATTCACTCATGAACTGTTTAAAGTTGTCCCATTCTTCCGGTTGCACCACTGGTGAAGGATCATAAATCTCGGAAATGACCTGGGCACTTTTTTCAATGATGGTCAAACACATTCTGGAATTAGCACTAAGTTCAACAAAGTGATAGTCAATTTTTTCTTGTTTAAGCAAGTCTCGGATAAGAGCGCCATTACTTCCGCCGGCCAATCCTGTTGCGAAAGCCTTCCCACCCAACTTGAAAACAGTTCGCGCCACATTGATTCCCTTTCCACCTGCGACAGCCAGCGCTTCCTCGGCTCGCGTTATTCCCCCGCTCTCAACCCGATGGCAGATTAATGTTTTATCAATCGCCGCATTCAAGGTAACAGTCACGATCATTACTACACCTCCGT
>DOID01000135.1:13512-20645 GCA_003511465.1 Bacillota bacterium | reverse complement strand
ACTTGTAGTTTAACTCCTGGTAGTGGTTGTGAAGGCAACTCACTATAGGTAATAACGGTAGCTCCTTTTTTCAATAAATCATTAATCAAATCCCTTTGGTACTCAAAACCCTCTTCGCTGAGGCTGATCATCACCAGGGAATTATGATCAATCATCACCATCGGTCCGTGTCTGACATCTAATAAATGATAATAATGACTGGGGACTCTGGCGATCTCTGTTAAAGCCAAAGCTCCTTCTCCTGCTAAGCCGCTGCTTTCACCATCAGCTAACACGATTGCATTTGACCAGTCGCCATAGGCAACCTTTTCCAAACTTTCCTCCCAATGGTTCATTAAGTTATTACCAGTCTCAATGGCTATTTTAATATCAGCAATTAATTGCCGATCGTTACTTAGATAAGCCAAAATAAGTAAATTAGCCGCATATAAGTTAACTACTGAACGGGTTTGGCAAACACTCTCGTCAAAAGCCCAAGGTAATTCCAGTGTCAAGTCGGCAATTTGGGCCATTTTTGAGTTCTCGGTACAGACAACTCCAAGAACAGGTGTTTCCGCAATGCTTCTAGTATTCTCCACCGCCATCAAAACTTCGCTTGTATTTCCTGACCGTGAGGGGGCAAGCAATAAAGAATCATGCAAGATTTTGCTATAACTTTTGTAATTCAACATCAAATCTCCCGCCGTAAAGGAGGTTGCTGGGATTCCCAGTCTGATTTGGGCTGTTAATTCCGCGGACAGACAAAGACAATAACTCGACCCGGAACCAAGGCAAACTAAGGTTCGGGGGTTAGCTTGTCGGTAAAAACTCAGAATATCGTCTTTACGCTCCGTGATATAATCAAAGGTCCTTCTTAATGCGTTATATTGATCCTTGATTTCACGATAAGTTAAACTCATACAAATCCTTCTCCTTTATAATTTTTGTTAATATCGTTATATTGTTATGACCATTTTAGCAAGGATTTCCTGTTTTGACAATACATATTAACAAACTATTTCTATTTTAAAACAATCCGGTACTTATAGCGGTCCCCCCGAATTATACTACGGCAGTATTCAATAAATTTTTGTTCGGCATAAGTCACCCGGTTAAGGAGTAAGCCCGGGGAATTTTTGTTCGCTTCTAGATACAAAGCATCATTGGAGCTAATTGCCACTGCCTCAAAGGTTTCAATCGCTTTGTTGGGCACGATCCCATATTTCCCCATCGAATTATATAAGCCATTGGTTGCCACTTCTTCACTGGTAAGTCCGGGACATAATTCATGAGGAATAAAAGAAATTTCGTAAGCAAAGGGTTCTTGATTAGCTAAACGTAAGCGACGGATACTATAGACTTTAGCTTCCTGAGGGATATTTAAATGTTTAGCTACTTCAGCATCGGCTGTGATTAAATCAAACCCAACTACCTGTGTGCTAGGGGTATACCCCATCTTCCGAATTTCCTCACTAAAACTGTAAAAACTTGATAACCGCTGCTCAATCTTGGGTGCGGTCACAAATGTCCCTTTACCTTGTTTGCGATATAAATAACCCTCTTTTTCCAATTCATATAGGGCTTGTCTTACGGTTATGCGACTAACCTTAAAGATCTCACATAACTCTCTTTCTGTAGGGATTTTATCGTTAATCGGCCATTCGTTGTTTCTAATCTTTTCTAATAAGATCTCTTTTAATTGATAGTATAAAGCTACCGGTGCCTTTTCATCTAACACATCATCATCTCGCTATCTCATTGGTTATAACAACCTCATAATATAGCGTTTGCTCCTAATTAGCAAGCAGTTTGTTAAATGACTAAAGGAGTTACAAAGCTCTTGGTATCTATTCCTTCATGGGCCAATAACCATAACTTCTTTTTTACACCACCAGCATATCCGGTCAGACTGCCTTTTACGCCTACCACTCTGTGACAGGGAATGATAATCGAAATGGGATTATGGCCAACCGCTCCGCCCACCGCTTGCGCAGACATGCTCGTTTTGTTCATTTTATTAGCCACTTTCTTTGCGAGATCGCCGTACGTGATTACCTGTCCATAAGGAATTTGGCAAAGAATTTCCCATACTTCTTGCCGAAATTCTCCGCCCGTTGGTGCTAATGGTAACGCAGAAATAGCCGGTTTCTCTCCTGCAAAGTAGCGGTCTAGCCAGCTCTTGGTGGCTTCAAAGATTGGTAGATGATTATCTTCCCTTGTTTCACCCGTTATGGTATGGAAATAATATTTTTGTCCTTCCATCCACAATCCAACCAGTGACTCACCGTCAGCAGCAAGTTTAAGCATCCCGATTGGTGATGAATAATCTGTTGTGTAGTACATATTTTGAGCCTCTTGATTCATTATGCTTTAACCTCAAATATCGATCCCTCTCTACGATATCCCAGTTTTTCGTAATACGAGTCGACATCGCTCATTACATAGACCGGTTGATTTGGAAAGTCTTTGCACACCTGTTCCATAAGGATTTTACCAATCTGCTTTCCCCGATGTGTTTTTCTTACGAGTAAATCATAAATATAAACACCGAAACCATCATCTTCCCGGCAGCGTACATAACCCCAAACAAGGGTTTCATCATAAGCGATATATGTTATGCTTGATTCAAGCGCCTTGATATATTTACTGCGGCCAGTCGGCCCGTGATAATCACTCCAATCATCCCCCTCGTCAATGAGCAAATCAAAAAGCAACGCTTCATCTGTTTTGCTGTATTTCCTAATTTCCATACGCTTCACCGCCTTTAAGGATTTGTTGCCAAGCATTTCCAACATTTAAGACAAATGTTGCTTTGCTTGTTACGAAAATGTACTCTTTTCAAAACAACCTCTTTCCGTCTGAAATATCTATACCCAGCTCTTTCGCCATACTTGTTTGCTTAAATGGATTTATTTTTTCCACTGCGCCATTACGTTTAAAAAGTGAGCCCGTATTCTTGAACCAAAATGTTGTATTAGCTTTTAAACATTGTTCACGGATATTAAGTACCCAATCAAAATCGCATTCACGAGCTTCCCGCCCCGTTTCACCGCCAACTGTAACATGGTCTACTCCGTGAAGATACGGTGTTAAATCTATCGCTTCTAAAAGCGGGGCACAGGCAATAAAACGCCGCTTGATCGGATAGGATAAGAATAATGGAAGTCGATCATTCGCTAATTTTTGATTTTCGATCGTACAACCAATATTAACATTGTCATATCCTGCTCCCCAATCGTGTGGAAGTGATACAAGGAAACGGTTAATTCGCTTTGTCAAAATCAAAAAATCTATATCGGTTCTTTCCTTAATAATAGACCAAACTTCTTTTCGCCATTCGTCCGCTTCAGGCAAGAAAAAGTCGGTTGCAAAGCAAGTCGCAAGAATTTTGTTCCCTTTAATATTGTACTCGCCTTTTGCCGTTTTCCTTATCGGCCAATCAAATTTATCTGTTTTTTGTATTGTATTTTGACCGTAGCGTTTTGCATGTGGTCCGTAAAAGTAACAGTTTGTACAACCATCACTTATTTTGTAACAACCTGTCCACGGCTCCCAGTTCATAGGCACCCCTCTTTTGTTCAAAGTGTAATATTATAAGGTCATCTGATAGAGAATCAAATACCTTTTCTCCATAAACATCTTATGATACTTGTTTAGCTGTATGAATTCAGTATTGAGAAAAGGAAATCGCTCCGGCATAATGGAGAGGGAGCGAATTGCATCTATCAATTCATTCTTGGTTTTTCTAGCGGCAGAAGGGCTTTTTTGTGCCAGAAAACGAACATGACCTGCCAGCATCTGTCGGGCACGATCAGAGACAATCACCTTATATTGACTCTTTTTTTCCATGTTCCACCTCGTCAATAATGCTGTCCAGATCGCTGTCCAATTCATCCGGTGTCACTCCTGCGCGTCCGGCCAGACGATCTTCCTCAACGGCCAGCAGCTCTTCGCGCAGCTTGAGCATTTTTTCACGGCGGGTAAACGCCTCTATATCCATAACCACAAGATCGCCCTCGCCGTTTTTGGTAAGATACACAGGCTCCCCAGAAGATTTGCATAAAGCCGCAATTTCATTATAGTGCTGCCTGATGCTTGCGGACGGTTTAATCAGCATGACATCAACTCCTTGTAGTAATATTCTAACCATATTATACCCTTTTAGTGCTATGAAATCAACAATTTGGTTATAGGTGAGAATATACCATTCCACTTAGGCCAAACTGATGGTTTAGTAGGAACAACAAGCGAATATACAATAAGCAAAAGCCCGGTGGCAAGGGTCTGCTCGGCTTAACTTCTTCACCTCAATGCTAAAGTTGCCCTCCCCGTTAAAAAAGCCATAACAATACGCCGATTACTTACTCATAAATCGGCGTTACTCATCTGTAAGATGTCACCGGCCAGTCCCTAAATCAGTTCTTTAAGCATAATGAAATCCACATTACCGACATGGTCTGACTTTTCTTCGGTAACCCTATACCCCAACCTCTCGTAAAACCGCACCGCCGGATTATCCTTTTGCACTGAAAGTGAAGTCCTCGAGTAACCGTTGGTCCGCAAAACAGTAAATAGCTTTTTCATCAACTTCGTTCCGATGCCATATTCACGAAATGCAGGCAATATGGAAATAGCAAGTTCGGGAGTTTCATCGTCAATGTGACCATAGGAAGGAATGATTCGTGTCCAGGCAGCCCCAATTATTTGATCGTTTTGCTCCGCCACCACACCTATATCACCTGGCTTAGAGCCAAAATCCTTGATATAGACATAGATCGCCGGGTCATTGATGATGCTTCTTGGCGGCGGTTCAACCCCTTCGGGTACAAATATCGCGTGATATAAAAACCCCGAAAGACATTGATAATCTTCAGACCGCATCAAGCGAAGCTCTGGGTTTACCGGATGGGCAGTGATTATCGTATGGCTTTGTGCGTTTATAGTGAGCACCACGCCGTTTCTGTAAGCATACCAGTTCTTGCCTTGTCTCATGATCATGTCCGCTTCTTTGACCACTTCTTTGCACCACAAAACAACATTGTCAATTTGTAAATTGAGATTACGCCTAATCCGCACCTCTCCTAAATCCGTTGTATGGAGTTTTTCCGGCTTGATGTTTATGTTAGACATTGTTTTCCTCTCGCCCCTTTCGACTCCATCAGGTAGCAGCCCCCGGAACAATGATTAATAATGGGAATGGTATTGTTCATATAGATCTTCATCAGAAGTGGGATAGGGTTGAACAAGTTCGTGAGCCATTGAAAAACGCTGTCTACCAACGGACATAGAAAAATTGATGGCAATTATTGGATTGCCATCATTCTTAATACACATGCCACTTAAATGGTCACCCATTGGATAAAAACTAAAGTTAGCTGTGTTATTGTATAAGCCAGCGAAAAAATATCAATAGGTGATATATAAGGCTCTTTTACACACTCATTTTTTTCCCCTCGACATCAATGCCACACACTCAATATGGTAAGTGTGCGGGAACATATCCACTGGCTGGATCTCTTTTACCTTATAACCCCTATTTACTAGGTACTTCAGGTCCCGGGCGAGTGTGCTGGGGTTACAACTGACATAGACAATCCGCGGCACGTTTAGTTTCACAAAAGTCTGGAGGACCCGTTCCTCACAACCACTACGGGGAGGATCAACCACCGCTACCTCAAAATCAATCCCGATGTTGGCTAGTTTCGGCAGCACTTCTTCGGTTGCCCCCATGGCAAAGACCACATTATCCATTTTGTTGCGGACAGCGTTTTCCTTGGCATCTTCAATCGCTTCAGGAATTACTTCAATCCCATAGACTTCCTTTGCTTGCCGAGCAAGAAAAAGGGTGAGAGTGCCAACTCCGCAGTAGGCATCAAGAACCCGCTCTGTCCCCGTTAGCTGGGCATAGTCCATAGCTATCTGATACAATATTTCCGTTTGCGCCGGGTTGACTTGGAAGAAGGAAGTAGCGGAGATTTTAAACTCCAGATCGCCTAGGCGGTCGATGATCCCCTCTTCCCCGTACAGCACTTTATTACGCGCACCTAAGACCACATTACCACCGGAGGTATTGATATTCTGGACCACGCTTTTCAGCTCAGGGAAATCGGAAGCTACCATGCTGGCCAGTTCTTTCCCTTCGGGAAACTCCGACCCATTAGTGACTATAACCACCATCGCTTCACCCGACTCAAAACCGTTCTTGACCAGTACATAACGGAGGAGCCCTTGGCCGGTTTTTTCATCATAAACTGAAATCCCCATACCTTGTGCTAATTCACGGAGACGGTTCATGATCCTGCTGTTCAGGTCATGCTGGATCAAACATTCCCGCGTATCGACCACATTGTGGGTACCTTTCTGATAGCAACCGATCACAACTTTACCCTGGTCATCAAGGGCAAAGGGATATTGTACCTTATTCCGGTATTTCCAAGGTTCGGGCATCCCGATCACCGGGTGGACGGTGATGCCTTTAAAACCACCTAGCCGTTCCATTACCTCAATTACCCGCCGACGTTTAAACTCTAATTGCCCGGGATAATCCATATGTAAAAGCTGACAGCCGCCACACTCGGCGTACAGACCGCAGCCCGGCGTTACTCGATGGGGTGACTCGGTAATCACCTGCATTAGTTCGCCGCGGGCGTAGTTTTTCTTGACCAATTCAATCCTGGTTAACACGGTCTCGCCATCTAAACAGTTGGGCACAAAAACAGTAAAACCCTGATAACGACCGACACCTTCTCCCTGGGTGGCGTAGCCGTGGATCTCAACAGTAATTACGTCACCAACTTTAACCGGAACCTGGTCGGTTTGTCGCATCTTAATCCCTCCACCAAAAGCTAACCTCGAAATAAAAGTATAAATTAAGATTACCATAAAAACGGCGGAAGAGGAAGGGTTTCCCTCGCTCGCCGCGGAAATAGATCTGTAAAGAAATAACCGGGGGTGTTTTGATGTCTGTAGAAATCCAGGCTAAACTGGCACGCTTGGAAGAGGAAGTACTTATCTGTAAGCGTTGTGGCTTAAGAGAAGGTTGCCAGCAGGTTGTCTTCGGTGAGGGGCACCCCGGACTGATGATCATCGGGGAAGGGCCCGGCGCTGAGGAAGACCTTCAAGGACGCCCCTTTGTCGGCGCTGCCGGTCAACTC
>DOID01000135.1:5983-13383 GCA_003511465.1 Bacillota bacterium | reverse complement strand
ATTGCTAATGTGGTGAAATGCCGCCCACCAGCCAACCGGATTCCCAACCCCCAGGAATGTGCGGCTTGTCTTCCCCACCTGCAGGCGCAGATGGAGATCCTGAAGCCCAAAATAGTACTTTTGATGGGGGCAACTGCGCTCCGCGGGGTTTTACAATCCCCACAGGGGATTACCCGCTTGCGTGGGAATTGGCAGGAACGGGACGGTGTTTACTATATGCCCACTTTCCACCCGGCCGCCTTGTTACGGGATCCCCGCCGCAAAGTGGATGTTTGGCAGGATATCCAGAAGCTGGTAACCAAGTACCGGGAAATAGTAGATCAGGACCACACCTCGCCCTTTTGCTAATTTCCGCAAAAAAAGTTGGTTTTCTTAATACAGTTATAGCTTTACATTTTTTCACACAGGTGTTATACTATAAACGAGCACGTGAAAGTTTAGTGATTACTTCATTTCCCTTCCCATTATTTATTGCTCCAAGCCGGGGAAATTAAGCGTTCTTCCTAAACCGTTCCGGGCAATAAATTTGAGGAGGATATCAATTTAATGTTCGAAGACAAAACCCTAGTTTGCCGCGATTGCGGTGCCGAGTTTGTTTTTAAGGCATCTGAACAAGAGTTCTTTGCCGAAAAGGGGTTTACCAATGAGCCGGGCCGCTGTCCGCAGTGCCGTGCCGAGCGTAAACAAAGAAACAGTGGTTCCCGCTTTGGTGGTTCCCGCGGACCCCGCGAAATGCACGACGCTGTCTGTGCTGATTGCGGAGCCACGACCCAGGTACCGTTTCAACCCAGCGGCGACCGTCCGGTCTATTGCCGTGAATGTTATTCGCAGCGCAGAGACCGTTTCTAAGCACTAAACTGACTAAAAACTCCTTCACTTAAGTGAAGGAGTTTTCTTATGCCCTTTTTGCAAACGCATCGACGCCCAACTAAGAACAGCAGCGGCTAAAAAGAAGAGGAGATCCATAATTAAAGTAATACCGGTACGAAAACCGGGGAAAACCATCACCATCGAACCAAACAGGATACCGATCACGCCATAGTAGGCAAAACCCCGGTATTTACGGAAAAGAAGATCAACCAATTTCAGTAGTGGTAAGGCGGCAAGGACAAACCCAACCGCCACTCCGGCTAGAGTCCCTAGATCAAACTGGATGAATGCGGCCAACAATTTTTCATAAATCCCAAGAAACATCAGGATTAAAGAAGAGCTGATCCCCGGAATAATTGAACCAAATGCCAGCACCGCACCGGAGAGGAGAACAGTGGCCACATCCAGCTCCACCCGACCGGAGAATTGGGGAAACCAGGCCATCAGCCTTCCGGTAAACAAAATAATGGCCAGGGCGACCAGAGTCGATCCTAGATATCTTTTACGAAAACCATGACAGTTGGCTTCTTTAAAGAGGGCGGGAATACTCCCCGCCACTAACCCTAAGAAAACATATAGAACCCGGAATTCTGCGGTAAACATCAGTTGCTGCCACACCCGGCTGAACAGCAAAATCCCAGCGGCAACGCCAAGGCCGAGCGGAAACAGAAAGCGAAAGCTTTGCCGATATTCTTTTCGAAAATTGACCAAAGCGCGTACCGCTGGTTCATAAATTCCGGCCGCCGCCGCGATAACTCCTGCGCTAATCCCCGGTGTAATCGAAGCAATTCCCAGCGCCAAGCCTAGTAGTAATTTTTTGATAAAATCATATTTATGATCCATCGGTTCCAAATCCTTTGTTTTTTAATTTCTTTGATGGCCTTCGCTTCACAGTTCAAACCCGAAGTAGCGAACAGCGTTATGATAACAAATATCCTCCACCATCCCCCCGATTAAACCCAGATCATGGGGGACTTCTCCTTTCGCTACAGCCTCTCCCAGTAGGTTACAGAGCAACCGCCGAAAGTATTCATGCCTGGTATAGGAAAGAAAACTGCGGGAGTCGGTCAGCATTCCGACAAATCGGCTTAAAAGACCGATGTTGGCCAGGGCAACCAACTGTCGCTTCATCCCATCCATCTGGTCATTAAACCACCACCCGGAACCAAGTTGGATCTTTCCGGGGATCCCACCGCCTTGGAAGGAACCGGCGATGGAAGCCAGCAGTTCATTATTGGTTGGATTCAACGAGTAGAGAATAGTCTTCGGCACCTCGTCAGTTTGATCCAACCGATCCAGGAAACCAATTAACGACCCGGCCAGGTGATAATCGCCCATCGCGTCGAAGCCGCTGTCCGGGCCGATCAATTTAAACATGCGGAGACTGTTATTCCGGATCGTATTCATGTGCAACTGCATGACCCACCCTTTTTCGGCGTAAGCCCGCCCTAGGAAAAGCAGAATTTGGGTTTTATACGTGGCAATCTCATCAGGGCTTAAGCTTTGCCCTTGGAGGGCTTTTTGGAAGGCGGCGCCCGCTTCTGCTTCCGTTCCCGCCCGGTAAACTATAGGATCTAAAGCATGATCAGAGACCCGGCAACCAACTTCATGGAAAAAATCGATCCTTGCTTGTAAAGCGGATGTTAAATCCGTAAAAGTCCCAATGGTTTTCCCCGTTACCGTAGCTAGCTTCGCCAACCAAGCGGCAAAATCCGGCCGTTCAATATAATATCCTTTGTCCGGACGCCAAGCAGGAAGAACTTTGACTTTAAACTCAGGGTCCTTTGCTAAAGCCTGATGATACTCCAGAGAATCCGTGGGATCATCCGTCGTGCAGATCACCTTAACATTCGAACGTTCAATTAAACCTCGTGCGCGGAACTCCTCTTTTTGTAACAACCCATTACAGTGGTGCCAAATCGCGTCCGCCGTCGCGGGGCTTAGGAGTTGATCAAGGTCGAAGTATCTTTTCAGCTCCAGATGGGTCCAATGGTACAAAGGATTCCCGATACATTTGGGCATGGTTTCCGCCCATTTATCGAATTTCTCCCGATCCGTAGCTGAGCCGGTAATGTATTTTTCCTCAATGCCATTAGCTCGCATGGCCCGCCATTTGTAGTGATCCCCGCCAAGCCATATTTCGGTAATATTCCGGTATTGTTTATTTTCCGCGATCTCTTGCGGGCTCAAATGACAATGGTAATCAATGATCGGCATTTTTTCGGCATATCGATGGTAAAGTTCTTGCGCCACTTGATTATCGAGTAGGAAATCATCGTGGATAAAAGATTTCATCAGTAAGTCCCCTTTAACATGTTTATTCTTGGCTTTCAAATACGAAATGACTAATCGTTTCAACCAACCTTTCTGCCATTGTATTTAATGCTTCGGCCATTTGTTTTGCCGTCTCAGCCATCCCAGTCTGCTCTTCGGCCGAGGCGGAAACCTCTTCGGCGGAAGCGGCAGTCTCCTCGGAGATGGCGCCGATATTAAGGACCGCCTGCACCGTCTCCTCTTTAAGCGTGTTAATCGATCCGATATTCCCCGTCATTCCACTCATCCGTGTGACCACATTATCCATAGCGCGTATAACCTCACTGAAGGCCTGCTTCGTTAGGTCGACGGCCGAATTTTGTTCATCCACTACCTGATAGACCTGTTCAGCCGTTTTTTTAGATAATTGCGTTTGCTTTCCGATCGTTTGCAGAATCCCTTCAATCATCCGCGCCGCCTCTTGGGTCTGGGATGCTAATTTATTCACTTCATCCGCTACCACGGCAAAGCCACGTCCGGCTTCTCCGGCGCGGGCTGCCTCGATCGCCGCGTTCAATGCGAGCAGATTAGTTTGTTCAGCAATTGTGGTAATCGCTTCCGTGATTTGGCTAATTTGTTGGGCGCTGTTATCTAACTGATCGATATTATCGACAAAAGCATGGGTTATTTCGTCGGCTTGCTTCGCTTTCTCAATTAACGTTTTGATCGCTTCCTGGGTATTAACACCTAACGACCGGGTCGAGCTGGTAATCTCTTCAACTTCGCCGGCTTTCCCCACCGTATCATCGATCAAGAAAGCTAATTGCGACATCATTTTTGATGTCTTTTCCGCTTCCGTGGTCTGCTCTTGTGTCCCTCTACTAATCTGTTCCATAGCGGTAGCCACATCCACCGCCGCTTGCGCCGATTGCTCCGAATTCCGTTCCACCACTCCGCTTCGGATTTTAACATCATTAATCGCTTCTTTGGTCGACACCAGTAAATCGGAGACCTTTTCTACCATCCGGTTAAAACCAGCACCCAGAACACCCAGCTCATCATTGGTTTCCAGCACTACTCTGGTCGTTAAATCCCCATCCTCCATCTTCTCCATCCCATGGACGACATTCTCCAGAAAACGAGAGATCGTAATAGAAACATACAATGAGATCAAGACCGCACTTACCCCTGAGATTAATACTAAAATTAGAGTAACCAGCCCAACCAGGCGTGTCTCTTGATACAGGTAGGAAGTTGGTGCCACCCCCAACAACGACCATTGGTCATTGATTTTTTCATAGGTGATTTGCACCTCTTTTTCACCAAAATGATCAGTGAAGCTCGACGCTAATTCTCCTTCCCCTGCTTCTTCATTCATCAACGCCTGCAGTTGTTTTTCCTTTTTAATGAGGTCAAAGACATTCTGGTTAAGCTCATCTTTAGCCGGACTAGAAATAATCCGTCCGTCCTCGTCGATCAATACCGTATAGCTTACTTGTATACCGCGCTCCGTGATCCCACCAACCCGATAAAGATATTCGTTTAGCATCTGGTCAATTCCAGCCTCATCTATAAAGAAAAAGACATTACCCAGGTTTTGCCCGGTACTAGGGTTTCTAATCATTCTACCCATTACAATTAGGTGTTCTTCATGGGCCGCGTCGCTCTTGACAGGCGGAAACCAGACAATCCTTCCTTGCGCTTTCCTAACTACCTCGTTGTTCTCTTCTTCCGGAAAAACCGTACTCAGTAACGACGTTAACTCCTTCCCAATGTTCATACTGATCCCATCGGGACAGGAAAACCGGATCGTCACCAGATTGTCATCGGCATAGTGTATACTGGATAGGTAGTTCTTCAGTTCGTTAATGGCTGTAATCCGTTCGAAACCTTCACCCATCGCCATCCCCGTAAACAGTCTGTTGACATCGGCAACGGTAATAAAATTATACGAAAGATCTTCGTATTTTTTGATCACCAACTCCATATGTTGCTTACTCTTGGTCAGCCCGTCAATGGAATAATCAGTTATTTTATTGGTAATCGCCATTCTGGAACTGGAATAGACAATGGTACCAATGATCAACATTGGTCCTAAAGAGATCAACAAGAAAAAGAAGAGCAGTTTCCGTTTAAATGAGAAACCCTTCATGATCTTGCCAAACAGTCGATCCATAAGTTTGAAGACTCCTTGCTGCGCACTAATCTGCATATTTCCCATCGCTTACCATCCCCTTTCCACAAACGAATCTTCCAAACATAATTAACCCATTATCCATAATTATTATCGGAGCATCCTCTTACCTCCCTTTAAGCCCATTGATCTCTTCCGCGGTCAATGGACGACACTCCCCCAAAGCAAGGCCCGGATCTAAGCTTAGGGTTCCCATCGATCTTCGCTGAAGATATGTAACCTGTTTCCCCACAGCCTGAAGCATCCTTTTTACCTGGTGAAATTTACCTTCACAAATCGTTAAGACCAATTCCCACTCCGGACCGGTCGTCAGGAGCTTTACCTCCGCCGGTCGCGTCCGGTATCCGTCATCCAAAACCACCCCGCACGCCAGTGTTTTGAGTTCTTCGTCGGTGGGTTCTCCATCAATCCGGAGAAAATAAGTCTTAGGCGTCTCCCAAGTTGGCGAGAGCAAACGGTGAGTCAAAGGACCGTCGGTAGTTAAGAGGAGCAACCCTTCAGTATCCTTATCTAGCCTTCCCACCGGCGCTAAATCCTTCACCCTCCATTCTTCCGGCACCAGATCAAGGACGGTCGGCGCCAACCGGTCTTTCGTCGCCGTTAGATAACCAGCCGGTTTATTCAACATCAAATAGAAATACTCCTGATACTTTACGGGCTGACCGTCAACCGCCACCACATCCCGGTCGGGACAGAGCGAAAGATCACTACTGGTTGCCACTTTCCCATTAATGGTAACTCGGCCTGCGCGGACCAGTGTTTTTACTTCTCGTCGCGTGCCAAACCGCATATGGGCCAGAAACTTGTCAAGACGTTGCCGCTGCGTCATCCCAACCTCCTACTTTATTCGCCAGGCCGGAGGGTACTGGTTCTTTACCAAGTTCCCGACTCGTTTGGCCCAGCCCAGCGGAAACCCGCCGGTGGTCACTAAGATCCAACCATTACCCGCCGGGGTCTCCTCCGTCACCATCAAAGTCTCACCCTTCAGGTATTTGAGCACTTCCATACTGTCCGGCGGTAATTCCAATTGCCGCCCAGCCTCCTGCTTGTCCAAAGCTAAAGCAAACGGGTGGGACGGGCGAAAACGATCATAACGTAACTCTCCTAAAAACAAGCCCAGACGGATAACATTTAATCCGGCTAGATCCGGTAGCTCCGGGGGTAAAAGCAGTAAATCATCCTCTTTCCGCCAAAAGCGACCGGTTGGGGGTGTAATCCCCACTTCGTTACAGAAATCCCAAAACGGTTGCAAGCTGCTGGCATCGGGTTCCCGCCCGGAAAAGAGCACCGGCGGTTCCCCGCCGTCGGCGGCCTTTTTCTCCAGAACAGCGGCGAACTGCCCTTCACCTCGAGATAGGTGGGGCCAGATTCGCCCGGTCTGCTGTAAAGTGGGATCGTCGGCCCACTCCCCCCGCCCTGGACTTACTCCTTCCAGGTTGATGGTACCCAAATGAAATTCCGGATGCTGCGCTAAAAAAGTTCTAACCTGCCGTTCATTCTCCTCCGGCGAAAAGGTACAAGTGGAATAGACGATCCGTCCGCCGGGGGCGACCAACTGCGCGGCGGAATGCAATAAGTCGGCCTGTAGCGGTACGCAAATTTTCGGATGATAATCACGACGCCAAGCGATGAGGAGCCTTGGTTCCCGGCGGAACATCCCTTCCCCCGAACAAGGGGCATCGATTAACACCCGGTCAAAATATCCTGGAAAAGCTGCCGCTAATTCCTGTGGTTGATTATTGGTGACCACAAAGTTCTTCAGCCCAAAATTCTCAACGTTTTTGAGGAGTGCTTTGGTGCGCTTTGGGTTAATGTCGTTCATTAAAACAAAACTTTGGTCGTTGGTCGCGGCGCCGATCTGGGTCGCTTTTCCCCCCGGCGCCGAACAAAGATCCAGAATTCGCTCTCCCCGCTGTGGCGCGAGCGCCACCACCGGCAGCATAGCACTGGGGTCCTGCAGATAATAGAGGCCGGCGTAGTAAAAAGGATGTTTAGAAGCTTTAAAACCTTTGGGAAGATAAAATCCTTCCGCACACCAGGGAACAGGGGTTAATTCGTGAGGAAAGATCCGCAAAAATGCGCT
>DOID01000135.1:1118-5730 GCA_003511465.1 Bacillota bacterium | reverse complement strand
TCAACTTCTCCTTTAACTCTACCATAGAATCCCCTTGATCATGGTCTCATTAACTCTCCTTTTCTCCATGAAGTCGCTACTCCCTTTCGCCTTGGCATTAATTTATGTCGCTTATTTCAACTTGACACCAGATCCCATAAATGTTATTTTAAGAATAGACCAACAGACCATTATTGTCCATTAGTCCAAAACTAACCCTATTGCTAATCTCACTTTTCGCAGACCGAAGCCGACCAAGGAAAACGCGAAAGCCTGCGAAAGCATTTTCCTTGGTATGGATTGAATGCGAAAAGTTGAGACTGACGACATACTAGTATTTTCTAGGTATTAACGTTAAGGAGATGCCGATGACCAACGAAGAAATTGATGTTGAAACCAGGATTGTTGAGAAAGCCCAAGCAATCTTCGCCCGCTACGGTTTTCGCAAAACGACGATGGATGAGATTGCCCGCGCAACACACAAAGGAAAAAGCACCCTTTACCACTACTTCCCAAGTAAAGAGGCCCTTTTTACAGCCGTCATTGAACGGGAAGTAAAAGAACTCAAAGCCGAAATTCACCAGGCTTTAGCAGTGGAAAACTCCGCCCCCGAGAAACTAAAGACTTACATTCTCACCCGAATGCACGCCTTTAAACGCTTAGCCAATCTTTACCAGGCCTTTGCTGATGAATACCTCGAGAATTACCGCTTTATCGAAAAAATCCGTACCAGCTATGATGAGTATGAACGAAAGATTATCAGCAAGATCTTACAAGAGGGAGTTCAAGCCGGCTTGTTTGCCATCAGTGATCTCGATTTGATCGCCCATGTCATTGTGGTGGCGAGCAAAGGCTTAGAATACCAGTGGGCACTGGATAAAGATACGACCAAAACCGAACAGAATATCGACACTCTACTCCAGATCTTTTTTTACGGACTCTTCACCAGAACATAAACCAAACGATCTCCGCATAGCTTTTATGGAATGATCCCTTTTAGGGCGTATTTGAGGATGGCGTTTCTTTTTTTTCGAACTTCCCGACTAAAAAACGAATTTGGTCCATTGGACCGCCTTGGATGGACGGTGGTTTTTAGTTACGAAGAGAAGGGAGCAATAAGTGATGGCAAAAAGCACGGAATGGATCATCCGCTGGCGACAACCCCTAATTATCCTCACGATCATCCTTACCTTATTCTTTGGTTATTTCCTAAAAGACCTAGAGGTCGACCCGGATATTCTCAATTATTTACCAGCCTCCGACCCGGATGTTCAGCTTTCCACCTACATCGGTAAAAAATATGGGGGCAATCTCATCGCCATGGTAGCACTAGAAACACCCGCGCTATTCACCACCGACGGTTGGGCCGAACTAACCTTACTGACCGAAACATTAGAAAAGACCGATGGGATCAACACTGTCACTAGTCTCACCAATATTATTGACATTAAATCCGAAGACGACCTCCTCGTGATCGGTCCGCTCCTGGAGCGCCAAACGTTACCCCCGACTCCCGCTACCTGGCAAGCCTTCCAAGCTTATGTACTCACGAAAAAACTCTACCGGGAAAAATTACTTTCCGCCGACGGGACAACTGCTTTAGTCATCTGCCAATTAGTGGATGATGATGAGTTTGACAAAGCGACCATCGCGCGCAGCATCATCACAACGGTGAATAGCCTTAATTTAAACGGGCGTACCTATTTTGGGGGTCTCCCCTTTTATTTACTGGAAATCAGCGAAACAATCTTACGTGATCTGAAAATCTTGGTGCCCTTGGTTATTCTCTTAATCATTGTCTTGCTCTACCTTAGCTTTGCGACGTTGGCCGGGGTTTTTATCCCCCTGCTGTCTGTCCTGATTAGCACCATCTGGACGCTGGGCTTGATGTGTCTGCTCAAGGTCCCATTAACCATCGTTACCGATGTGATCCCGGTGGTTTTAATCGCCGTCGGCAGCGCGTACAGCATTCACCTTTTAAATAAGTTCTATGCCAATAAAACCTTCATTTCTGCTGAGAAAAAGACCCAACTGGTCCTCTCCGATCTAAAGTTACCGGTCTTTTTGGCCGCGCTCACCACTATGGTTGGCTTTCTCTCCTTTGTCTTTGGTTCTTACCTAACCATGATCCAACAATTCGGACTTTTCTCCGCCATCGGCGTTCTCTTTGCGCTCTTGATCGCCGTTACCCTTGTTCCGGCGCTCCTTTCTTTCTTAAAGAGCAGCCCCGTCCCGGCGCGGAAAAGAAACCGGCTTAAGACCTCCGGCCACAATCTAAATGAGGGAAGGCTCCGTTTTCGTCCCGGAAGCAGCAAGCTTATGATCGGTATTAGCCTGGTGGTCATGGTTTTTGGTCTGCTTGGCATCCCACGCATCCAACGGAAGGTGGATATCCTCGACTATTTCCCGGCCGACCGGAGGATTCGTGTCACCGAAGAAAAAATTATGAACCCCAAATTCGGGGGGTCTATTCCCCTGCAAATTTTGGTCCACGGCGACCTTCTTGCCCCGGAAGTCTTAACGGAGATCCAAAAGGTCCAAAATTACCTGCAGACCTTAGACCTTGTGCACAACCCCTTTTCCATTCTCGATCTGATCCTCGAACTCAACGCCGCCATGGGCGAAGGCTGGCAAATCCCTGATTCGCGGGAAAAAGTCACCAATCTTTGGTTCTTTTTAGAAGGGGAAGAAATCATCACCCAACTGATCAACGGCGACCAGACTGAAGCGATCATCCAGGCGAACCTGGTTTACGCACCCATGGACGAACTTACCGCGTTGGTAACCGAGATCAATACTTTCCTCGCCGGCTTAGACCCGACGCTTTGCCGTTTTGAACAAGCAGGAATGCATGTAATCTACAGAAACTTAGACCAAAGCCTCCTCAGCAGTCAAATCCAGAGCCTTCTTTTGTCACTGGTTTTCATTCTGATCATCGTTACTCTGCTGCTTCGCTCCCTCAAGGGGGGACTGATCGGTTTAATCCCCATCGTCTTTACCCTAATTGTCATCTTCGGCTTTATGGGCTACTCCGGGATCCCGTTGGATATCGCCACGGTGTTGGTGGCCGGTGTTTCCATCGGAATCGGGATCGATTACTCGATCCACTTTTTAGTCCGCTTCCGCACCGAGCAAAAGCGCATGAGCGTAAAATCAGCGGTGCAGGAGACTTTAAAAACCACCGGCAAAGGGATCTTTGTCAATATGATCACAGTCGCCGGCGGGTTTTTCATTTTTATCTTTGCCGAGCTGGTGCCCCTACAGCGTTTTGGGATCTTGGTTGCCCTAACCATGCTTAGTTCCGGTTTTGCCACCCTTTACCTCCTACCGGCCGTCCTTCTAGTACGGGCGGAAAAAGCACAGTTCGTTACTGGATACTCGTCACTCGTCGCTCATGATGAATGATTGTGGATCCAACGCAAAAAGCTGCTAATAAAAAGAAGGAAGGTGAATTTTTATGGGTCGTCTTTGTCCTCGTTTCGCTTGCCTTTTACTCCTTATGATCGTCTTGGCTTTACCCACGGCGGGGGAAGAAACGCTTTCGGCCGACGCTATTTTGGACCGGGTAAATACGGTGGTCACGGCCCCTCGGGATCAAACGCTCCATCTCCGGCTGGTCCTCCTCGATGCCGAAGGCAAGGAGGAAGATCGCCGCGCGCTCATTGTGTGGCAAAAAGGAAAAGACTATCGGATGGGCAAATTTCTGGAGCCCGCTAGCCAGCGGGGAATCGGTTTTTTATCCTTACCCGATGATGTGTTCTACGTTTACATGCCAGCCTACAAGAAAACCCAGCGCATTGCCAGCCGCCAAAAAAGTGGGCGCTTTGCCGGCACCGACTTTTCCTACCAGGATTTGGGGGTGCAGTACTACACGGACGAGTGGTCCGCCCGCATCCTTGAAACCGGTCCACAGGATTATTTATTAGAGCTGGAAGCAGTAGAGGGCAATTCCTCCGGTTATGCCCGGCTTCGCCTCCGCATTGACCGCCAGCGTTTTTACCCGACAGCAGTCGAGTTTTATGACGAAAAAGGCGCTTTAGCTAAAGCCCTCACCAGCCGACAGATCGAGGAAATCAACGGCTACCTGGTGGCACGGGAAATGGAAATGGTCGATCTAAAGAGAAATCATCGTACTGTCATGGTCATAGAAAAAGTTGAATTTGACACCGGTTTGGATGATTCCTTCTTCAGCGAGCGCTATTTAAGCCGATCGGAGGGATAAACATGAAAGACAGATCCAATAAAGTCCTGTTCATCTTCGGCCTCCTGACCTTCGCCTTTAGCATGATGGCCATTCCCATACAGGCGGCGAACCTTTCTTGCCAGGGCTCCTTCCAGTCCCAAATGGGTGTAAGCCTTGAGGATGACCACGACTTGACCCGGCTGGAGACGGAGCTGGTCCTTCAACCGGAGGTTGTCACGGCGGATGCACGGTTTTACGGAGAAGTGGAACTGAACAGTATTGACGTAGTTGTTAACGAAGCCTACCTTGATCTCTACGGCTTCCCCCACCGCCAGGTCGATCTGCGTCTGGGCAAGCAATTACTGCCATGGGGAACCGGTTACCAGCTAAACCCCACTTCTAATCTAAATCCGGAAGACTTCCGGTCGCCCTTTGACTTCGGTCGCCGCC
>DOID01000135.1:0-828 GCA_003511465.1 Bacillota bacterium | reverse complement strand
CTAACCCTTACGGAAGACATCCGGCCAATCAGGCCTGATCACAACTGGGCGGACACCGGTACGTGGGGCTTAAAAATGGAAAAAAACCTCTTCGGTTGGGATTTCTCCCTAAGTTACGTCCATGGCCGGTACACCCTTCCGGTCGCAAAACGCATTACGATCATCCCCCCACCCGCCGACGGTACCGAACCTATACTCCAAGCGGAACTCACCTATCCCCGCCGCCAAGTGGTCGGCCTAGACTGGGCGGGAGCCATCGGCGACTACGGGCTCTGGGGGGAAGCGGCCTTCTTCTTTCCGGAAGCAGTCACGACCACCATTGATGCCACTGCCCTAGGCTTTCCGGCCCAAGAGGAAACAGCCCTGGAAGATACTGTTTATGGCAAATACTTGGTGGGAATGGACTATGGAACCGACCGTGTTTACCTTAACCTCCAGTATGTCTACGGTTTCCCGCAAGAAATGGACCACCGGAATCTCGGCCATTATCTGGTCGGCGGCGTTGAATGGACGATCAAAGAAGATAAGCTGAAATTCCCGTTCAATTTTGTCTGGGAAATTAGGGATTTAGATGGTAAACAGCCCAAAACCGCCCACTTCATCGCTCCGGAGCTTCGGGTTTACCCGGACAGCAATACCGAACTCGCGCTGATCCTGCGGCTAATCGATGGCGACACCGGAACGGAGCTGGGGAAGCTGAAAACCTGGGATGAGGTGGAATTTAAAGTGAAGTACAGTTTTTAAATTCACACCAAGAACTGAAAAATAGCCCTACATTATGCTAATGTAGGGCTTTCTTTTCGTGTTGGTGGACCTGGAGGGATTCGA
>DOID01000098.1:860-10946 GCA_003511465.1 Bacillota bacterium | reverse complement strand
AAATTTCCAACCGGGCCTCTTTCCGTGCACTTGGCAGCCATCTCTTCCAGACGATCCGTACCTACTTCAAGCTCCTCCAAAGTCACCGGCAGTCCCAGGGAACGGAAAAACTCCTTTGTCTTTTGAATCCCGGCTAACGCCGCCTTTTCCGGATGGGCAAAATCCGGTTCTACACCCCAGACCCTAGTAGCAAAGCGGACAAAGACGTTCACATTTTCTTGATAAACATATTGCATCCAGGCCGGAAAAACCACAGCCAACCCGGCACCATGGGCCACATCATAGATCCCGCTGATTTCGTGTTCGATCATATGGGAAGCCCAATCTTCAATTCGCCCCATACCCAACAGATCACTATGGGCTACGGTCCCTGTCCACATGATTTCGGCTCGCGCCGCATAGTCCGCTGGATTCTCCAAAGCTAGGGGAGCATTCTTGATCATAGTCCGCAGAGTCGCCTCACAGAGTCGATCCGTCAGATCAGTATTCTGTGTTCGAGAAAAATACCGTTCCATAACATGAGCCATAATATCCGCAACCCCGCACGCCGTTTGGTAAGGCGGAAGCGTATAGGTGAGTTCTGGGTTTAAGATAGCAAATTGCGGTCGGATTAGATTGGTACCGATGTCCCGCTTCAAAGCGCCCTCATCATTGGTGACCACACTAGCCGGGCTGCTTTCACTACCGGCTGCCGGAATCGTCAACACCACCCCAATCGGTAAAGCCTCCTTGATGACCGCTTTTCGCATGTAAAAGTCCCAAACATCCCCCGTATAAGGTACGCCAACGGCAATGCCTTTCGCTGAATCGATCACACTACCACCGCCCACCGCCAAGATGAAGCGGATGTTATGTTGGCGGCACAGTTCAATTCCTTCTCTGATCAAACTCACCCGTGGATTTGGCTGCACCCCGCCGAGTTCAATATAGTCGACCCCGGCGTCTTTCAGCGCGGCCACGACCCGGTCATAAAGGCCGCTCTTTTTAATGCTGCCCCCACCATAATGCAGCAAAACCCGATCCGCATATTTTCTTGTCTCCATACCTACCTGTGTTTCCGTGTTTTTGCCGAAGATAATTTTCGTTGGGTTTTGAAAAACAAAGTTTTCCATTAGCCATTCCTCCTTTTTTATCTCTATAAGTAGTTATAAAAGGGTTTTCCCTTTCGATAAACGAACGTAACCATTAGCAATCTTCCCTTTTCAAGCAGTAATTCCTTCCGAAAATCGACTGCATTTTACATAATCGATAAAATTTATCAATTTTTTCTTCTTGAAACCCATATTAATCTTTTTGCGTTGTATCCATTAAAGAAGATTTCGGTACAATATATAGTGTTTGGCTTGAGTTAGGCTATCAATATATTGTACCAGAATAGTGGAATCAAATGACAACGCAAAAAGCCCTATTGAGATTAAAGGAGCGGTGGCCCATGCGCTTCAAACTTATTGCTTGTGAAGTTTTAACCAGAGAAATCTGCGCCTTTATCGCGACAACCCCCCATCTCATCGACCCGGAGTTTACCGAGAAGGATGCCCATGAAAATAGCAATCACCTACGCGCCTTGCTTCAAGCAAAAATCGACCAGGCTAACCAAAAAGAGACCAAGTACGACGCGATCCTTTTGGCCTTTGGGCTCTGCGGTAATGCCACGGTCGGATTGCACACCCATGGAATAAAATTAGTGATCCCCCGGGCCCACGATTGCGGAACTCTTTTTTTAGGATCCAAAGAAAATTTTAAAGCGCATTTTGCCACCAACCCAAGTCTCGCCTATAGTTCTACCGGATATTGCGAACGAGGCGCTTCGTATCTACGGTCAAACGATGCTTACCACGGTAAAAGCTATGAAGACTATCTTGAGCTTTACGGGGAAGAGAATGCCAAATACCTTTGGGAAACCCTCCATCCCCCCTATATTCAAGCCGGAGAAAAGGCCGTTTTTATCGAGATTGAAGAGACTAAGCATTTAGGATATGCGGAAAAATGTCACCGCAAGGCCCAAGATGAGCACCGGGAATTTCAGAAACTGACTGGTAGTACCAGGTTGCTGAAGATGTTGCTCCATGGTGAATGGAATCCGGAAGATTTTCTCATTGTCGGACCCCACCAGGAAACCATCGGCCTTTACGACTGGGATGAGATCCTGGGGGTTAATCGGGCACCAAGGGCAGAAAGCGAGCGTAAAAAATGAAAAGCCATACTGTTACGGTTATCCAACCTAACCAAAAGCGCCAATCCTTGGTGGCTTTTCCCGGCCAAAACCTGTTAAGTCTCTTCACGGAGCATGGCCTAGTCCTACCTTCGCCTTGCGGTGGTAAAGGTATTTGTGGGAAATGTAAAGTAAAGATTTTAGGCCAAACCAGGACTATTCCTGCGGAGTACCGCTTAGCCTGTCAGGTTCGGGTGTCGGGAGATTTGGCCGTTGAGCTGCCTGACGCAGAAGAAAAAGCCAGGATTATGATGGACAGCGACCACACCGTTTCCCTCGACCCGTTGATTACAGAACGGCTGATCACCCTTCCTGCGCCAACCGTCGGCGACCAAACCAGTGATGTCGAACGGGTGGAACAGGCCTTAGGTCTCCCTGGCTGTATCAACCCGGAGTTGTTCCCGGCATTACCTGCTATTCTGCGCACTAGTGGCTATACGCTCTCGGCGGTCCTCTCCGGTGATGAAGTGCTAACCTTACAAACAGTTCACCAGGATCAGTTAGCAGCCAGTGAGCAGCACCTTTACGGGGTGGCGCTCGATCTTGGAACAACCACAATGGTGGGCTATCTTCTGGATTTAACCACCGGCCAGCAGCTTAGTACCTATGCCGCCCTTAATCCCCAACGCCTCCACGGCGCGGATGTAATCTCCCGCGTCGATTACACCGTCGAACACGAAAATGGCCTGACAGAACTTTCACAACTGGTGCGCGCGGAAATTAATAAGATGATTGCCTATTTTAGCCGCCATGATCCCACTTTACCCCAGAGCATCTACCAAATGGCCATCGTGGGCAACACGATTATGCTACATCTCCTCGCCGGTCTGGAAGTTGAAAATATCGCAGTCGCACCCTTTATTCCGGTGGTCACCCGGGATTTTGAGTGTAAAGCCGCAGAAGTCGGCATTAAAATTAACCCACAAGGCAGAATCACAATTTTACCGATGATCTCCGGGTTTGTCGGCGCTGATACCGTTGCCGCCATTCTCGCCAGTAACCTGGCTGAGCAAGCAGAAACCAGTTTACTACTGGATATCGGGACGAACGGGGAAATTGCCATTGGCAACCAAGAGCGTATTTTGACCTGTTCTGCCGCGGCTGGTCCGGCCTTTGAAGGCACAAATATTCGCGCTGGGATGGGTGGGATCGCCGGCGCCATTAATCAGGTGTGGATCAACGCAGAGCTTAACTATACGACCATTGGCGACCAAGCGGCCAGGGGAATCTGTGGTTCAGGGGTAGTCTCCCTCACTGCTCAGCTGTTAAAGGCCGGTTTAATGGAAAGCTCCGGCCGCCTAAAGTCCCCGGATGAATTAGGTGACGATTTTCCCCTTAAGCTTAAACAGCGCCTATGTCAGTTCGACGGCAAGTCGGCGCTTCTTGTTGCCGCCCAAGCGGAAGGTGCCACCGAAGATCTTTACTTTACCCAACAAGATATCCGGGAAACCCAGTTAGCGAAAGCGGCAATCGCTGCCGGGGTGCGTATCCTCCTTAAGGAGATGGGGATCACTGCGGCCGAGGTGAAAACTCTTTATTTAGCAGGGGGGTTTGGTAATTACATCGATCCACACGAAGCCGTGCAAATCGGGCTCCTCCCAAAGGAACTGGAAGAGCGGGTGGTTCCGATCGGTAACGGGGCCGGAACCGGCGCCAAAATGGTCCTTCTCTCCCGAAAGTGTCTACAAAAATCCCGCCAAATCCAGGCAAAAACCACCTATCTGGAGTTATCAACAAGGAGCGATTTTCAAACCCTTTTTGTCGATTCCCTTGAGTTCCGGTAACTTACTATTGTCCGCCTTGCGCTTTCTCCCAGGCCTGATAGACAGTGGACTCCTGATCGCCATGATTGGCATCAAGGAGACTCAGGTAATAATCGGTTGCTTCACTTAGCCAATCCTTCTTGACCGGCTCAACCTTAATCAGCTCACCGACCGTATCAACCTCCACTAGACCATTTTCGACTTGGAGCATTCCTTTAATCCGTTGGACATGGGGGGAAACTTGTTGTAGAAATTCGAATAAGGCTTGTTGTGTAAGGGGTTTTTCCTGTCGGAGGGTCAGACGAAGGATCCGACCGGAGGGAGAGACGGGGTTAACGCCCACGGCGGGTGGAACCGGGGTCAATTCGAGAAGAGTAGGATCAATCGCGCAGTATGAGGTCTCTCTGATTTTAGCCTGTGGATATTTATTTTCTAGTTCGCGACGGATTTTTATCCTTGTTGTTTCATCAACAAGGTCAACTTTGTTCAATAAGATGGCGTCGCTGTATTTCAGCTGTTCATGGAGGGCATAAACTGATTGGGAGAGTACCGGGTAGGTTTTAATGTCAAGCACGGCGATCATCCCTCGGTAGACAAAAGCCGCACTGGTTTGCCGTTTGATTTGCTTGATAATCTCCATCAACGGGGCCGGTTTCGCCAGTCCGGAACTTTCAACCAGAATATATTCGGGTTGCTGGTGCAAAAGAACGCCGATGCTCTCAACAAAGGATCCGGCCAAACAACTACAGAAAATTTGTCCGTTATTTAATTCAACAACGGGTACATCATTGTCCTGTTTAATCCGCGCCCGATCAATCCCCACCGTCCCGAATTCATTAATGACCACTCCAACTTGATGTCCATGGAGTAAAGCTAAACAATTGTTCAGTAAAGTTGTCTTCCCAGCGCCTAAAAAACCAGCCAGAATAAAAAGTTGCGTTACCGTAGACATGCTTCCACTTCCTCAATCAGCGCTTTTTTACTGGGAATTATGGAGGAGAACTTCAATTTACCGTTTATGTAGATACTCGGCAGTTTTTCCACCCCCATCTTCCGCACCCGCGCGATATTCTCCGCCACCGAGTATTTGTACTCCACTACCTCAATGGCGTCCCCAAAATGGGCTTTCCCATCCATGGCGGCAGCTTTCATGTAGGTACAAGCGGCACAGGTATCAGAGTCAAGGGTAAAAACTTCAACTAATGGTTTTTCCAAATGCTCATAATCAGGAAGTTCGCCATTGAACTCCAGCTCCGGTGAGTTATAGTTTTTAATCATCTCCCGGACCATCGCGGTTTGATGCACTGCTTGTTCTACCGCTACGACATTCTCCACAGGAGTCGCATATGGCAGATCGCACCCCGGCGCGATGACTAGATTCCGATGGTCGAGCGCATCATGGAGATCAACCACATATTTCATATTATCCTGCTGACTGCCGAAGAGCATCACCGTAGTTAAAGGAATATTACCTTGAAGCGTGATGTTGTAGCGGTCAGTAACGGCTTTGGCTGTGGCCATATCGACGTTTTCATCGATACTTATACAATCGGGAGCGGTTTCACACATGGGCTTAATCTGATTCGTCGCATTTCCGCAGACAAAGAAGGAGGAGTAGACTTCCCGCTTGACCCCAGCCTGCCGGATATGGGTAAACAAACGGGAGTAGGGTTCTTTTAAGAAACTGCGAAAATGCTCCGGGGAGATCTGCGAGACCAGCGGGTCAACGGCAGCAATGACATCCATGCCAACGCTTAAGTATAAATCGGCCATGCGGACGGCAACCGCGGTGGTATAATCCAATAATCGGTGAACGTAGTCTTCATCCAAAACCATATCCATAAAGAGGTTGGTACCCCTCAGATGAGCCGCCAGCGTAAAAGGGCCACAGAGCAGACCATACAGGGCGGTGCGCTCGCCGATGGCTTTTGTTAAGCTCTCCATTACGGACAGGATTAAGGGAAGCCGACCATCGGTTGCCTCGGGCAGTTTCGTCGGAATCTGCTCCGTCTCGGCCAAGCAATGGGTTTTGACCGCAGGAGGCGCTTCATCACTCCATTGAAGCTCACATCCGAGAATCTCGGCCTCCACTTGCAGGTCAAAGATGACGGGCATCCCGTCGGGTTTATAAAGGTCATGAACTCTTAAAAGGGCGGTATAGAGTTTATCCGCATCCGTATAGACCTCATCCGCTTTAAACCCAGCCAAAAAGCCGGCATGGACTCCCGTAAAGGGAACCCAGGGTAAAGTAGTTAACGGTTCATGGCGTAGTGCCGAAAAGAGTAGCTCTTTTCCCTTCAAAGACATAACCTCCCACATCGTTATTTCAATGCTGCTAAAGCAACCTCCGCCGCGCTGGTCGCATCACCGGCATAAAGATCCGCCCCAATCCGGTCACAGAAAGACTGCGTCACCGGAGCGCCCCCCACCATAATCTTCACTCTGGCCCTTAGTCCTTCCTTCTCAACGGCTGCCACCACGTTTTTCATCTCCATCATGGTCGTGGTCAGAAGCGCGGAACAGCAAATCAGATCGGCCTTATTTTCATTGGCCGCCGCAACAAATTTTTCAGCAGGAACATCAACCCCCAGGTCGATAACTTTAATGCCCTTGCCCTCCATCATCATGCGGACCATATTTTTACCGATATCATGTAAATCGCCCTTCACGGTCCCCAGCACAGCCGTTCCTTTTTCTTTCACATCAGCTTCAACCAGGTAGGGTTTGAGCGTTTCCATCCCGAAATTCATCGCCCGGGCGGCAATTAAAACCTCCGGCACATAAACTTCGTTGTTCTTGAACTTCTCACCAATAATATTCATCCCGGATAATAGTCCATCTTCCAATACTTCTTTCGGTTTAAACCCTGCGTCTAGCGCCTCTTGCACCAGATTTTTTACCTCTTCGGCTTTCCCAATTTGTAGTTTTCCACTGATTTCCAGAAGTAAACTCATCTTCATCCCTCCGTTCAACCTTTATCTTTGGTATTTATTTTTCAGCGCTGCCTTTGCTTCTTCAAAACATTTCCACCCTTCGCGAGTCACGTTTTCCGGAATTCCACCCGAATCCATAATGAAGAAGCCCTTCTTGACCTTAACGAATAAATTTTCGAGAAATGCTTGCTGCTCTTCCGGCGACCAGTCGAAAAAGAACTTGTCAAGGCCGCCGGCAAAGGTAATCCGGTCACCGTACCGATCCGCCAGTTCGCTCAGGTCCATATTTTCGTAGGGATCAAGGGGATTTAAGATGTCAACCCCGATCTCGTAGAGATCTTTCATAATCAAATTGATATTACCATGGCTATGGAGATGAAGAAAAGCGCCATAACGATGGCATAGTTCGGCTAAAGCAGCGTGCCAAGGCCGAAAATAACGGCGGTAAAGTTCCGGGCTCATCAGTAAACTATTACCGCTACCTAAATCATCACAACAACAAATCAGATCCACCCCGGCTTGTAATAGGTGTTCCGCCACTTTCAGGTTGTATTCTCCCAACCGATCAATCAGCACTTTAACCTCATCCGGTTTTAGAAGTAAATCCATCAGGAACTTTTCATAGGAATACAAGAAATAGTGGATTCCCGAAAAAAAGCCGTTCAGACTAGTAAAAGTCATCCGGTTTCGGTTCTTGTGATAACTTACTTCATCAGCTAATCCTTGATAACGATCCGGATCATCCGGATTCGGCAGGTTTATTGCCATGTCCATCGTTAATTCGTCTAAGGGGTAGTTATAGTGGTGATAAAAATGGGGATTATACCTTACTTCTTTGTGCACCCCAGTTTCATAAAGAGTAAGTCGTTTGTTCTCCGTAAAGGAGATGCTTTTCTCGCGAAATTCCCCCGGTCCGCCGTGGCCAAAATAGATCCCCACGCCCCAACCAACCGGAACCGCCGGCATCCCGGCTCTTTCCGCATAGAGGGCTTTCACTGCCCAGTCCGCCTGGGGGGAAGCGCCAAAATTAAATTCTTTTTGCGGGATCGCGTCGGAGGGAATACAATCCTTCCCCAACAATTTTTCTGCCAGTAACTCATTGAAGAAGCTCATTGTCCAAGAAAACACTTCGTTGGATTCACCATGGAGCACCGCCAAAAAATGTTCACGAGTGATCATCTTCAACACCCCTTTGGTCTTTAGTAACACAGGTTTTCTTCCTGCCAATTGTTACTAAATTATTTCGCCAATTACCAACTTTCCCCTTTAAAATGATCAATATATCTTTTAATGGGCTTTTTGCAACGCAAAAAGCTTTAAATAAAGCAACCAGCTAAAATTATGGTTTTATCTACTTTAGCAACAGTAGTTTTCGAGCTTTCACCACGAAAAAGCAGGGTTTTTGCTGGATTTTGTTTTTTATTACATAAATGGTAATATCCGTATTATTGCCGCAATTTGGATAGGATTTCATGATAAACTATAACCATGAAGAGGCGCTCAGCGGAAGTGTCTTTTTCATTTCTATAACAGCTTTCCGCAATAAGTTAATAAGTTATAACAGTAAATTTGGAGGAAAGGAGGTTTGGGGCCGAAAGCCAGCAACGGTTGGATCATCTGAAAGAAACAGGGCAGTTTGAAAAAACTATTTCAACTGCCTTGTTTTTGCCAAAGGAGGTTTGAAAGTGGAAATTCAGATCGGAAATACAAATGCTTGCTTCAAGAATGATCGTTGGCAGAGGATTCAGAGATGGAGTCATAAGGAAGGTGGACCCCGATGAAAGAGGAGCAACAGTGGTATATTGAGACAGAAAATCTCCTTAAGTTGTATTGGCGTTCAAAAGAAAGGCTGTTACGACTTCAAGCGAAAGAACGTGTTCTTGAATCAAGTCTGGAAGAACTAAAGAAAAATATGGTCAGTTCCAAAGCTATTCCAGGTTATGCTAGAAAACACGGTATTATGAGTTGGGGGTCAAGAAAAGGCGACTTTGATTATTCTTCGCTCATGGTTGAGTATGAGCATTTAATTGATGCCATATCTAGAGACTTGGTTAAGAACAATCGAGCTTTAGTTAGCACACAAACACGGATTTATGAAATATTAGAATTTATGACCCCCTTTGAGCTGATTTTCAACCGCTTAAGCGATGAAGAAAAGAAATTGACGGAAGGGAAATACTTGTTGAATTTGAGTAACTATCAAATCGCCGATATTTTACATTGCAGCGAAAAACGGATTAGAACCATGCAAAAAAAGATCCTTGCCAAAATTGCCGATTGGGCGGGAAAATGCAGTTCTAACGATTCTGGGTATATAAATAATGTGGCTTCCACGTCGGAATTGCCTTGAGGGTAAAATCCATCAGACAAACATCGGAAAAAAGATGAGCGGGTCCCGAAGCAATCTCCGGGACCCGCTTTTTTTGCCTTAGGAGATCATAAGTATATACTTAGCCCCAAACTTAATAAACCAGCCGGCGAATAATTAATCTGCCATCCCCACCAATCCTCCACGCGGATCAGGCCCACCGTATAACCGAATTTATCACCAACCATTAAGCCACCCGTCACCCCCCAACCGACCTTTTTATTTAAGGTGATCAGCTCATCCTTTACCGCGATGGCCACATCCTTTTCCCTACTTATCTCTTGAAGGAGTGTGACCAGTATGTTTAGTTCCCGCAGGGACTTTTCGTAATCCTCAATCAAAGCTTGATATTGGCTGATTAACTCATCCCTCTCCCGAACTTCCTGGTCTGCCATGATATATAAATCTCTCAATTCCTCATAACTTGCGGGAATGTATAATAGATCATCTGCTGCTAGGACAGGATCAACTACGAGCGCTCGCAAAGCAACTAAGATGATTAGTAATAAGCTGGTTTTTTTGTACTTTCCTTCCCTACGCGCTTTGGAGGATTCTTTTACCTGTTCAGACCGGATCTTCAATTGAGCTGCTTGATCTAAAAGCTCGGTTTGAATCTGTTGTGCCGTGGTAACTTCTTCCTCAACCTTTTTTTCTTTTTCATTAGTATTACTGGCAAGCCACAACCCCAAGACGGAGAAGAATAAAAATAAAAGATGCTTTCCCGCAAGAATGAGCGTAACAAGCACCGCAATGGCCAGTGTGACATAGAAGATTTTTTTATAAAGCTTCACTCTCCGCTTCCCCTTTCGC
>DOID01000098.1:0-695 GCA_003511465.1 Bacillota bacterium | reverse complement strand
GTCAAATAAACCCATCGCCGCAAAGGCAATCTTCAGTGTCACCTGTATTCCTTGGGCCGCCAGCATTAGCCAACCCATCCATCCACCGGCGGCTTCAACGACTATACAGACTGCTAGCACAGCCGCGATCGGAAACGGTAAGAAACGGCAAAGACGTCTATCAATATGGGGCTTAACCACTTCGACAATGGCGATGACGATTCCGATGGCAAACATCTCTTGTGGAGTATAGATAAAATTCACTTTAGATACTCCCTTCCCCACTTTTCTATACCATTAGCAATCCCTTTCACCACCAAACTCCTAAATTCTGATGAAACCAGCAGCTTTTCCTCTTCATAGTTGGAGAGAAAACCAATTTCCAACAAGGCCGCCCAGACCTTTGCGTGCCGAAGAACATAGATTTGACTTTCCGCAATGACCAGCTCTCCTTGTTCATCTTGTCGATAGGATGGACGGGGGAAAACCCCGCGGTCCATGGTATTGGCTGCCTTGACCACTTCTTCCACCAAGATTTCCGCTAATGGTTTCCCCAGACGGGAACTGCGATTTCCCCAGTTATTATAGAGGGCCGATGTTCCGCGGACATTCGGGTACTGGCAAGCATCAAAATGGATAGAAATAAAACAATCCGCCGGTGGTAAGCGGATTGTCTGGGATAACCTTGCTCTTTCTTGAAGCGTAACGTACTGATC
>DOID01000047.1:4446-6083 GCA_003511465.1 Bacillota bacterium | reverse complement strand
GCCCTCCACTCCCTTTTCTATACCTGACATAAACAGCCAGTTTATCACTCTACCCTCAATAATATTATAAATTTGCGATTTGTCTATACATTTAATCAGATATTTAGACAGCTTTAAACACTTCGTCACGCATGACTTATTCTTTGAAGTTTCATTTGTTGTCGATATTGATAGATCGCAATGTAGGAATCTTCGATCTCAGGATGCCAGTATTTTTCCCACTCTAACGATAAATAACCTTTATAACCCATCGACCGTAGACTCCCAATGATCGTCGCCAGCGGCAATTCACCGGCTCCCACCAGGACCAGTCGATCCTGGTTCAACCCTGGTACCACCAGCCAATCCTTAAGATGAACATGGTAGACCAAAGCGCCAAGCTGCTCAAGGGTTTCGGTAACCGATTCCCCTTTCCGAAGCGAATGCTTCACATCCCATAATACCCCGGCCGTAATGGGTCCGGTCCGTGCAAAAACTTGTTGCACTTCTGCACCAGTACTCAAGAGATCATGGGTCTCCAGAAGAACTCTTACCCCGCGGCTAGTCGCATAATCGTCTACTGCTACTAACGCCTGGGCAATCCACGACGTTAAGTTGTCGTGGTCAACCGGCCGGTCCGGGTTGGCGCCAAAAGTGCGAACATATGGCGCTTCCAAATCATGCGCCAGGTCAATTACTTGCTTTAACGCTTTAATGTTTTCCTGGCGCAACTCCGGTTCCGGAAAGGCAAAGCGGGTGTATGCTGCTAAACAGGGAATCACTAAATGATGCCGGGAAAACAAATCCCGCACTTTTTTCCGTTCAGTAGATGAAAGATCGGGGCTGACCTGTCCCTCTCCGGCTACCCTTAACTCCACCCCATCATAGCCCCATTCCGCGGCGAGCCCGGCAATCTTTGCTAAATCCCAATCAACACAAGCCAACGTACTAAAGGAGAGCTTCACAAAATTCCTCCCTTCGCTTTAGAAAAAAACAGACCTCCCCCCTTATTCCCGCAGCATGAGGGTCAACTCCCCTGCCAGAGCAGGTTCAATCATGGTCAAGTGTAACCGATAAATCCGCGCCCCCCAGCATGCTCCCAATAATGGATCGGTGATCGGGATCAACTCCCAGGAAAGCGCCCACTGGGTCTGATCATAGAGCAGCTTCAGCCTTTCCGCCCCGGTTGACAAATACCACCGTCCCTGCTCAAGCCGGGGCTCTTCCGGAACCATCAGGACAAGCTGGAGTGAATGGGCATATTCCAATCTAAAGCGGTCACGAATTAGCAGTATGGGCTCCGGTTCCCGCTGCAAGCCATAAGTGCGCTTCCATTCCCCAATTCCTGCCTCTCGCGGGTATGCTTTCCCCAATTCGAAGCTGACCTGCACACCCTTTTCATCACGGCTAAATTGTACTTGAGTAGCGAGGTGTTCCTCACCCGGTAACTGCTCACAGCCATTAATTAAAGGTAGATTGTGGTAGGCGGAGCCCATGGTCCAGATTTCATAGCGCAGGGGGCTGAAGGTTTTAGCGGTGTAGGTTTCAACCCCCACATCAATCAGGAGGGGCTGGCCATGATAGAAGACAATACAACTACCCACATCGTTATGGTTGTGATTCTCGCCGTTATGGCCGCCTTTGGCCCCGAGAAAGAA
>DOID01000047.1:0-4133 GCA_003511465.1 Bacillota bacterium | reverse complement strand
TATAACTGATACATTTGCGCGCCTAAAGCCATCAGTTTTACGTCTCGAATCTGCTTCCCATAAGCATAAAGCAGGGGTCCGTCCACTTCGGCCTTGGCGCTGCCATCGGCAAAATTCAGAAAGTATTCCCCGGCAATATGGGCATGGGACATGTACTGCCCCATCTTTACCAGCAGTTCACTGGTGAAGGGGTTAAAAGCGCCTGCGGTCGCTTCCCACAACATTTCTAAGCATTCAAAAAGGGAGCCCGCGGAACGCCCCCAATAGCTCGGCCCCTCATCACAGCCGCCATCCGGCGAATACTGCTGAAGATAACGATCTAAACTCTGTAACCCTTTCCGCACCGCCTGCCCACGTCGGGTGGGATCTTCTTCAATTAATAAAAACACGCGGAGACAATTCCCAGTGATCCAAGGCACCCAGTTTCCCAGCGTATGGCCTGTATCACTCCGAAAACCCATCCACCAGAAATCATCCCGTTCCAAATAGGGTGTGAGGATCCGCTTCTTGAGCTCGCATAAGATGCGTTCGGTTCCTTGCGGCGCGATTGTCGCCAAAGACAGCCCGAGCAGGTGCCATGTCCAGGCCAGTAAGGCACCTGTTTCGGCCGCAAACAAGTCAATGACTGGTTCCTGAATCCGGGGTAACCGGTGGTTGCCGCCATTTTCGTAAAATTGATTATGATGGGCCGGCAACACCCAACTGGATTCTTCACAGAGACACCAAACCCCGTCGATGATCGCATCCAAATACCGCCCTTCGCCTGCCAAACACTCAGCCAAGACCAGCGTGGCTAAGGCCTGTCTCCGTTGGAAGTAAGCGGCTTCAAAGGCCGCCCGCTGACCGGTACGGGCAAAATCCATATACAGGGTAGCCGGTAAAGGTGGCCACCGGAAAGCTTGATATCTTTCGGCAACAGCTAACAACTGGTGCCGAAAGGAATCCGCAACCTTTTCCCAGTTTGGACCTTCCTTGAGCTGCGAAGCAGTATGAAGACCCGTCTTTTCCCACATTGAAGTAAGCAAGCCCACCCCCCCTTTCCTTCACCTTAAGCTCATACCCTCATCCCAGCGGCCAGCGGGAACCAGGCAGCGGCTGATCGGGCAAAACCGCTTGTTCCCCGTTCCAAATCCGGAGGCTCGTATAGGGAACCGCCGGTGCCGACCAAAAAGGAGCCGTGCTGGGCAGACCCAGCGGCAAGAGGGCGGTCGCACAAAGATAGGTGCTGGCTGTAGAGATATAAACCTCGCCCAAAGCCGGTTGGTGTCCGGCAAGGCCAATGGTCAGCCAACCTTGGGCGTCGAAGGTACCCGGCACTTCCATGGTTCGCTGCAATACGGCGCTTAAACCGCAACACACTTGCGCCGGAGTTAAACTGGCCGGGAGCTTTTCGGCCCATGCCAACTGCGCCAGGAGATGAAAAACACCCATCCGGTAGGTGATGGACCGCCCAATTGGGGGAAAGGTCCCATCGGGGGCGATCAGCCTTTCGAGAATAACCCCTTGCCGTTGCGCCCGTTTTAGGAGGATGGGGCAGAGGTTATTTAGGTCGTCCCGTTCGGTACGGAAGGTTTCGACCAGATCAAGCAACATGGGCTGAATAACGAAACTATTGTAATAATCCCAATGAAACTCCGGCCCATCACTGTATGTTCCGTCCCCCATGTACCAGTGCTCAAGTTGGCGACAGGCATAATCTACACGCATCGGATCGTAGTCGCCACCCAGCCGAAAGAGGGCAGCTTCAATCAGCGCGCTAAACAATAACCAGTTACAGAAGTATGGTTGAATCGCTCTGGTCTTTATAAAGCCTGCAATCAAATTTCTTTGAACCCGTGGGTTCAGCTTTTCCCATAGTGCGGTGGGGGCCCGTAAAAGGGCTTGGGCCAGAAACGCCGCATCGACTAAAGGTTGATCGCCATCGGAAAAATTGAAAAAATCCGGGGAGGTCTCATCCGTACCAACCGCCAAAGCCTGGCGCGCCAGATCCCCCAGCTCTCTGTGGAGTTCCCCCTCCTCCCCCTTTAGGTTAAGCTCTAACCAAGGGGCAATGCCATTTAAGAGCCGCCCGCTCACTTCCAAACTGGCATACTCCCTGCGCTGCTTATCACCGGCAAAGGGCATCCGGGCTTTTAGCATCCCCTTTGACAGATTTGCCAAAACCGGACGGGACAGGCGTTCCAGGATTTGCACCCAATATACTCGTTCTTGGTGGATCATCATTTTAACACCATCCGTCAATCCGCTAAGGGAAGCCGATCCGCCGCTTGTCGCTGCCGATAATAGGCTTGGAGGACCCGGAAAGCCAGCTTACGGGTGCGCTTGTCATCGGCAATCAGACCTTTACGGTTGTAGCCCTGTTGAAAACGGTTTTGCCGCCGAGGCGCGCGAAAGTCATAGAGAATCCAGGGCGAAAAACCGGCAATGTAATCGACCTCTCTGGTAATCGCAATTTGCCGTTGATAGACCCGGGCCATGTATTCTTCGGTGAACATTTCGGTCGCCGGGCCATGATAACCAGCCAAGGCGTCGGCTCCCGTCTCGCTTACGATCACTGGTTTTCCCGGCTGCCAATTCTTAAGGAGTTGAGTCAATCCGGAAAAATCCGGGTTATACCAGCCATAATACTCGTTGATGCCGATCAAATCTAAATCATGGGCCAAGCGATCTCCCTCCACAATACAGGCCGCCGCCACCATTCTGGTGGGGTCCTGCTTCTTCGCCGCGTGAAGCAATTGGCGCATAAACTGTAAACGGTCATCAGTATCGGCGTTTTCATTCCCAATCGACCAGATGATCACACTGGACCGGTTGACATCCCGCTTGATCAGCTCTAATAATTGATTCTCGGCATCGCGATACGTCTCTGTGTTTGTGAAGTCAATGGTCCAGTACACCGGGAGCTCTTCCCAAAGCAAGATACCTACTTCATCAGCGATCTCCGCCGCTAATTCGCTGTGTGGATAATGGGCGAGCCGTACAAAGTTACACCCTAATTCTTGCGCATCGGAAAACATCCGCCTAATCCGCGCTTCGGTAGTGGTTTTTCCCAGTTCACCATCGTCTTCATGTACACAAATCCCCCGGAGGAAAATAGGTTCACCATTGAGCAGGAGTTCCGTCCCCCGGGTTTCAATTTGCCGAAAACCGACCCGATCCTCGATGGTATCCTCCCGATAGGTTACAAAGCATTGATAGAGTTTGGGATTTTCCGGACGCCAAAGCTCTGGTTGACACTGGACCGTAAATTCCCCGCGGCCACCCGTAACCAGACTTTTCACGGAAATATCCAGTTCGGGCACTTCTAAATAAACCATCTCGTCCGCCCCGGCCTGACCAGCCTGGTTAAGCTCCACCTCTACTTTGATGCTGGAAAACTTACCGTCGGGGACAAGGTAGATGGCAAGCTGTTGGATAAAACTAGACGGCAGCCGAATGAGTTCCACATCCCGATACAGCCCACCGTAGTTGAACCAATCGGTATTCCGTCCCGGTAGGCGCTCTATGAAACGTTCATTATTGACACATAGTTGCAATAGATTGTCTTCCTGAAGGTAGGCGGTGAGTTCCAGGCAAAAAGGCGTGGAGCCGCCTTGGTGGTAACCTAAGTATGCTCCATTTAAGAATATTTTTGTGTCGTAATTGGCAGCCCCCACCCGAAGAAACACCCGTTCCCCCGGTTGCTGGGGCTGGTAGTGGACCCGCCGGGCGTACCAAGCGCTGCCCTCGTAGTAATGGTATTTGGGATCCACTGTATTCCAGCAGGATGGTACCGGAACCAACTCCCCTTCATCCCAGCCGTAGTCCCAGGGGGTCCCCTTTTCCCAGTAAGGGCTGAGGCTATCTTTTGGCCAGTTGGCGCGGAGTCCTGTATCGTACGGATCGACCGAAAAGTACCAGCGCCCGTTGAGACTTTCGACAGGGCGGTTCGTGCGGAAGACCAGTGATTGATGATCAAGCCGTTTAGTTTCATACTGCTCCAGATAGGATTCGCTATGAATGTGGGTAACGACTTTTTCGTCCATTGCTCATCCCTCCTAACCCTTCAATCCGGTAAGCGAGATTCCCTCGACAAAATATTTTTGGCAAGCCAGAAAGACGATGATCACTGGGATCAAAGAACAGACCGAAGC
>DOID01000070.1:4299-5863 GCA_003511465.1 Bacillota bacterium | reverse complement strand
ACGGGCTGATCGAGGACGTGGAATACCGGGAAGCTTTGGCGGAGAAGATTCCAGACGCCCGCAGGGACTGGCCCTTTCGGGGGCCCCACTTCAGTCAGGAGATGGTCGCCCGTTACCCTCAGGAAGCCAGAATCTATACCACCATTAATGCCGATTTACAAATTTTTCTCGAAGATTTGCTCGCGGTTGAGGTCGCGAAGGTTAAAGCGGAGGGAATCACCAATGCAGCGGCGGTGGTGATCGATAACCAAACCCACCAATTGGTGGCGGCGGTTGGGTCGGCGGGGTTTTTTAATCACCAAGACCAGGGACAAGTCAATGGTTATCTGGCCCCCCGTTCTCCGGGCTCAACCTTGAAACCTTTCGTTTATGCGCTTGCGTTGGAAAGGGGATTGATTACCCCCGCTCATTACGTTGAAGATGTTCCGGTGTTGTTTTCCGGCTATAGCCCGGAGAATTACGACTCTACTTATTCCGGCTTAGTCTCAGCCCAGGAGGCGCTGCAAAGATCGCTCAATGTACCGGCGGTCAACCTGCTGGCGGCCTTAGGGGGCGAAGCCCTGTATGAACTGTTAAAAAAAGCTGGGTTCACGACGCTGACCCCGGTTAACCACTACGGTTTGTCGATGGTACTCGGCGGGTGTGAGGTCAACCTCCTCGAATTGACTAATCTTTATGCCGCGCTGGCTGGCAGCGGAAAAAAATACCCGGTGCAAACCAGGCTTGACCGGGGAAATTCTCCTCCGCTCACGCTGTTTTCACCGGGAGTGGCCTATATTATTACCGAGATCCTCACTGAAGTACGCCGTCCCGACCTTCCGACGTGTTGGGAGTTTACCACTTTACCGAAAGTAGCCTGGAAGACCGGGACTTCTTATGGTCATAAAGATGCCTGGAGCATTGGTTATAACCCCCGCTATACCGTGGGGGTGTGGGTAGGGAACTTTTCGGGGGAAGGACGAGCCGGACTAAGCGGCGCAGAGATGGCCGCCCCACTCCTTTTTGCCATCTTCGCTCAGTTGAACAGTGACACCACCGTTTCTTGGTTTACCCCACCGGTAACAGTTAAAAAGAGAGCGGTGTGCGCTGTTAGCGGCCAAACTCCCGGTCTTTTCTGTACCCCGCTGCGTACCGATTATTATTTAACTGATTGTTCGCCGGAAGTGGAATGCACTTTTCATCAAACCTATTTGCTGGATCCGGCGACCGGTTACCGCCTCCCGCCCCATTACTATTCGGCGGCGCGGGTTACCGCAGAACAGGTTTATCTGCAGTATCCACCCCGGGTCGCTGCTTGGCTCGAGGCGAACGGACAACCGGTGGAAACACTCCCGCCCTTACTGCCGGAGTGGCAAAAGATCCTGCCGGGCGGTGCCCCGGTGGTACGTTCACCCTCGGCAGATTATATCTATCAAATCCGCCGCGGGATTCCCCTGGAGTATCAGAAAATCTGCCTTGAAGCGGCGGCGGGCAATGATGTGCGGCAGCTCTACTGGTTTATCGACGGGGAGTTTTACGGTCAAACCAAACCCGGAGAACGCCTCTTTTATTTACCGGAGCCCGG
>DOID01000070.1:0-4143 GCA_003511465.1 Bacillota bacterium | reverse complement strand
TGATTAGCAAAATCCCCCGCATGTTGCGGGGGATTTTAGCTTCGTTGCTTAACCCAAGATTGCTTTCAGGTCTTCCTCCGGAGTGCTAATCGGTTTGATCCCGAATTCATCGACCAGCACCTGCAAGACATTGGGAGAGACGAAAGCCGGTAAGGTTGGCCCTAGGTAGATATTTTTGATCCCGAGCGCCAGCAAGCTTAAGAGGATACAGACCGCCTTTTGTTCGTACCAGGAAAGGACAATGGTCAGTGGCAAGTCGTTGACTTCGCAGTCAAAGGCTTTGGCCAAGGCTACCGCGACCTGGATGGCGGAGTAGGCATCATTACACTGTCCCATATCTAAAATGCGGGGTAAACCACCGATTTCGCCTAAGTCAAGGTCATTAAAACGGTATTTCCCACAGGCTAAAGTAAGAATTACCGTATCTTTTGGGGTCTGTTTGACGAATTCCGTGTAATAGTTACGGCCTGAGTGGACGCCGTCACAACCGCCGACTAAGAAGAAATGTTTGATGGCGCCCGATTTTACCGCCTCGATCACTTGGTCCGCCACCCCTAAAACAGTGTTCCGAGCAAAACCGGTGGTTAGGGTGGTTCCGCCGTTAATCCCGGTTAATTTCCGGTCTTCGGACCAACCTCCCAGTTCTAATGCTTTGTCAATCAGCGGGGTAAAATCTTTCTTACCGTCTACTTCCGGGATGTGAACCAGGCCCGGATACCCGACCATGGCTGTAGTAAACACGCGATCAGCGTAGGATTCCTTGGGCGGCATCAAGCAGTTCGTGGTAAAAAGGATGGGGCCGGGAATTTCCGCCAGTTCTTTTTGCTGGTTATGCCAAGCAGTTCCGAAGTTCCCCTTTAAATGGGGATATTTCTTCAGTTCCGGGTAACCATGAGCCGGTAACATTTCGCCATGGGTATAGATATTAATCCCTTTGTCTTGGGTGAGGTCCAGTAGTTGTTTTAAGTCCTCAAAATCGTGACCAGAAACAACGATGAAGGGGCCTTTTTCGATGATCGTGGTGACTTTAGTGGGAACCGGGTGCCCAAAGACGGAGGTGTTAGCTTCGTCAAGTAAGGCCATGCATTTCAGGTTAAGCTCGCCAAACTCTTTTAGCAGCGCTAACCATTCGTCGACCGTGTGGTCCTCGCCAACGGCTTGCATACCTTTGTAGTGCCAGCTGATGACTTCTTGGTCTCGTTTTCCGAGTACCGCCGCATGCCAAGCATAGGCAGCCATTCCCCGTAGCCCCAGAAGCAAGAGGGAACGCAGGGAAACCAGGTCAGGGTCGCCCTGCCACAGCGCGGTCACTTCAAGGTCAGCGGCACCACCGAGCTTTGCTTTTTCTGCTTGTACTTGCGAAATTAGTTCTTTGATCCGTGCAGCGTCAAAATTCACGTTGGTAATGGTGGCAAAGAGACCTTGCATCATCAAGTCATCCGCCTGATGGTCGGGGGTTTGGTTTTGGGCGGCCCGGGCTAAACCCACGAGGGCGCAAGTGAGTTCATCTTGTAAGTTCGCGACCGCCGGTTGTTTGCCGCAGACACCGATCTTGGTACAGCCTTTCCCCCCGGCGGTTTGTTCGCACTGGAAACAGAACATATTACTCATTGGTAAAACACTCCTTAAGAAAATTTACTTATTCAACATTGGGCTTTTCGACTGATTCCGTTTATTATTACTCGAGAATCGAGCCATCCGTCCCGATGGTCACAACCTGCCAGGGAATGAGCCGCTCACTTTGGAGCAAGGCTTTTTTCACGGCGTTAACTAGCCCCCCACAGCAGGGGACTTCCATCCGGAGTACGGTGAGGCTTTTGATCTCATTTTGCGTTAAGATCGCCGCCAGTTTTTCGCTGTAATCGGTTGGATCAAGCTTCGGGCAGCCGATCAAAGTGATTTTATTCCGCATAAAATCCTGATGGAAATTGGCGTAGGCATAGGCGGCACAATCAGCGGCGATTAAGATATTAGCATTGTGCAGATAAGGGGCATTGACCGGTACCAACTGGAGCTGGCAGGGCCATTGGCGTAATTCAGAAGTGGATGCTGCCACCGGTGCAGTGTTAACCTGGGATGCGGGAGCTTGCGGCCGGATGGATTTGGCGGCGCTTCCGGGACAACCACAGGCTAAAGGCGGTGTACTGGCTTTTTTCTTGGTCGCCGCCGCTTCCATATTCTTTTGCACAGCAGCTTCATCATAAGCTGCCGCTTCTCGTTCCTCAATGGTAATTGCGCCGACCGGGCATTCCGGTAGACAATCACCTAGGCCATCACAGTAGGATTCGGAGATCAGTTTGGCTTTACCGTCGATTAGCTGTAGGGCGCCTTCATGACAAGCGTCAACACAAAGTCCGCACCCATTACACTTTTCCTCATCAATGACAATAATATCCCGTTTCATTTTCGTTCCTCCTTTATCAATAATGATCGGTCGCACCTGCGACTGATGCCAAAGAAAACTGTTTTTCCTTGCGTTGCTAAGCTAATTATACTAGAATAAAAAAGCAATTGCGGTAACCCAGGTTACCAATGGGGGACGATTAGATGTTTAAACAATACGAAGAGCAATTAACCGCTTGCCGGTTGTTTGCGGGCATTAATTCGGAAGAACTTAATCAGATGTTGCAATGTCTTAATCCAGCGGTGAGCAGCTATCAGAAAAATGAAAGTTTGACGGTAGCGGGAGAAAAATCCACAGGGGTCGGAGTAGTTCTTGAAGGGCAAGCGATCGTGACCAAAGAGAATGCCGCCGGTAATCGTGGGATTATCACTCCTCTATACGCAGGAGATATTTTTGGCGAAATGGTGGCGTTTTCGGGGCAGAAAGGATGGCCGGCGACGATCATTGCCCAACAAGATTGTCAGGTCATTTTTTTGGCGCCCGAAAAGATTGTGGGGAATTGCCCACGGCAATGTCAAAGCCACCGGCTTTTAATCATAAATATGCTCAGTATTGTCTCGGAAAAAGCACTACTCCTCAACAGGAAAGTTGAGTATTTGACGATCAAGAGTCTACGGGGAAAAATTGCGGCGTATCTTTTGGAGCAAAACAAAAAGGCCGGGACCGCCACTTTTATGTTACCGTTTAACCGCCATGAACTAGCTGACTTTTTGAATGTGACGCGACCGTCCCTTTCCCGCGAAATGGGGAGAATGAAAGCGGAAGGATTGATTGATTTTCACGGTACTTCGGTCAAGATTACCGCAGTGGAAGCGCTGAAGGGGATGGTCGAATAGTGTACTGATTAATGAAGGAGAACAAGCGGTAAGATCGAAGTAATGATTGTTATTACTGAAGCACTAATGCAATTTCAGGTAGTCGCTCACGCTGGCTACCGCCCGCGTAACGAAGTGAAGAAAATCAAAGCCAGCTGAGTCGACAAGCCCCAAAGGCGCTATAATTTGAGTTGTTCACGCCAACTGCTTTGTAGACTTAGTGAACAACCTGAGCTATTTTCTAGTTCGTACGAAAAAAGAAAGGGGAATTAACTTGCCTGACCTACTGGTGAAACTATATGATCTGCCTGAACTGGCCCCGCTCCAAATGAAACTGGAGGCTGCCGGAATCAAACTCTGCCATCCGCTGGTTTTTGATAAGAGGACGGTGGTGGAATGGGTGGAAAAAGAATTTGAGCGGGAATGGGCATGTGAGTGTGAAGCGGCCTTTGCCAAGCAGCCGATTACATGTCTGATCGCCGTCCAAAATGGGGCGCTGATCGGGTTTGCCTGTTATGATGTAACCTGTAAAGGATTTTTCGGTCCCACCGGAGTCAGCGAAAGCGCAAGAGGACAGGGGGTTGGCAAGGCGCTGCTCTTGGCTGCTCTTCATGGTTTGGCGGAAGCCGGTTATGCTTATGGGATCATTGGTGGAGCCGGACCGGTGGAGTTTTACCAAAAAGCAGTGGGGGCCATCGTCATTGAAGACTCATCTCCGGGAATCTATCGTGACCGGCTGCCCAGTAGAGAGTAAATGAGGAATTATGGTTGAAAAAATACGAAGCATGGAGCGATCAAAGTGTCATACCAATATATTCTATTTGATCTGGATGGAACATTAACCGATCCTGGTACAGGAATTATCAATTCAGTGCTTCACGCCTTGCGCTACTTTGGGATTGAAGGCGACCCGGAGTTTTTGCG
>DOID01000022.1:6078-6452 GCA_003511465.1 Bacillota bacterium | reverse complement strand
CGAAAGTACTGGCGGTGAAAGAACTCTTCGACCGGACCGGCGTTCCCTATACAATCCCCGTTGATATGATGCGGGAATTATGGTGGAAGTTCATGATGAACGTTGGCGTTAACCAGGTCTCAGCGATTCTAAAAGCGCCCTACGGGGTTTTTCAGCGGGTAAAGGAAGCGCAGGAATTGATGATGATGGCTTGTGGTGAAGTTCTACAGATTGCCGAAAAGATCGGGATTAATTTGACAGCTGGAGACATCGAGGAGTACTTGCGGGTGATTGGCGGTTTAGCTTCCGAGGGCAAAACTTCAATGCTCCAGGATGTGGAAGCCGGACGCAAAACCGAAGTCGAAAGTTTTGCCCATACGGTGGTTGCCCTCGGC
>DOID01000022.1:1889-5927 GCA_003511465.1 Bacillota bacterium | reverse complement strand
ACCCTGGAGCAGACTTATCCCCAGGAATAACCGAGGCGGAAAATAATCCTTTATCTTCCAAAGAAGCTAGCCGGATGCGGCTAGCTATATTTTTAAAAGCTTGAACAAATTATTGGAGGAGGAATCGGTGATAATAATCCCTAATTCTTTTTATGGACGGCTTAAGCCGGCCGTTTTTCAGCGGCGGCTTCACCGTTTTGCCGCTGAAGTAGAGACGGAGAAGGGCATCGAGGTTGTGCATCTTCCCAATTCCGGTCGCCTGCGGGAGCTGTTGATCGCCGGGAATCAGGTGGGCTTGAATTTTGAAGGACACCCGGGGCGAAAAACCAGGTATACGTTGGTGAAGGTAAAAGCCGAAGCCGGGTGGGTGTTTATCGATACGCGGCTCCCCAATCGGATCTTGGCTAAGCATTGGCGACAACTTCCGCCCTTGCGTACTTATACCGACGCTCACCCGGAGCGGACGTGGGGGGCCAGTCGGTTTGATTTAGCGCTGCAGGGCGGGGAACCGCCGGAAACAGCGTGGCTGGAAGCGAAGTGTGTTACATTGGTTCAGGACGGGATCGCGCTTTTCCCCGATGCGCCAACGGAACGGGGACGGAAGCACCTCTTAGAACTAACCCGGATCAAAGAAGGTGGCGGCCGCTCCTTCGTCTTCTTTTTTCTCCAACACCCAGGGGGGGAGTATATTAAGGCCCATCGGGAAATGGATCCGCGGTTTGCCGAGGCCATGGCGACGGCAGCTAGCGCCGGGGTGGAGTTTCATGGCTACCGGGTGCTCCCCGGGGAAGATCGGGTGGTGTTAACGGCGGTACCGGTCTCGACTAGCGACGAAAGGAAACGGGTTAGCGCTCTCGAGTAATGGTTTAGGACATGAAATGAGGTGTAGGTAATGATTGTTGATCTTCACGCCCACTGTTTTCCAGACCAATTAGCCCCGCGGGCGCTTTCGATCCTGGCAGAACGAGCCGGGACGGAACCTTATTTCAATGGTACGGTCAGCGGGCTTAAGACAGTTATGGATGAAGCCGGAATTGACCGGGCTGTCTTGCAACCGATCGCCACGAAACCGGGACAAACTGTGGGCGTAAACCGGTGGGCGATCAGCGTCCAAGAGGAGCGCATCATCAGCTTTGGGACAATTCACCCTGAAACCCAGGGGTGGCAGGATGAACTTAAAGGGCTGGTGGGGGCGGGGATCAAAGGGATTAAATTTCATCCGAACTACCAGGATTTTATGGTCGACGATCCGAAGCTGTTTCCCCTTTATGAAGCGATCTTTACCGCAGGTTTAATGGTGCTCTTTCATTCCGGCGTTGATCTATGGTATCCCGATACTAACCAATGCCATCCGCGGCAGTTAAAGAAGGTACTCACGCTGTTTCCGGGCGCAACGATTATTGCGGCCCACATGGGAGGGTTTCGGTGCTGGGAGGCGGTGGAGGAAAACTTGCTTGGAACGGATCTTTATTTTGATACCGCCTATTCCTTCGGCGAACTCGGCGTGGAGCGGATGGAAAAGCTAATCAGAGCCCAGGGGGTAGAAAAGATTCTGTTTGGCACTGATTCACCCTGGAGCAGTCCGCAAGCGGAAATTGCGAACCTTAAAACCTTGAAGCTAACCGCAGAGGAACAACAGATGATCCTAGGGGGTAACGCGCGACGCTTGCTAAATATTTAAGTAGTTATGGTACAATGTTAAACAGGAAATCCCCATCTTAAGCACAAAAATCGGAAAGAGTTGTTATGGTAATGGATGATCAAAACTATTTTAAAATGGAGCGCAAATGAAAGAACCGGTAAAAATCACCACCGAAACAGAATTATACCAACCAATCCATGACTTCTTGGCCGCCCTGGGTTACGAAGTACACGGGGAGGTACAGGGTTGTGACTTGACCGCCTCCAAAGATGGTGGGTTAATCATTATTGAGTTAAAACGCAGTTTTAACCTGGATTTACTGATCCAAGCCGTCAAACGACAACGGTTGACCGATGAGGTCTATATTGCCGTCCCGAAACCGAAGATCAGTCCGTTTTCAAAGTCCTGGAAAGATCGGTGTCTGTTGGTGCGGAGGTTAGAATTGGGGTTAATTACGGTTTCTTTTCGCGTGGAACCTCCCCAGGTCGAGGTGGAGATCTTTCCAGCACCCTTCAACCGTCAAAAAAGCAAACAGGCTTCGCAGCGGAAACTGAAAAGCCTAAAAACGGAGCTTGATGGACGTCATGGGAACTTTAACGTAGGCGGGAGCACCAGAAAAAAGCTGATGACCGCTTATAAAGAGAATGCGATTCACATCGCCTGTTGTTTGCAGAAGTATGGAACTCTATCTCCTAAGGAATTGAGAACTTTAGGTACAGGCCCCAAAACTGCCTCGATTTTGCAGAAAAATTATTACAACTGGTTCGCCCGGGTAGCGCACGGAAGCTATCAACTGACTACCCAAGGGGAAGCGGCCTTAAAGGACTTTCCCCAACTGACTGCCTATTACGAAGGATTACTTAGAAAATACTAGTCTGTCGTCAGTCTCAACATTTCGCATTCAATTTTTACCAAGCAAAACGCTTCCTCAGGCTTTCGCGTTTTCCTTGGTGGCTTCAGTTTGCGAAATGTGAGATTACTCACGGTTTTAATTTCAGCAATTTAGCTTAAGTAGCGCCGCTCCGAACGACCAGCTGCTGTGGCCTTCGAGGGCTTGTCATTACCCTAGCCTTAATTTTCATCCTTTCAGTTGTCCTGGTGGTAGCCAGGGTGAATGACTACTTAATAAGCCTGATTAGGATTGAAAAAAACAGAAGAGTAACATAGAGGAAGAAAATTTAAGAAAATGGATGATATAACCCAAATATGTCTCATAAGCGGGGTCACAATCGGATTGACAAGAAATTTATGGAAGGCATATAATTAACTTACTTAAACGATTAAACAACAAAGAGGGAAGATAATGGCGACCATTAAGGAAATTGCAAAACTAGCAAACGTATCAACAGCTACGGTTTCCTATGCGCTGAACGACCCTTCGAAGATTAGCGAAGAGACCAGGGCAAAGGTGATGCGCGTTGTTGAACAGGTGAATTACCGGCCGAATAGCATTGCCAAAAGTTTGAAAGTCAAGCGCACCAATGCCATCGGGGTGATCACGGAAGATATCACCGTCTTCAATACTCCGGAGATTATCAATGGGATCGGGGAGTGCGCTGAAGAACACAACTACCACATTATTTTAGAGAATATCCGCTTATACAAAAGAATTGGCAACAATTATCAAGATACATCCAAATTTACCGGGGTCATTAAGGATACTACTAGTGTACTCATGAGTAAACAGGTTGAAGGAATCATCTATGTTGGAGCCCATTGCCGCGATGTTACCGGTTTAATCGATAAAACCCCGATTCCTGTAGTATATACTTATTGTTATACGCAGAATGAAGGCGATTATACGGTTAACTATGATGATTTTCTTGCCGCTTATGAGGCTACCAAGTATTTAATCGGGATGAATCATCGAAAAATAGCCCTTATTACGGGGTTGATGGGTTCAGGGCAATGTCAGGAACGGATCAAAGGGTATCAAAAAGCTTTATACGAGAGCCAAGTCTTGTTTAACCCGGAATACCTGAAGGTAGGGAACTGGGAACGGGAAGCCGGATATGAAGCTGGTAAAGAGCTGCTAACCAGTGTAAATCGACCAACCGCCATCTTCGCCCTTAATGACGTAATGGCTGGCGGAGTGTTTGATGCAGCCGTTGAACTTGGCTTAAAGATCCCGGAGGATTTATCTTTGATCGGCTTTGATAACCGGGAATGTAGTTATTCTTATAGCCCAAAGCTGACAACAATGGCATTACCGTTAGATAATATTGGGAATATGGCAACAGAAATATTGATTAATAGTCTGTCAAAACAAAAGCAAAAAAGCTTTCCCCAGCATTCAAAGCTCAAGTGCGCCCTAGTTGAGCGAGAATCGGTTATGCCTCTACTAAAAGGAGAGTTATAAGCATGAATATGCCACGACAAAACGCCAAATTTTTTTG
>DOID01000022.1:0-1787 GCA_003511465.1 Bacillota bacterium | reverse complement strand
GCCAAATTTTTTTGCTTTCCAATTTAATCGATTAAAGTACCAGTGCCTGTTGATTGATGAAAGTCAGAAAAGGAGGATAGATGTGAAAGAAAAGCTTAATACTCAGGCGGTTCCAATGGATGCCGTAAGGATCGAAGACCATTTTTGGAAACCACGCATCGACGCTAACCGACAAATTAACATCCCCTACCAATATCAGCAGTTACATGAGAGTGGTGTCCTCGATAATTTTTTACGGATCAACGGGAACATGACAGGACCTTACGCCGGTCCCTACTGGATGGATTCGGATGCTTACAAATGGATAGAGGCTGCTTGCTACTGTTTAGCCCTTGGCTCTGATGCACAACTCGAAGCAAAAGTCGATGCAGTGATCACCGTGATCGTCAATGCCCAGGAGGAGGATGGTTATCTAAATACTTATTTCCAATGGGTCGAACCTGAAAAAAAATGGACTAATCTTGGCATGGGGCATGAACTGTACTGTGCCGGTCATCTGATCCAAGCAGCGCTGGCCCATTACCGTGCAACCGGGAAACAAACATTACTTACGGTCGCCTGTCGCTTTGCCGATCATATTGCCACCGTTTTTGGCCCGGGAAAGTTAGCGGGATTACCGGGACATCCAGAGATTGAAATGGCTTTGGTTGATCTTTTCCGCTGTACGCAACAAGAACGCTATCTTCAGCTTGCACAGTACTTTATTGATCAGCGTGGTCAGTCCCCGTCGCGTTTTTGCTGGGAATTGGCAAACTTAGATCTGATCGGTGGTGGTCCCGAGCAATTGAACCCCAGGTTCTATGGGGCGGCGCAAGCATATGATGGTCGGTATGCCCAGGATCACCTGCCGGTACGGGAGCAAAGTGAAGTGGTCGGGCACGCGGTCCGGGCTATGTATCTTTATTGTGGGATGGCTGATCTGGCTGCGGAAACGAAAGAAGTTGCTTTAGTGGATGCTATGGAAAGACTATGGGCCAATCTAACGCAGCGGCGGATGTATATTACCGGAGGGATCGGTTCATCCGAACGAAATGAGGGCTTTACGGATGATTACGATCTCCCGAATGCTACCGCCTATGCCGAAACTTGTGCTGCGGTGGGTTTAATCATGTGGAATCATCGTCTGTTGCAATTAAAAGGGGACAGTCGTTTTGCGGATCTGATCGAACTGGTTTTATATAACGCTTTTTTAGCCGGAATTTCGTTGGATAGCAAAAAATACTTCTATACGAATCCGCTCTCTAGTGATGGTACGCATCACCGACAGGATTGGTTTTACTGCGCTTGTTGCCCGCCTAATATCGCCCGTTTGTTGGCGTCCTTAGGCCAATATCTTTATACACAAACCGATGACGGAGTAGGGGTAGAACTCTATATTCAGAGCGTCACCCAGGTAAAGGTCGCCGCTGATGCGGTGCTCACCATCAGGCAAAAATCCGATTATCCTTGGGATGGTCGGATTCAACTGCGACTTGCTTTAGAACAACCGACCGTATTCACCCTACGGCTGAGAATACCCGGTTGGTGTCAGCACTATGAGGTGATGGTCAACAGTCAGCCAGTAACGGTTGAGGTTGAACGGGGATATGCTAAACTTCAACGGCAGTGGGCTAATGATGATGTGGTAGAACTAGTGTTGGCCATGTCGGTAGAGATGATGGAAGCACATCCGGCGGTTAGGGCGAACACGGGGCGAGTGGCTCTGCAGCGCGGGCCCTTGGTTTATTGCCTGGAAGATGTGGATCATTTACTCCCGGTTACCCGCATTACCCTACCGAAAGAGCCGG
>DOID01000122.1:12304-12558 GCA_003511465.1 Bacillota bacterium | reverse complement strand
GCGTGCCATCCTGGGGTCTCTTCCGGCGGACCTTCAAAGATGTCACCCACCAGGGAGTAGGCCCGTTCGGTCGGGGTCTTGTACCAGCAAACAAAGCAGCCGGTCTCATAGCGGAGCCGACGCAGTACTTCGTCAACGACTTTAGAGTTGCTGCCATGGTGAGTGACGAAGATGATTTTGTTGAAGCCATGGTAAATCATACTCATCGCCATGTCATATACGACCGCCCGGTAGGTGTTACCGGAGAAGGTAAG
>DOID01000122.1:9457-12164 GCA_003511465.1 Bacillota bacterium | reverse complement strand
GTGTTGTTCGCCCATGTGGTGGGGGGAATAGCCCACCGGAATGAGCGGGGTGTAACAGGTTTTGGCGATGGGAGCAGCGGCTTCTACCACACCCATGGTGGTGAAGCTGTCGGTCCCTAGTGGGCAGTGGGCACCGTGTTTTTCGGTCGAACCCATGGGGATGACGATTACGTCATTGGTTTTGAGGTATTCACCTACTTCGTCATAGCCCTTGTTGATGATGTTCCAGGTTTCTTTTCTTGCCATTGCTTGAGTTCCTCCTTATGTTGTCTTTTAGTTGGACTTATTAAACTCCCCCAGTAAAGCCCAACTCTACTTGGCCCACCCAATCTTTAATCTCACCATTTTTATTCTTTACCATTCCACAAATTGCGACCGGGGAACCGGTCTTGCTGTCTTGCTGTCAGACAAGTTGGGTGAAAAAAATATGTTTTCCGGGATCAGATCTTGTCAAGCTGTCTGACTGCTTAACAACTTTCTGATATTTGATTCGCGATCTTAATCGTCAATCCTTCTTTTTCTCTGAACTTTTTTAACAAAAAACACTTACCTCTTGGAAACGTCCTAGTTACTTGCTTTTAGTAGTTCTGAGACCGTAACCAGTTTATAACCTTGCCCTTGTACGTTTTGGATGATCCGCTCTAAGGCTTGCACCGTTGGGACGGTGGGATGCATAAGAATAATGGCACCCGCCTTAATTTTATCGACAACCCGGCGGATGATGATCTCCGGTGCCGGTCGCTGCCAGTCAATGGTATCAATTGTCCACATGATTGTCCGGTAACCCAAATTGCCGGCAACCGCCACAATCTCCTGATTAAACTCCCCATAAGGCGGAGCAAACAGTTTCGGAGGATCCATACCAATGATCCCCGCCAACAGCTGGTTATTCTCCACAATTAGACGTTTTAGTTCATCGCGGCTCATTTGGGCCGGATGCCCATGGTACAGGCCATGATTGGCGATCTCATGCCCGGCGGCATGAATTGCTTTGACCATCTCCGGGAATTTTTTCACCCACGCCCCGTCAAAAAAGAAAGTGGCATGCACCCCCCGTTCTTTCAAGATCTTAAGCATGGCTGGAAGTTCCTCTTCCCCCCAGGCCACATTAATCGCAAGGCTTATTTTTTTTTGGTCGGTCGGTCCCTGAAAGACCGGGGAAAAGTATTCTTTTCCGACTGTAGCCGGGATCGCATAGGTAATCAACTGCAGACGGGCACCGGAGTTCGCCGCGAGGACCTGAGCCACTGTTGCTTCAATATCAACACCCCGACCATCTTTTTCCGGAATGACCTCGCCGGTCTCCACAAAGTAACCGGCATTTTGCGGGTCTAGGGCATAGATTTTAGCCATTTCCGCAACGGCTTTTTTTACTTCCGCTGGTAAGAGCCGATGCATCAAATGTCCTTCTAACATCACCCCTTCTTTCACACCGTACCACTGCCGCTGCAGGGCAAACCACCGGGTAGTCCCGACGGCGCTCACCACAACCACTAAAACCCAGCAGAAAAACCAGGTTATCTTCTTCCGCTCCAGAATCACCAGTTTCATGCTTATCTCCTCTCCTTTACTCCATACCGTTTAGTTGGCGCTTTTCTTCAGGAATTGCCGCCCGGTATGGTCCGTATAGGTATCCCCTACCAGCAGCAATTGGGAGATGGGCACAACGGAAAAACCCCGTCCTTTCAAGATTGGCAAGAGTCTGGCGACGGCCTGAGGGGTGTTTGTTCCGGCATTGTGAAAAAGAATAATCGACCCGTTTTGAATCCGGCCTAGGATCCGGTCAAGCATTGTCGCGGCCGTTAAGTCCTTCCAGTCCAGGGAGTCCACATCCCACATAATCGTAGTATAGCCGCAAGCTTGAGCGGTTTCGATCACTTTATTACTATACTCGCCGAAGGGCGGACGAAATAGGGTCGGATTTTGGCCGGTCAATTCCTTAATTAGCTGGTGAGGCTGGTTCAATTCATGGGCAATCTCCCGTTCGCTTAAATTATTCATATGGGGATGGGTATGGGAGTGGTTAGCCAGCTCATGGCCTTCCGCTGCGATCCTTTTTACCATCTCCGGGTATTTCTCGACCCATAATCCACACAAGAAAAAAGTAGTCCTGACCTTATTTTCCCTGAGGATCTTCAGGAGTTCCAGGGTTTGATCAGCGCCCCAGGTCGCGTCAAAAGAGATGGCAAGCTTCTTCTCCTCTGTTCCCACCGAATAAATGGGAATAATCCGTTGTCCCAACAAAACCCAGACTTGCTGCGCCGTCTGGCGCAACACCACGGGATGGGAAAAATACCAGAATAAAAAGGCCGCCAGGAGGCCAACTCCAATCGCTTTCCACCGTGATAAATAAAAAATCCGCATCGGCTGATCCCTCTTTGAGCTTTATCGATAAAAAATATGATGGAAAACCGCAAGCTAGAACAGGAAAAAGCGACCCGGATGATCATCAATACGAGATATTTAAAAACGGCAAGATTGCTCTTACCGTTTTACTAGCTAAATTTTACTGCCGTTCCGTATACTATTATCTCCGCCGCACCCTGCATGACCGAAGCGGAAGAATAGCAGTCTTTTACCCGTTCTTATGAGCAGCTTCCCCGCGGACAATCGTAGCGACTCTTTCCATCACACCGGGTGGTCCCAGTATTTCGCCGATTCCGCGCAGTTCTGCTCTAATCTTGGCACCACGTTCGGGCTGATCTAA
>DOID01000122.1:9014-9278 GCA_003511465.1 Bacillota bacterium | reverse complement strand
CCTTTAATCAAATTCGGTAAGGCTACCATCAATGGTTGGCGGCGGTATTCTTTATTCGCAAAGGCCTGAAAAAGGAAGGCGGAAAGCTTTGAAACTTGGTAAGTAACGATGATCGGCAGGCCGAGGAGGGCCGCTTCCAAAGTAGCGGTTCCGGAAGCAAGAATTCCCAGATCAGCACCAGACATCAGGTTATAGGCTTCACTCGGGTCCGCCGTCGTCACGGCTAAGCCGGGGTATTTCGCAAGTTCGGCCCGGACTAACTCC
>DOID01000122.1:8100-8826 GCA_003511465.1 Bacillota bacterium | reverse complement strand
CCGCCACTTCCGCCGCGGCGGATAGCATCAGCGGGAGTAAGCCCCGTACTTCTTGCTTACGACTACCGGGCATCAGCAATATTACTTGCTCCGTAGGTGAGATCCCTTGCGCCTGCCGCCACTCGTCCCGGCTCTGGCGGGGCTTCACCCGGTCAACCAGCGGATGGCCGACATAAGTCACTTTCACCTCATAACGACGGTAAAATTCAGCCTCAAAGGGTAGCACGGAGGCAACATGGGAGACACAACCTGCCAAACGAGCAGCCCGCCCCGGTCCATAGGCCCACGCCGACGGAGGGAAAATACAAACAACCGGAATGGAAAGGGCGGCCGCCTGCTCGGCCAGTAAAACATTGAACCCGCCAAAATCCACCCACACCACTACGTCAGGCCGATTTGCTTTTAGGTAGGAAGTAAACTCGTCTAACTGGCTTTTAAACATAAAGAACTTACGCGCCGCTTCCCAAAACCCGATGGTACTTTCCGCCGTCGGATCAAAAAGAATTTCAGCGCCGGCCGCCGCCATCAACGCACCACCCATCCCGGAGATTTGCGCCTCCGGGTCTTGTTTGCGGAGTTCCCGGATCAGCGCTGACGCGTGTAAATCACCGGAAAACTCTCCGGCGGAGAAGAAATATTTCACTTTAGAGCCTCCTCTCGCCATTCCATTTGGATCACCCCCGGTCGAACCTGGAAACTTTCCAGCCGCAGTGGCCAGGGGATTTC
>DOID01000122.1:3149-7870 GCA_003511465.1 Bacillota bacterium | reverse complement strand
CTTGCACTAAAAGGTAACCGGCTTTGTCCAAACAAAGCCAAGAACCCTTCCAGCTCCACCCGGCTATCCTCCAAAAATACGGTGGGCTCAAACTCGGGCAAATCCCGGCGCATCATCGCCGTCAACTCCGCCTCGGAGAGCTGAAGGGTCATCACGGTTTCCTGCATTGCGCGGATCTGAAGCTGTCCTTCCTGAAAGAGGGCGTCGGGGTTAAAATTCATTCCTTTACTCTGTAGATCGATATTGGTGAAGACCGGCCCCTGAGCAAAACCCAATCGATCTGCGGAAAAGGTGAACGGCCCCATTTGCCCTTTACGCAAATCCTTCAGCTTCAGCGGGGCCAGCTCTAGGTCCATCTCCTCTACCACCTGGGCTTGTTTGGTTAAGGCCCGGGTGATATTTTTTTCCACCAGCCAAGTCAAAAGTGGGCCTTCGCCCACTACGCCAAGGATTATAAGGAAGAGGCCGATCCCGATGATTCGTTTACCCACACTTCTACCCCTTTATTTAGCAAAAAGCTTACTTAAACCTGGTTATACGGGGAACGTAAAAAAGCCTCAATAAACGGATCAAGCTCGCCATCCATTACCGCCTGTAGGTTACCGGTTTCTGCTTCCGTCCGATGGTCTTTCACCATGGTATAGGGGCAGAAAACATAAGAACGAATCTGACTGCCCCACGCGATCTCCATCTGCTCGCCTTTAAGCTGGTCAAGCTTGGCCTGTTGCTCTTGACGGTACTGTTCAGCCAGTTTCGCCTTGAGCAGTCGCATGGCGGTATCTTTATTCTGAAACTGGGACCGTTCATTCTGACAGGCGACCACAATTCCGGTGGGTAGATGGGTAATCCGCACCGCCGAATCGGTCTTATTTACATGTTGCCCGCCAGCCCCGCCCGAACGGTAGGTGTCTACCTTCAGCTCTTCCGGTCGGATCTCGATGGCATATTCATCGTTAAACTCCGGCATGACATCCACCGAAGAAAAGGAGGTATGACGCCGACCCGATGCATCAAAGGGTGAAATCCGCACCAGCCGGTGTACTCCTTTTTCCCCTCGCAAATTACCGTAAACATTCTCCCCCTGTACAAACAGGGTTGCGCTTTTAATCCCGGCTTCATCGCCGGGGAGTAAATCAATCAGGTCAACCTTTAAATCCTGCCGTTCTGCCCAGCGGGTATACATCCGCAGCAGCATACTGGCCCAGTCTTGGGACTCGGTCCCCCCCGCCCCCGAATGAATCGTCAGGTAGGCATTGCTCTGGTCAAACTCGCCTTTCAGTAAGGTGCGCAATTCTAAGTGGTCTACTTCGGTCGCCAGCTTCTGGACACCCTGGGCGATCTCCTCGACCATTTCGTCCTCGGCTTCCACTAATGCCAGTTCCAGCAGATCGTCGTTTTCCGCCAGGCGTTTCTCCAGCGTTTGCACTACCTCAATTTCCTGTCGAGCCCGGTTCAGCTCCTGCAAAACCTGTTGGGCTTTTTCCTGGTCCGTCCAAAAATCAGGAGCCGCCGCTTCGGCTTCTAAAACCTTAACCCGTTCTTTCTTTCGATCAAGGTCAAAGAAACTCCCTCATTTTCGCTAAACGGGATTGTAAGTCGGCAATCTGGTTTCTCACTTCCGCCGGTTCCGTCAATTCCTTCAACTCCTTGTCTTTTAATTCGCGCCACAACACTTTTTATACTTCTTCCCACTGCCGCACGGGCACGGATCATTCCGTCCAACCTTCTGTCCGGTCTTGCGTTGCTGCACAGACGGAGCGCCATCTTCCCCCTGGTTGGTGACGATATTACTAATCCGCCGTTCTTGGCGGGGCGCATCTGTGGAAAACTCCAGCTTAAAGACATAGCGTACCACATCTTCTTTAATGGCGTACAGTAATTCCTGGAACATTTGATAGGTTTCAATTTTGTAGACGACCAGTGGATCCTGCTGTCCGTAGGCCCGCAATCCGACGCCTTCCCGTAAATCATCCATGTTTTGCAGGTGATCAATCCAAAGATTATCGATCGTGCGCAACATAATATAGCGTTCAAAATCGCGCATGACGACAGCGCCAATTCGCGCTTCCTTCGCTGCGTAGAACTTCAATGCAGCCTCGTGGAAAAAGTCTTTTAACCCATCGGTCTCTCCATCCGCGGCTTTTTCCAAATCCGCTTCGGTGTATTCTTTTAGCGGGAGGAAAATGTGTTCCGCCGCCTTCAGAATACTATCGTACTCCCACTCTTCCGGCGGGCGAGCATCGGTATGGGCTAAAACTAATTGATCAATAACGGCTTCCAAGGCTTCCAACACCTGATCCTTTAGATCTTCACCCATTAATAACTTCTGACGCAAACTATAAATCGTCGCCCGTTGTTTATTTAATACATCATCATATTCCAAGACTTGTTTACGGATCCCAAAGTTGCGTCCTTCGACCTTACGCTGGGCATTCTCAATTGCCTTGGCGATCCGGGGATGTTCAATCGGCATCTCCTCTTCCCAACCTAAGCGTTCCATCCAGTGAACGATCATCTCGCCACCGAACAAGCGCATCAAATCGTCGCCCATCGCCACGAAAAAGCGGGAAGAACCGGGGTCGCCCTGCCGTCCGGCCCGACCCCTTAATTGATTGTCGATCCGTCGGCTTTCATGCCGCTCCGTGCCGATAATGTGAAGTCCGCCGAGCTCAACCACTTGTTCATGTTCCTGCTCGGTAATGCGCCTCGCTTCCGCCAGCGCGGCTTCCATCGCTGCCGGATCCTCATCCTCTGTTTGGCCTTTTTTCCGGACCAGTTCCCGGGCTAAGGCTTCGGCGTTTCCGCCCAGAATAATATCGGTGCCCCGACCAGCCATATTGGTGGCAATCGTCACCATCCCCAAGCGGCCCGCCTGGGCGATAATCTGGGCTTCTTGCTCGTGGTATTTCGCGTTTAAAACTTGATGGGGAATGCCTTTTTTGCGCAAAGCCGCCGACAAGGCTTCCGACTTCTCAATCGAGATCGTCCCCACCAGCACCGGACGGCCGGTTTGGTGTACTTCTTCGATTTCGGCAATTACGGCCTTAAACTTTGTCTCCGCCGTCTTATAGATCACATCCGGATAATCCGAACGGATCATCGGTAAATTGGTCGGAATCACAACCACACTTAAGTCGTAGATCTTACGGAATTCTAATTCCTCAGTCTCGGCCGTTCCGGTCATCCCGGCCAGTTTATCGTACATCCGGAAATAATTTTGAAAAGTAATGGTCGCCAGCGTCTGGCTTTCCCGTTCGATCTTGACATTCTCCTTCGCCTCAATCGCCTGGTGCAGCCCTTCACTGTACCGGCGCCCAAACATTAAGCGGCCGGTAAATTCATCGACAATAATCACTTGGCCTTCTTTGATCACATAATCCCGATCACGTCTCATTAGTTCCTTGGCTTTCAAAGCCTGAATCAAGTGATGGACCAAGGAGGTACGTTCCGGGGCGTATAAATTATCCACGTTCAACGTCTGCTCGACCTTGGCGACCCCTTCTTCGGTCACCGCCACCGAATGGGCCTTCTCATCAACGGTATAGTCCGTTTCCCGTTTTAATTGGCGAGCGATACGGGTAAAAACGGAGTAAAGATTCGTTGATTCTTCGGCCTGTCCCGAAATGATCAGCGGGGTCCGGGCTTCGTCAATCAGGATACTGTCCACTTCGTCAACGATGGCAAAGTTCAATTCCCTTTGGACTAGTTCCTTTTCGGAAATGGCCATATTGTCCCGGAGGTAGTCAAAGCCAAATTCATTATTCGTTCCATAGGTAAGATCGGCATTATAAGCCTGGCGTCTTTCTTCCGGGCTCAGATTGTGCAGGATTACACCAACAGACAAACCAAGGAATTTATAGAGCTGACCCATCCATTCGCTGTCCCGTTTTGCCAAATAATCATTAACCGTCACCACATGCACGCCACGGCCAGTCAGGGCATTCAGATAAGCCGGGAGCGTCGCCGCCAGGGTCTTGCCTTCCCCGGTTTTCATCTCGGCGATTTTCCCCTCATGCAAGACAATCCCACCGATCAATTGCACATCATAATGGCGCTGGCCCAGAGTACGCTTGGCGGCTTCCCGTACGGTAGCAAAAGCCTCCGGGAGCAGCATATCCAAGGTCTCCCCATTTTGGTAACGGGTTTTGAATTCCCCGGTTTTAGCTTTTAGTTCCTGGTCGGTCAGGCGCCCCGTCTCCGCTTCCAAATCATTGATCTTTTGCACCAGCGGCTTCAGCCTATTTACTTCCCTAAGGTTGGTATCCCATCGATTCCGAAAAAAATTCAGCATCAGCTTCAGACCTCTCTTCCCACAAACCATTTCGCTAGGTGAGCGACTAATTAGAAAATACTAGTCTGTCGATTCTCCCGGCTTTAAATTTAGGTAAATCTAGCTAGTGTCGCCGCTCCGAACGACCAGCTGCTGTACGCCTTCGTTGTCGATTCATCCGCCTCTGATTTACATTACTTCGTAATGCTGCGGTAGGCGGCATGAACGACTTGCATGTCGACTCAACTGGCTTTGATTTTAATCACTTCGCGATTTAAGGTAGCCAGTTGAGCGACTCCCTAATCTATTATTATAGCATTATCATTTAATAGAGACAACTTTAACCACGAGCCGCGCTCCGGTTTAAGGCCAGGAGCCTACTCATTTCGTTGAAAACAATCATGTAGCCCTCATCCACACCCATTCCCGGTTTAGCCATGATTAGCGCCGG
>DOID01000122.1:300-3005 GCA_003511465.1 Bacillota bacterium | reverse complement strand
CCACCTAAATAGGCGGCAACCTCGTGTTCTTTACAAAACAGGATCGCTTCGATCGTATTATGCAGACCGCCCAGGTCCGGGGTTTTGATCTGAATCATCCCTACTGCTTGGGCCAGCACAAATTCTTTAATATCATCCAAGGTATTGCACCACTGATCAGCCACCAAAGTAACCTGACTACCTGCGGCCGCCAGCCTTTGGGTCAGGGTGCGCAGCAATTCAAGCTGAGCTGACCGGTCACCGAGCACCACCGGGTCTTCCACCAAGAGGGGGTAAGGGGCGACAATCTCCTCCAACTGTCTTAGGTAGGTAACAATGGCGTCTGGATCTTCCTTTAAAGCATGACCCAGCGTCCCATAGAGATCTAGGTGGATTGTGGGCTGGTAATTGGGACTGGGCTTTAATTCCTCAATGCGCTGTTTTAACCACTGGGCATAAGCCAGGAGCTTCTCGCCCCGTTGGCCCAGTTTGGTTTCGACATTGTTAAAGAGACCATGAGGAAGAGCATCTACTGCTTTCATAATCATTTTTTCGGCATTCAGATACCTTTCATCACCACTTTGGGCCAGAATCGGGATCGCCTCTGCGACCGGCGTCAGACCATACTCCGCAGCAACCACCTCAACCATGGTTTTCTGCCCTGCTTGCGCCACCGCATCCAACAAAGCCTGGGTTAGGCCGTAACGAATCGCCGTATGTAAGCGGCGGCCGGTTGCCTCATCGACTAACTGGTCCGCTTCTTGAGCCAGCTCCCGAAAGGTAGTTAGTTTTCGCCCTTCCACCCAGGGTTTGACCACCCGGTCAATAACAGCCATCGCATCCGCGGCCAGAAAAAGTTCATCCCGACCATCAACGCCGGAATATTGCACGGCGGCACAATCCCCATGGGCTAAGGCACCATTGGCCAGTCTTAACATGACGGAGACGCCTTCCCCCGGTTGGCGTACGCGGGAAAAACCCTTCGTCTGCGGGGTCCCACGATAGTTAAAGCCATCCGGTTCGGCCCCTGCTTTGATTGCCTTGTGGTCATCAAAGTAAAATCCGGTCCGGACCGGCGCACAGATCAGCTCAACAACTTTCATCTTGTTTCCTCCTTGTAAACCCCAGTGCGATTTTCCGTAGTCCTAATGCCCCTAAATAACCAAAACCGGCAATGATCACAATCGTCGCCCCGGACGGCAGGTTTAATTGATAAGAAAAAACCAATCCCACCAGGATAAAGAGTAAACCTAATCCGCTTGCCAGAATCATCATGTGCCGTAACTGATGGGTAAAAAGGCCGGCCACTGCCGCCGGTAAGGTCAGTAAAGCGATGACCATAATTAACCCGACGACTTTAATCAGAATCACAACCGTTAACGCGATCAGCGCCAACAGTAAAATATAAAGCGCCTTCACCGGCAAACCACGTAAGCGGGCGTATTCTTCATCATAACAAACCAAAAGAAACTGGCGGTAAAATACCGTCACCACCAGCAGAATCACCAAATCTAAGCTGAAAAGCACCCGCAGCACCGGTGTGGTGACCATTAAGATATTACCGAAGAGAAAACTCATCAAGTCCACACTGTAACCGGGGGTCAGCGTCATAAAAATGATCCCCACCGCCATCCCCACCGCCCATAGGGCTCCAATAATGGTATCCTCATGCTGGCGGGCAGTTAAATTGATCATCCCCAACAGAAAGGCCGAAAGTAAAGCGGTAACGACCGCGCCGTATAGCGGATCTTTACCCAAATAATAGGCGACGCCGATCCCGCCCAAGATGGCATGGGCGATCCCTCCGCTGATAAAGGTAATCCGCTTCACCACCACATAAACACCGGTCACCCCACACGCCAGGCTAGAAAGAACTCCGGCCAAGATGGCATTTTGGAGGAAATTATACTGCAAGAGCGCGCCGAAAAATTCGCCCATCTTCAAACACCCCGTCCAAAGCCATTATTTACTGTATACCAGTGGGGAATGTTCCCGGAGACATTTCCGCCCGGGGGATACACTACCAGATTACGGTTGAGATAAGCTACCTTCCGCAGATGGGTCGTGACATACCCTAGATCATGGGAAACCAGCACGATGGTAACATCCTTATTTAGCTGGGCCAGTAATTCATAAATATCCTGTTCAACCTGGGGATCCACACTGGCCGTCGGTTCGTCTAAAATCAATAACTGGGGTTTTCCCACCAAGGCGCGGGCGATTAAGGTCCGTTGTTTTTGACCTCCTGACAAGTCGCTAAAACGAACATCAGCCAACTCCCCAACGCCAACAGCCTGCATCGCCGCCGCGGCAGCCTGATAATCGGCCCTTTGATAGCGAGGGAAAAAGCTGTTTGGTGCCAACCTGCCCATGAGCACAACCTCCAAGGCGGATACGGGAAAATCCCGGTCCACCGTGCCTTGCTGTGGAACATAGCCGATGAAACGCCGGGCTTTCCGCGGCGGGAGGTTAAAGATGCGAATCTCCCCATGTGTTGGCTCCAGGAGACCCAACAGCAACTTCAGGAGAGTGGTCTTTCCCCCACCGTTGGGCCCAACGATTGCTAAAAATTCCCCGACCGCCACCGTCAGGTCGATTCCATCCAGGATGTAACTACGTTCATAGGCAAAGCTCACCTTGGACAGTTTAATTACATTCGCCATTTACATCATGACTCCTCTTGATTAAGCTTTTTGCTTCAAATGACAATGCAAAAAGCCCTGATC
>DOID01000122.1:0-193 GCA_003511465.1 Bacillota bacterium | reverse complement strand
ACATCATGACTCCTCTTAATCAGCTGGGCGATCTGGCGCAGATTATCGAGATAATCCTCGGCCAGCGGGTCAATGGACACAACTTGTCCGTTCACCGCTCGCGCTACTGCCGTCGCCGCTTCCGTATTAAATTGGCTTTGGATAAAAATCACGCGGATCCCTTCCGCCCGGGCGTAGTCGATCAGTTTCGCCA
>DOID01000048.1:3822-4720 GCA_003511465.1 Bacillota bacterium | reverse complement strand
ATAAATTGGTTGGGTTTGACGACGATGTTTTCCACCAAGGGCGGGAGGAGCAGCGTGAAAAGGAGAGAAGCACCCACCCATAAAACCAGACCGGCCATGATCAGGCGGCGCGGATGTTTCTGCCTAAAGAGGGTAGTAAGCAATAAAATGGCGGCAAGAACGGCGATGATCGCCATCAGGTTGTAACCGAGGATGCGTAAATGATGGGTGGTGAAGTCCACACCGGTGAGTAAGGATTTCTCTTCATAAAGCAGACCACAGCGACTGAACAAATAATCAACGGCCTTGAGCAAGAAGAAACAAACACCAAGGATCGTCAGGTGGATCCGCGCCCGTGGCCAGATCGATAGTTTTCGATCCTGATACCAGTATGCTTGCGCCACGACGTAAAACAGCGTGACACTGAGCAGGGCAAGGATGATCAAACCGAGGAAAGTAACGATTAGTTTCTGGTAAAAAGGATAGGCAAAAAGGTAAAAGCCGAGATCAAGGTGGAAGATGGGATCCGTTACCCCGAAGGTGGTACGGTTCAGGTATTGTTGAACGACAGTCCAGTCGGGAGCGGACCCGGGTAATAAGAATAATGTTAGTAACAACGCGGTGATGACGCTAAAAAACGTATGTTGTTGGGGGGACACATTAACCTCGGAATCCAATTCCAGAAAGGCCTTTTTCGTTTGGCGTAGATTCAGATAAAGAAAACAGAAGCAAAAAAACCCCAAACCCAAACGGATTCCCAGCTTGGTTAGGAGAGGAATCCAAAACTGTGCTAAGGCATCGAGGCTTCGGTACCATAACCAGTTTACAAGTTGGTGTGAGAAGAAAAGGAAGAGCGTAAGTCCTACCAAAAACACTAGAATGAGCAGGAAGGCAATTTTTTTCTTCATTGGCTCACCTC
>DOID01000048.1:0-3495 GCA_003511465.1 Bacillota bacterium | reverse complement strand
AAGCTGTTTATACCCTTTTTTATAACGCAAATGTTTTCAATTGGAGGTGGGTAGCCGTGGTGGCTGCTGTCGTAAACTGGAGAAAACCAGATCTTGACGAGAAACAAATGGAACTCCCGCTCCTCCCCTTGAGAGGAGTGATCGTTTTTCCGTATGTAATTATCCATTTAGATGTGGGCCGCGAAAAATCGGTCAGCGCCTTGGAAGAAGCAATGGTCAACAACAGAATGATCGTGCTTGCCGCCCAACATCAGGCGAAGACCAATGAACCGGAACCCCAGGACATCTATAAGTTAGGAACTTTAGCCGAAATCAAACAGTTATTAAAGTTACCCGACGGTACTCTCCGGGTGTTGGTGGAAGGCCTGAGTCGGGTGGAGGTGAAAACTTTCCTTCAGAAGGATCCCCACTACCGGGTGGTCGTGGAGAAAGTAGAAGAAAAACCGGCAAAAAGTACAGAGCTGCAAGCTTTGATGCGTTCGGCTTATGTTCAGTTTGAACAGTATATAAAGAGCAGCAAACGGATTCAACCCGAAGTGTTAGCTTCGGTTTCCAGTATCGAAGAACCAGGCCGACTGGCTGATGTGATCGCGTCCCATCTCAATTTAAAAATTGAAGATAAGCAAGCGCTGTTGGAAGCGATTGCGCCGGAAGAACGCTTGGAAAAACTCTACTCGATATTAGTTAATGAACTAGAGATTATTGAGATGGAAAGAAAAATCCACCTGCGAGTCAGAAAGCAGATGGAAAAAACGCAAAAAGAGTATTATTTACGGGAACAGATGAAAGCCATCCAGAAAGAGTTGGGCGAGAAGGATGAACGGGTGGCCGAGGCGGAAGAGCTAAGGGCTCGTCTCGAAGAGCTGAAACTCCCGGAGGAAGTGCGCGCAAGGGCGCTGAAAGAAATTGACCGTTTGGAGAAGATGCCGCCGATGGTGGCGGAAGCGGTGGTCGTCCGGAATTATTTAGATTGGTTGCTTTCCTTACCGTGGGATGTCTATACCGAAGACCATCTTGACCTGGATATTGCCGAACAGATTTTGAATGAAGACCATTACGGCTTGGAGAAAGTAAAAGAGCGGATCCTGGATTTCCTGGCGGTCCGAAAGCTTACCAAAACTTTAAAGGGACCGATTCTCTGTTTGGTTGGTCCGCCGGGCGTCGGGAAAACCTCCCTGGCCCGTTCGATTGCGCGGGCGATGAACCGTAAATTTGTCCGCTTCTCTCTGGGCGGTGTCCGGGATGAAGCTGAGATCCGCGGTCACCGACGGACTTACGTAGGAGCGATGCCTGGTAAGATTATCCAATTGATGCGGCAGGTGGGGACGAAAAACCCTGTCTTGCTACTGGATGAGATCGATAAAATGTCCACCGATTTCCGGGGCGACCCTTCGGCGGCGCTGCTCGAGGTCCTGGATCCGGAACAGAATAACGCCTTTGGCGATCATTACTTGGAAGTCAACTTCGATTTATCACAGGTCTTTTTCATTACTACTGCGAACACCATGTATAATATTCCCCGGCCGCTCCTCGACCGGATGGAGATTATCCAGATTGCCGGTTATACGGACGAAGAGAAAATTGAGATCGCCAAAAGACACCTCCTGCCGAAACAGGTCAAGGAACACGGTCTAAGCCAAGAGCAGTTGGTCCTGACCGATACAGTGCTGGCCGAAGTGATTCGCTCCTATACGCGGGAATCGGGGGTGCGCAGCCTCGAACGGGAACTAGCCGCCGTATGCCGGAAAACTGCCCGTCAGTTGGTGAGTAAGCAGGCTACGGCGGTGCGCGTCAGTAAGCAGAATCTCCACAAATTTTTGGGGGTACCCAAATTCCGTTCCGCGGTTAAGGAAGAGGACAACCGGGTCGGGGTGGTAACGGGACTGGCCTGGACTGAAGTGGGCGGGGAGATACTAACGATCGAAGTTTCGGCCGTGAAAGGAAAGGGACAGTTGCTTCTCACCGGAAAACTGGGCGAAGTAATGCAGGAGTCGGCCCAGGCGGCGGTGAGCTATATTCGCTCCCGGGCAGCGGCCTTCGGGATCCCTGAAGATTTTCACGAAAATACCGATCTCCATATTCATGTGCCGGAGGGAGCGATCCCGAAAGACGGTCCTTCGGCCGGAATTACCATGGCGACGGCGGTTGTTTCCGCCCTCTCGGGGACTCCAGTCCGTAGCGATGTGGCGATGACCGGCGAGATTACCTTACGCGGTCGGGTTCTACCCATCGGCGGTTTGAAGGAAAAAGTACTGGCAGCTCACCGGGCGGGTCTGAAGAGAATCATCATTCCCAAGGAAAACCAGAAAGATCTGGAGGAGATCCCGGCACAGGTTGCCCGGAAACTAGATTTTGTCCTCGTTGAAACAATGGATGGGGTGCTCAAGGAAGCGCTTACGGCCTTCGGAGCAGAGGAACACGCGGGATAAAGAAGATAAACTAAGGATCAAGGAGGCGATCCTGGGTGAATGAGAAGACTTTCCGGGTTTTGGAGTTTGGAAAAATCCTGACCCGGTTGTCAACCTATGCTAGTAGTACCTTAGGAAAAGAACTGGCGCTGAGGCTGCGGCCTTCGATAGCGTCTGATGAGATTATTCAGTGGCAGGCGGAGACGACCGAAGCTTGTCTAATTTCCCAAAGTGGAGACCGGATCCCCCTCGGCGGCATCTCTGACCTCAGGGCGGCTTTTAAAAAAGCCCGTTTAGGGGGGATTTTAGCCCCGGAGGAACTAGGAGCAGTGGGCGCGACTTGCCGCGCCGCCCGGTTACTACGGGTTTTTTTTAGCGGGGAGCGAGCGGAAACCGCTCCGACCTTGGCTGCACTGGCCATGGCACTCGCCGCCTTTCCTGAGCTGGAACAAGAAATCGAGCGGGCGATTGAACCCGAGGGAAGCGTTAAGGATAACGCCAGCCCCCAACTGGCTCGGCTGCGATCCCAGATTCGAACTTACCAGAACCGGGTCCGTGATAAACTCAACGCCCTGGTGCACGGCGGCGAAAGCCGGAAGTATCTCCAGGAAGCCCTAGTTACCCTGCGTAATGGGCGCTATGTTATTCCTGTCAAGCAAGAATACCGGCAACTAATCCCAGGAATTGTCCATGACCAGTCTGCCAGCGGGGCGACACTTTTTATCGAACCTATGGCGATAGTGGAGATTAATAACCAGCTCCGGCAGGTTGAGGCGGAAGAGGAGAAAGAGGTAGCGCGTATTTTGGCCGCGCTCAGCGCCCTCGTGGGCGAAGTGGCTACCCCCGCCCTGGCTAATTTGGAGATACTGGCCCGGTTGGATCTGGCTTTTGCCAAAGCCCGTTACAGTCAGGAGCTACACGGGACGGAACCGATCATTACGGACGCGGTTTCGCTACGATTGCTGGCCGCCCGCCATCCGCTCTTGGAAGGGAAGGTCGTTCCGATTGATCTGGAATTAGGCTGTAGTTTTCAAACCCTGGTCATTACCGGCCCGAATACCGGTGGGAAAACCGTTGGTTTGAAAAC
>DOID01000134.1:16326-20326 GCA_003511465.1 Bacillota bacterium | reverse complement strand
TCGTAATGGTTCTAATTTGCGGATTAGTTAAAGGAAAGTTATATTAAAGTTAATGTTTACTAAGTTAAAATGAATAAGTGCTGTTCGTCTTTAATTCTATTCGTACTATAGTTTTCGGCATAGTACTATTTGTTCTTTAGGCCTAATCCAGCTTTTGCGTTATCAAATCAAGCTTTAATCATAAATACGACAAAAAGGAGGTGTTGGTATGCGTTTATCATTAAAAGCGACTCAAACTGGAGTCGACGGGGCAGCGCTTTCTGTGGTCATCGATGAACAAGGGAATAATTATTTATTCGAGCCGTTAAATCTGACCCTTTTGGCGAAAGAAAAAATCCACCTTGAACTCCTGCGTGAACTAAGGCAGCTGGTGACAAATCCACTTACCTTTGACACCAAAATGAAGGTTTATTATTATCACGGAATTGAAAAATGCGGGACAGAGTACGGCTTGCTTCTGGATTACGATGAGGGACTCTGGACCGGTTGGCCGGAAAAAGGACGGGCAGTCACTCCGCCTGCGGAGATCGCAGCACTGGCCGAAGGCCTCCTTGGTATTTTGGTAGCTGCTGGTGAAGAACAGCTGCCCTTTACCGGTTTTCACCCTGGAGATCTGGTTCCTTTAGGGAGCGGTAGGTGGGGGATCCTCGATCCCCGTGTGCAACGGTTGTTGGCGCCTTACCGGAGTGGGGGTGAGCAGCGTGATTTCTACACAGCTCCGGAAGTGATCGATGGTGGTCAGTGGACGGAAGCGGCTTATCTTTATACTTTAGGACTTACCCTTTATCGTCTGGGTACAGGGAAATTCCCGTTTCCACTGGAGAAACGGCAGGTCACGCTTACGGCGATGCTGCGGGAAGAAGCGCCCGATCCCCGCTATGATCAGCCCCAGATCGGGGCGGAATTAGCGGCGATCATGAAGAAGCTGTTAAAAAAGAATCCTCAGCAGCGACCGGATGCCCGGTCCTGCGCTGCTGCGCTCGCCCAAGCGGTGAATAAAGGAACATTAGAGGCTACTCCGGATGAAGCAGCCCTATTTCAAATGGAAGCGGAAGCAGTTAAAGCGAAAGCGACGCGTAAACGGCAGTGGTATTGGCGTTGGCAGTGGTATAGATGGCCCCTGGTTATCCTCGTCGTCCTTCTCGGTTCCTTTCTGTTGCTGAGCCGGGGTGGTTATGAAGAGCAGATTACATCCTCGACGCCCCCCCTGGAAGTGGTTGCACTTTTTTACGATGGTCTCGCCCGCCTTGATTCACTTCAGCTCGAAGAACCCTTGGACAAGGGGGTGGGCAAGGAGTTCACTAATATGGTCAGCGTTTTACATGTCACTTATAAAGTCCGTCAGGCTTATGAATTAATGGAAATCCCCTTCTTTCAGCTGGAGGATTTAACGATTGATACTGCCGCGGACTTCAACCCGGAGGTACCCATGTATAACGCCAGTTATCGTCTACAGCTGTTGGAGGGCGATCAATATGTAGAACAGGAACGCCGTGACCGCCTAGTCTTAGAAAAACGGAAGAAAAAATGGCGCATCACCCGGTTAGACTCTGCGGTGTTAACAGAAGAACGGGTACCAGCGCCGACTAATGACGAAGCCGGGACTATTCTTAGCGATTGATCGATAAAACGGAAAAAGCTTAAACTAAAGAAAAAACGCTGAGGAGGAAGAAAGTTGAAAGAATTAGCGGAAATTTTACTCACTCCGGAACAGATTGCTGCCCGCGTTCAAGAGCTGGGAGCGGAGATCACCGCGGATTACCAGGGTAAAGAGCTAATGGTAATTGGGATTTTAAAAGGAGCGCTTCCTTTTATGGCCGATCTAATCAGGCAGATTAAAATCCCCCTCAAATATGACCTGATGGCAGTCTCTAGTTATGGAGCGTCAACAAGAACCTCCGGGGCGGTCCAGATCCTGAAAGATATTGAAATGGAACTGGAAGGACGACATGTTTTGGTGGTGGAAGATATTATCGATACCGGCTTGACCCTAAAGTATTTATTAAATAATCTAAAAGCCCGTCACCCATCTAGTCTTAAGGTCTGCACGCTTTTGGACAAACCCAGTCGGCGTGAAGTCGAAATTAGGCCCGAATACAATGGGTTTGCCATTCCGGACCGCTTCGTGGTCGGCTATGGCTTGGATTATGCCGAGCGGTTCCGGGAATTACCCATGATTGGTGTCTTAAAACCCGAGGTTTATGAGGGAAAATAACCCACAAGTTTTCGAGCAGTATGATCCGGTCAGCGTTGGGTAAAATACTAGGGACATACTTTGCAAGGGAGGAGCCAAGGGGAATGCCCAGACGGAAACTGGAAGAGGTTGTGGACGGAATTTTTATGGAGCCGACCCCGATCACCGTTGGTGATGAAGTGAGAATGAAGTATCAAGGCAAGCTGGCCACAAAGGGCGTCGATAATATTTATTTACGCGCCGGCTATGGCTTTGGGGACTGGACCGATGTGCAAGATATTAAAATGAAGCGGGGACGGGATGGAAGTTGGTCCGCTTCTTTAGTGGCCAATGATCCGACCCGTTTGAATTTTTGTTTTCACGACGGGAACGATCAATGGGATAATAACGCGGGTCGGGACTGGAGTTATGAGGTGCATAACGGGGAACTGAACGATTAAGCAAAGGCCTGAAAAGGCCTTTTTATTTTGGCCCGAGAGAAAAAAGGTCTAGGAATGAAGGGTGAAGGCAGGAATTTATTTACCGTCGTAGAAGTTTACACTTAAATTATGAATTTAAGAGGGAGGAAGGGGAAGATGGCCAAGATTCTTGTTATTGACGATTCCCCACTCTTTCGGTTGCTTTTGAAGGAGATTCTAAGCAAGGGCGGTTATGATTGCTATGAAGCAGCGACGGTGACGGAGGGTTTGGCACTTTTTTTCAAGGAAAAACCGGATTTGGTGATTAAAGATCTAATCATCGGCGATGCTAATCCGCTGGAAGTAATTAAGGAGTTTGTCAAGTACAACCCAGAAGTCAAGATTGTGGTTTGTAGTACGGCAACACAGAAAAGCTTGATTTACCAAGCAATTAAAGCCGGTGCCCAGGATTTTCTGATCAAACCTTTTCATACCGATGAAGTAACGCAGATCATCCATCGCCTTTTAGCGAATTAGTGCGAACTACCAGATCTTTGCTGAAGGGAATTGGTCGGTGAGCCCGAAAATACATAAATAACGGTAGTGCAGACAAGTAAAGACGAAACTAGATAATCTTAGTAAACAACGCAGCAAACAAAGGAGTAATGAACATGGCAAAGAAAAGTCCCGGCTTTTACTTGGTTTTCGTGATCACCATCCAAATTCTACTCGTCTTTTCCCTGAGTTTAATGGCGAAGGGTGCCGCTCCCCCAGGTGAATCCCTTAATCTCCCTAGTCGCTTTGACTTAGTGGATGCGGACTTCAACGGAACCCCGGATCATCTCGGTTATTTCCTTACACTCCCGACGGAGTCCCGGCCCGACGTATTTTGGGTCTGTGGTGAGCTACAAGCGATGATTAATAATCAATGGCGGACGATTGATTATACCGCCCGTTCTTTTGGCCAGGAGAGTGGCGCGGAGATTGCCCTGTACTTTTATGGCGGCGAGCTTCAACGGCTGCAAGTGGACGGACCTTTTCGGATTATGATCGAGCTGAAAGGGGTAAATCTTGATTCGTCAGGGGTTGGCGGTTTTTCTCCCGCTTATCGCCATGACTTGTTTGAAGCCGCGGATGTTGTTTTGACCAACCAAGGACCATTTTCTACGGGACAGATCAAAAATGTGATTCATTCCTGGGCAGGACAAGAAGGGTTGGTGCTTGGACCGCTAGAGACGGCGACTTTTACCTTTGACCGATGGCGCTTTGATTTTCGGGGAGCAAGCGGCGGAGCGGGTAAACGAATCTGGTATGCGCCGAACGGGGAGATCAACTGGGCAGATCAGTCATATTAGTCATTACCCTGGCTACCGCCAGGGTAATGACAAGCCCCGGAGGCGCTATAATT
>DOID01000134.1:15382-16219 GCA_003511465.1 Bacillota bacterium | reverse complement strand
GACAAGCCCCGGAGGCGCTATAATTTGAGTTGTTCACGCCGACTGCTCTTCTTTGCTAAGTGAACAACATGGGCTATTTTATAGTTAGGGCGAAGAAAAGGTCCGGGCTACCGGATCTTTTTTCTAATAATTACAAACAAGCTTTTTGCTATGGTAACGCAAAATATTTAAGGACAACTGACCAAAGGGGGGAAAGCAGATGGATCTATTCAGTGCGGCCAGCGCGTCCCAGCGGAAGCGGGAGGCACCCTTGGCCACCAGGATGCGTCCGGAGCGTTTCGAGGATTTTGTCGGACAGCAGGAGATTGTCGGCCCGCAGCGATTATTGCGCCGGGCGATTGAAGCCGACCGGTTGACCTCAATGATCTTCTACGGACCACCGGGGACCGGTAAAACCACCTTGGCGTTCTTAATTGCCAAGTATACGAAGGCCCATTTTGAAACGGTAAATGCGGTTTCAACGGGGGTGGCGGAGCTTAGAAGATTGATTAGCGAAGCCAAAGAGCGTTCCCTCCTGCATGGGCAGCGGACGGTGGTTTTCATCGATGAGATTCATCGTTTTAATAAAGGGCAGCAGGATGCTCTACTCCCGGCGGTCGAGGATGGCACGATCATCTTATTGGGGGCGACGACGGAAAACCCCTATTATGAAGTGAATACCCCGCTCCTCTCCCGCTCCCGGGTTTTCCGGCTCCGCTCTTTGAATAACGATGAGCTGAAAGAGGTGATCAACCGGGCCATCAACGATCGACAGCAGGGATTGGGCGAACTGCAAGTGATCCTGGAACCGGCGGCCTTGGAACATCTGGTTGGCGTCGCGGAAGGCGATGCGCGGGT
>DOID01000134.1:5677-15199 GCA_003511465.1 Bacillota bacterium | reverse complement strand
CCGTCATCTAACCGTGGAGATCATTGCCGACTCGGTGCAACAAAAGGTGATTCGGTATGACCGCGAGGGGGATAACCATTACGATACGATCTCGGCATTTATTAAATCAATCCGGGGATCGGATCCGGATGCGGCCCTTTTTTATCTGGCAAAGATGTTGAAAGCAGGGGAAGACCCGAAGTTTATTGCCCGTCGGTTAATTGTCCATGCCGCCGAGGATATTGGGAATGCCGATCCCCAAGGGCTCTTAGTTGCAGTCGCTGCCGCCCAGGCCGTTGAGATGGTCGGGTTACCGGAAGCGCGGATCCCCATGGCGCAGGCGGTTACCTATTTGGCGACGGCACCGAAATCAAATGCCTGTTGCCTGGGGATCGATCTGGCTGGCAAGGATGTGGAGGCGGTGAGTCAGGGGACGATTCCTCTCCATCTTAGGGACGCTAGCCACCCCGGCTCGCGGCAATTGGGTCACGGCCAAGGATACCTTTATCCCCATGATTATCCCGGCCACTATGTGCCCCAAGATTATCTGCCGACTGAAGTAAAAGGGCGTCGCTATTACCAGCCTACGGAGGAAGGCTATGAACGAAGGATCAAAGAGCGGTTAGAAAATTGGCGGGCGGGGAAGAATAATAAATAAACTTTTTTTGATAAAATCAATAAAGGTTCTTGACAACCGACCGAGTTATTTGCTATAATCTTCTTTCTTGACAAAAATGGACAATCTGTGTTATAATCTATCTATTGGTATAGAAGGATGGTGAACAGGTTTGTCCAGGCAAGAACCAAACGTTTTAGAAAAGATCCGGAAAGACATGGACAGCTTTGTTGGCCAAGAGGTCAGTTTAAAAGCTAATACCGGCCGAAAAAAAGTATTCCAGGTCAAAGGGATTTTAGAACAGACGTATCCCAAAATTTTCGTTGTTAAATTTCGGGAGCGACAAGTAGAACGGAGAGTATCCTACAGCTATGCTGATTTGCTCACGGAGGTAGTAGAAATCTCCATCGGGGAAAACCGTATTGGAATGGAAACAAATTAACGTCGGATTTCCGCCCGCCTTCCGCTAGGAAGGCGGGTTTTGCTTTTTTTATTACCGATAAAGGTCGGCCTGTCGTGAAAGGAAGCGGGGTAAAGGTGTCGAATGATCATTCAATGGTAACCGGACAGGGGGATGAATGGAAATGAACAGGCGGTTTCAAGGCTGGATTATACTGCTAATTTTCCTGCTTGCAACATACAGCCCACCGGTATCTGCCGAAGGGCAGATTGAACCTGTTCTGCTGATTAGATTGACCTTAAAGCCCCAGGTGACCCTCCGCGGTCTGGGACCGATTACCCTCTATTACCGATCGGAAAAAGATTTGGCCGAAAAACCGCACTTCTCTTCGGCTTCATGGCAAAAAGTCGAAGATGCGGCAATTTATCATCAATTAAGTTGGCAGGTGACGATGGTTGACGGACAGCTGATCCTCCATTCGGAACAGGGTGATTTAATTACGGGGGATTTACCGATCCTGCTGCATAATTCCGGTAGTGGCTTTGAGCTAAACGGAGCAGACTATCCGGGGAACCTGATCTTATGGCCCGACGCCGACGAGGGGTTAATTATCTTGAACGAAGTTGGGCTTGAGGACTATGTTTGTGGCGTGTTAGGAAGTGAAGCTTATGCCAGTTGGTCCCTGGAGGCATTAAAAGCGAATGCCGTGGCCATCCGGTCATATACTATACATAGTTTGGGAAAGCATGACGCTTTTGATCTTTGCGCCGAGAACCATTGTCAGGTTTACCGTGGCTTGCCCCAGGCGGCGGTTTTCCGGGCAGCGGTCACGGCGACAGCGGGCGAGGTCTTGACTTGGCGGGGAACACCCATAAATGCGGTTTATCATTCCAGCAGCGGTGGGCGGACCAGAAACAATGAGGATGTTTGGTGCGGATTACCGCTCCCCTATTTGCGTTCGGTGGAGGATTTTGACCACGATGGGCGGAATTACCAATGGCCCAACGCCTATCTTTGCAGTGTGGAGGAGTTGGCCCACGGGTTAATTCTTCCGGGGGAACAAGCGCTGCAGGTAACACCGATTCCTTCGGTTAATGGGGAACGGGTCGGTTTTTGGTTTGGTGGCACGAGCGGGGGAAGAGGATTAAAAAATGAAGAACTCCGTCGGCTGCTTGGGTTACCCAGCGCTAATTTCCGGGTTTTTTGCTATCCGGAACAAACCGAAATCACCCAACCGATTGTCTTACCACCAGGAGCCAGTTTGCTTTTTGTTGGTACTGGGTCCGGGCATGGGGTAGGTTTAAGTCAATGGGGGGCGGCGGCGTTGGCGGCTCGTGGTTATACTTATCAACAGATTCTCCGCCATTATTACGGAACAGAGGTTGATTGGGAAAATTATGCTACAGCAGTCAGGTAAAATACTCGATTTCGGCTTTGGGAAACAAGCGGTTAATTTCTTGTGTAAACCAATTCTTTAAGGTTTCCAACTGGTCCGGGGGATACACGTATTTCCCATAGCCGTATTTTCCCCATTTTAGCTTTCGGCTTCCTTCTTCCATCTTTAGTTTGGTTTGGGGGAACCGTTCCAAAATTATTTTTTTGGCGCGGGCAGTAAAACGATGGGAGATCAGTTCAAAACTCAGACTTGACGGCTGATGGGGCTGAATCCAAGCGGCAAGATCCTCCAGTAACTGGCGATAGTCAGCTTGCCAATCCTCGTACAAGAACAGAGGGGCAATAATGAAACCCAAGGGGTAACCGGCTGCGGCCATTTTACCGGCGGCACCCAGGCGCTCAGTCAGCGAAGGGGTTTTGGCTTCAAAAGTATTGATTGCGAAAGCTGAGTTTATACTGAAACGGAACTTGGTGTGCCCGCGGTGGTTCAGCTCAAGTAAGCCGTCGACATTGGCAAATTTGGTAACGACGCGCAGTCGCCCGTACTCTTGGCGACCGAAGAAAGCAATCGTCTTTTGTAAAGAACCGGTTAGATGTTCGACAGCCAGGGGATCGGAAGTACTGGCTGCTTCAAAGTGGGTAATATCCGGATGATGTTTTTCGATATAAGCTTCGACGGCGGCCAAAATCTCATCCACATTGACGTAAATACGGATATAAGGTTTACGGCCGAGGGTGGTGGCCAGATAACAATATTGACAGCCCCCCGGACAACTGGTGCCAAGGGCAAACTCATAGTCAGCCGAAGGGCGGCAGGTATTAAGTTTAAGGGTTTTTTTAACCCCCACCACCAAAGTGCGTTTGGCTTCCCGGTAGGCGATTTGGGGGGTATCACCCGGGATCCCGAGTACACGGTTGTGGGAAGGTGTAATCCGGATTGGAATGCCTTTAGATTCCATTAGATCATACAATTGTCGGCCCAGTGGGTATTCCAGGGCACCGGGTTCAAAGAAAACTCGGCTTGGGATAAACAGATCCATCAGTGGAACCTCCTTTCGTACCCATAGTTTTTACTGAAGGCGGAAGATAATACGGCGGCTAAATCAGGAATGGATTGTCAGCGGGAGAATCGACAAGCGGAAACGAGCAAAAAGAGGTGATTGGGTGAAAAGAGAAGACTGGCGGGGACCATTGATTGCTGCGGTCGCGCCTTATAGTTACCGTTATGACCAACCGCTGGCCCGTTATACTTCGTTTCGGATTGGGGGGCCGGCCGATCTTTTAGTGGAAGTAAACACCAGGGAGGCATTGGATCGCCTGATTAGCTACTGCGAACGGGAAACAATCCCTTGGCTCCTTTTGGGGCGTGGAACCAATGTTTTAATTAAAGATGCCGGGATCCGTGGCGTCGTAGTCCAGCTCGGCCCTGATTTCAACCGAATTACAGTGGAAGGCGTTAACTTACGGGCAGGGGCAGGTGCCCCCTTAGCGCTGGTGGCGGAGACTGCTGCCCGCTATGGTTTGTCCGGCTTAGAATTTGCGTCGGGTATTCCCGGCTCCCTCGGGGGTGGCGTATACATGAATGCCGGTGCCTACGGACGTGAGATGAAGGATGTGGTGGCCGGGGCGGAGGTGTACCATTTGGACGCGGGATTTACGAACTTAAACCGGGAAGGATTGGCGCTTGGCTACCGGACTAGCAGCCTTCAACAGAGCAGGGGAATTTTAATCGAAGCTCATCTACAGCTCACTAACGGGGACGAAGCGGCGATCCGGGCCGAAATGAAAGCTCTAAATGGGCAACGGCGGGAGAAACAACCCTTGGAGTTGCCCAGCGCCGGTAGTGTGTTTAAAAGACCGGCCGGGGCCTTTGCCGGCCGTTTGATCGAAGAGGCGGGGTTAAAGGGGAAAACAGTAGGCCGGGCCCAAGTTTCCCCGAAACATGCCGGCTTTATTGTAAATCTGGGCGGAGCAACCGCTGGGGATGTGCTGGCCTTGATTGAAGAAGTCCAAACCGAAGTGGAGCGTTGCACCGGTTACCGGCTGGAACCGGAACTACGGATTCTAGGTGGGGAATAAATTCCAGCAGGAGAGGGTTGCGGAAGGCGCGAACAAAAGGGAATGGAGGGGATATGATGTTGAAACGAGGTAAACGCTACATGATGCTGTTCCTACCGGTATTTCTTTTTATGCTGTGCACCGGCCCCTCCCTCCACGGTCAAACAGGAGGACCCGAACCGGACCGGGTAGTCCCCGGCGCTTATGATGTTTGGAGTCTGGACATGGCGCGGGATGGCCGGATTGTTTTCTCAGGGAAAGAGGAAGGCGAAGCCGGGCCCAAGATGCGGATTTGGTTATTCAAACCTGATTCAAGTGGGAAACCGGTTCTCTGGACGGGAACGGGAAGTCTGATTGATTCTTCGCCGAAATGGGCACCGGACGGTAGCGGGGTAGTGTTGGTCCGAAAAACAGCGTCCACAGCCCAGCAGCCAGTACTGACCACGGGGATCTGGTGGAAGGAGTTTCCTTCCGGGGCTGGACTGCGGTTGACCAGCGGTCCGCAGGACCGGGATCCGGCCTGGGCACCAGCGGGGGAAACGCTGGTTTTCGTCCGCGGCCAAGGCTTATATAATTCCTCATTAATGATGATCGAAAAAAACGGCCTGGGCTTAAAAACCTTAATCGCTAGCGTCCAGGGTTTTATTACCACTCCCAACTGGGGGAGGAATGATAAAATCTACTATACATTATTAAAACAACGGAAAACCATGGTCGAGGCTGTTGGCTACCCGGCCGAGTGTTGGGGGCTGGACTCCGGGAGCATCTGGGTTTATGATCTAAAAACCGGAGAAAACCGTCCCTTTCTGGAAAATAGCGATGATAACCGGCACCCGTCCGTTTCACCAGACGGACGTTACCTTGCCTATATTTCCACCGGCGGACAGGAGAGTCCGGAAGGGAAAGTAGTACGGGATCGGGGGAGCCTGTTTGTACTCGATCTAAAGGACCAAACCCGTTTCCTGATCAGTAATGGCGTCAGTCTCAACGGCGGACCGCCCTGTTGGAGTCCTGATGGCAAGCGACTGGCTTTTTTCAGTTTTCGTGATAACCGGCCGGCGGTCTGGAGCCTACCATGGCAAAAGTACGCACAAACGGTTAAAGTTGGCTCAGATTGAACATAACACCTTAGTACAGCTCAGATAAATAAAGATCCGTAGACCACAGTCTAACCGAAATAGTTAACCTGTGGTTCTTTTCATAATCGGAGCTTGGTGTATAATAAGGAGCAAGAGGAAAAAGCGATGTACGATGATTTTAAACGGGAAGCAGGCCGACCAGTTTACCTTCAACTCAAGGAGTATCTGAAGAAACAGATTCTCAGCGGGATGCTTCAGGCCGGGGAACGGTTGCCCTCCACCAGGGAACTGGCGGCCGCTTATGGATTGAGCCGGAATACGGTGATCCAAGCCTATCAGGATCTGGAGGAAGAGGGTTTCATTACGACCGCACCTGGGCAAGGCTCCTTCGTATCCGCAGTGGCAATTAAGTACCAAGCCACGCTGGAACTCCCCTGGGAACGCCGGTTAACCCCGTATGCCGAGGCCGCCGTTGATCTAGACATTGAAAAGTCCGAGTTGAAGTGGGAACGGGGCATGATTTCGTTTAAAAGTATCGCCCCTGATGGGGATCTCTTTCCGACCGAAGATTTTAAACGGGCTTTTCTCGACCGCTTTGCGACAGAAGGCAGTAAGATTCTGAATTACGGTTATGCCCAAGGATACCGCCCCTTACTGGAATATTTGACAAACTATCTAAAAAACAAAGGTGTTGATCCCGAGGGGAAGGAAATTCTGGTCACGAACGGCTTTACCGAAGGTTTAAACTTGGTGTTGACTGGGATTTGCGCGCCCGGAGATGGCATTGTGACCGAAAATCCGACTCATAATACAGCACTGAAAATCTTTAAATTGCACCGCTTACGGATTTGCGGAATTCCGATGGACGCGGAAGGATTAAACTTGGGAAATCTTGAGGAGACCTTGGCGACCCAATCGGTCAAAGCCGGTTTTTTAATCCCATCCTATCACAATCCAACCGGACTGGTGATGACGCCGAAGAAGCGCCGGGCCGTGTTGGAAATCTTCACCCATTATCAGGTGCCCATCATTGAGGATGGTTTTAACGAAGAATTGCGTTATACCGGGGCTCATATTGCTCCCTTACTGGCGCTGGCGGGGCAGGGAAATAATGTGGTTTATATCGGGAGTTTCTCCAAAATCCTTTTTCCCGGCTTAAGACTAGGTTGGGTAATGGCAGACCGTAAGCTAATTGCGGCCTTGGAAAGTATTAAAAGAAGTGTAAATATCCACACCAGTTTTCTCGACCAAGCGCTCCTCTTTGAGTATCTGCAGAACGGTTCTTTTGAGAAGTATCTACGGAGAGCGCGGAAGGTTTATCGGGACCGTCATGAGGCAGCGCTTCGACTGGCCACAGCCTTGATTCCGCACCGACAGATCTGGGGGGAGGGTGGACTCCATATTTTTGTGGAACTTCAATGCGGCCTCAATGCCCGTCAAGTCTTGGCTGCCTGTTATCGGCAGGGAGTTTTGTTTATGCCCGGGGATCTCTTTTACACCGACGGTGGCGGTACCAATACCTTGCGGTTGGGGATTGGCCGCGTTACTGAAGAAGAAATGGCCAAGGGGTTTAAGATCATTGGGGAAGTAATTTGTGCATTGGAGGAGGAGAAGAATGCCTAGTTTCAAAAAATCAAAGAAACTCGATCATGTTTGTTATGATATTCGTGGTCCGGTCATGGATGAAGCGAATCGCCTGGAAGAGGCTGGTCATGATATTTTAAAATTAAACATCGGGAATCCGGCGCCTTTTGGCTTTGACGCTCCGGAAGTAGTAATCCAGGCGGTCCGGGATAACCTTTACCATGCTCAAGGTTATGTCGATTCCAAGGGGATTCTCCCCGCCCGTCTGGCGATTCAAGCTTACTGCGAAGAGAAAGGGATTACCGGAGTTAAGCCAGAGGATATTTATATCGGGAACGGGGTTAGTGAACTAATTGTCAGTTCCATGCAAGGGTTGCTTGATGAAGGTGATGAGATCCTAATTCCTGCGCCTGATTATCCGCTCTGGACCGCCGCGGTCAACCTGGCTGGTGGGACGGCGGTACATTATCTCTGTGATGAACAGGCTGACTGGTACCCGGATCTAGATGATATTACGAGGAAGATTTCCCCCCGGACGAAGGGAATTGTCGTGATCAACCCGAATAACCCGACCGGTGCCGTCTATCCCCGTTTCATCTTGGAGCGCATTGTGGAACTGGCAGCTACCCATGGCTTGATTGTTTTTGCCGATGAGATCTACGACCGGATTCTCTTTGACGGGGTGGAGCATACCGCCCTCGCTTCCCTCTCTGACGAGGTGCTTTTCCTGACGATGAACGGCTTATCCAAATCCCAAAGGATCGCCGGCTACCGTGTTGGTTGGATGGTGGTTAGCGGAAATAAAGCGGCGGCTAAGGGTTACATTGAAGGCCTTAATATGCTGGCTTCCATGCGCTTATGCAGTAATGCCCCTGCCCAGTACGCCATCGAGATCGCCCTGAACGGGGAGAACAGTATTGCCGATTTGACCAAACCCGGCGGTCGTATTTACGAGCAGATGGAATTCGCCTGGCGCCGGATTAACCAGATTCCCGGTCTTTCGTGTGTCCGACCAGCCGGTGCCTTTTATCTCTTCCCCAAAGTTGACGTTGACCGGTACCGGATCACTGATGATCAGCAGTTTATTAAAGACTTTTTAACCACAGAAAAAGTCCTCTTGGTCCAGGGTACAGGTTTCAATTGGCCTGCCCCCGACCATTTTCGGGTGGTTCTCCTTCCGGAGATCGCTACCTTAAGTTCGTCCTTTGACCGCCTGGAAAATTTCCTAGCCACTTACGTTCAAGAGCGTAGGGTGCAGAAGGTAGGTTAATCAGGTTTTACGGAAATAAAAAAAGCATAATCCCTTTGCGGATTATGCTTTTTTCGATTCGGCTGAGTGCTACCTATTAGTTAAATGTAACTTAAGACCAAGCAAGTGCATATTTACCTGTTAGGATTTTTCCTTGGATAAAAAGTTTGTTAAAGGAATCCTTTCCAGCTTTAGGCGTATTGACGAAACTCTGGGTTGAGTGGTAAGATATGACTGACCGACCGACCGTCCGGTCGAGGAGGTGACTAAGTTGACAGATCACGAACAGACGGCGCCACTGGCGGCTCCGGAGCAGGAGACCAAAGAACGAATTCTCCAGGCGGCGTTGGTTGTTTTTGGAGAAAAGGGTTACCATCCGGCAACAATGGCTGAGATTGCTGAGGCAGCCCGAGTCGGAAAAGGAACGTTGTACTGGCATTTTTCCAGTAAAGAAGATTTATTTTACGGGATGATTGCGCAATTGGCGCAAGAGATCAATGTAAAGCTGCGGTCGATTTTGACAACGGAGCGACCCTTTCCCGATTTATTACTAGTTTTTATCAAGGAATTTTTAAACTCTTTCGATCATCATCGCGATTTGACCCAGTTAAATATGAGCATGACGCAAGGTTTAAGTAATGAGCTGCGGGAGAAGCTGATGCTTTGGCATGAGCAATTTTTAGCGATTAATACGGAACTGATTGAGTTGGGTTTAAAGCTCGGTTTTTTCCGCCCTGATCTTGAGGTGAAAAGCGTGGTGACGGCTTTTACCGGGATTCTTTTCGCCTTTGGGGGGAGGCAATGTTTGGAAGAAAACTGGAACCAAGTGGAAACGAAAGCCGTTTTCATTAAAGATATGCTAACCCATGGCATTGCTAAATAAACTGAGGAGGACAGTAATGGTGAAAAGAATACATAGAAATATAGGTGTGATCGCACTTTTGTTTTTTCTTGGCATTGGGGCTTTTTTGCCAGTATTAGCCCAGGAAGAACAGGGAATAAGCTTGGCGGAGGCACTGAGGATGGCCGTGGCAAATCCGTATAACTTAGGCGCGACCGGCGCGGCGGTAACAGAAGCTGAGGCCAAAGTGGCGCAGGCCGGTGCCAGCCGCTGGCCATCGGTTTCATTCAGTTCGAATTATACCCGGATTGGCCCGCATAC
>DOID01000134.1:2950-5533 GCA_003511465.1 Bacillota bacterium | reverse complement strand
GAAGCAAGCGGTAGTTACTCCACCGGCCTCAACCTTCAGGTACCTGTCTATATGGGCGGAAAACTGGCGGCAGCAGGAGACATGGCCCAATTGGGTCTAGAGGTAGCGGAAGTTAACCATCAGGCGGAATATGTGAGTTTGATCTACCGCGTAATTCAAGCTTACATTGGGGTCTTAAAAGCCGATGGAATGTTGGCGTTAACCCAGGAACAGATTAAGCTGTTGACGGAACATGAAAGGTTAATTGCGACAAATCTTAAACTTGGTTATGCCACGAAAAATGATTTAATGGAAACGAAGATTCGTGTAACCCAAGCGGAACTCGGAGCGGTCAAGGCGGAACATGGTAAGAAGTTGGCCCTCGAGAACCTCTGTAATCTCCTAGGGATTCCCCCCCAAGAACCGGTTCTAACTTCCAAACCGGTCTTAACAAAGGAAAGCGAGCTGCCCGGCTTGGAGCAGGTATTAATGCGGGCGGAGGCAGGCCGACCGGAGCTCATAAACTTGGAGCTTGCCGTGGGGATTGCCGCAGAGAACCTTAAATTGAGCAGCGGTTATTGGAAACCGAACTTAATGATGATTGGGTCCTATGGGACACAAAATCAGGATCAACCCACCTTCAATGATGGGATTTGGAGTTTAACCCTTAATTTAGACTGGAAGCTTTTCGATGCCGGTGCGGGGCACGCCGGGATTGCAGAAGCCAAGGCGAATTTGGAAAAAATCCAATTTCAGCTGGCGCAGGCGCAAAACTTAATTCGGTTGGAAGCCCGCCAGAAATATTTGGCGGTGACCGAGGCGGCCCAGGTTTTAGCCTTAACCGAGTTGAGTTTGGGCCAGGCTACAGAGAATTACGAAATATTAAAGGTCAAATTTGAACTGGGGGTTGCAACCAACTTAGAGTTACTAACTGCCCAGAACACGTTAAATATGGCCAAGAATGATTACATAAATGCGGAATATGATTATTATTTAGCGGTTTCCGATTTATACCAAGCAATGGGGGAAACGGAGAATTTCTTGCAGGAGGTAAGTGAAGATGCGTAAAGTTGTAGTGACGATCGGCATCATGTTGGTCATTGCCGTGATCGGCTATCTGATTACCGGCGGCCCGGCGCATCAAGCCATGGACATTGGTGACCAGGGAATGATGGAGCAACAATTAGCGGTGGAAACGGTAGTAGTAACCCGGGGAGATCTGAAGCAAACCACCACGCTTAATGTTACTTTTGCGCCCGCTAGTAGCGTTCCGGTTATTCCGAAGACCGGGGGTACGGTGACCAAAGTGTTGGTGGCCACGGGTGACTGGGTGACCAAGGGGCAAACTCTGTTTACAGTTGATGATCGACATTTGCAGTTACAAGTAAAACAGGCGCAGGCGGCTTACGAAATGGCCAGTGCGAATCTGGCACAGGTTGAAAAGGGAGCGTCTGCCGAGGAAATAAAACAGATTGAGTCCACCGTTTTGCAGGCAAAAGCTTCCTACCAAAATGTGGCGGCTGAATATCAGCGGATGGAGGAACTGTTCCGGCAGGAGATGGTTCCGCAACAGCAATTAGAAGCGGTGCAACTGCAGAAAGAAATCGCTGCAGCCAATCTGACGGCGGCAGAAGCTAGACTAAGTGCGGTGCAGAAGGGAGCTTCCCAGGAACAGCTTGCTGTTTTGGAAGCTCAAGTGAAACAGGCGGAAACTGCCCTCGAATTGGCCAATTTGCAGCTGGGGTATACCCGTGTGACCGCGCCGATTCAGGGGGTCATTGCTCAACTCACGGTGGAAGTAGGGAGTATGGCAGCTCCTTCCCTCGCCGCCGGATTAGTGGTTGATGACCGCCAAATGAAAGCGAATGCTCTGGTTCCGGAGAGTTATATTAATCAGTTGCGGGTGGGCGAAGCAGTCGAGATTGAAGCCAAAGCAAGCGGCAGTAGTTTTAGCGGAACCATATCCGCGATTACGCCCGTGGCTGATCAGGCCACGCGCCAGTTTCCGGTGGAATTTTCAGTGGTTAACTCCTCAAATACGCTGAAGGCGGGAATGATGGGGACCGTTTATCTAACCATCGGAGAGGGTCGTAATCAGCTGGCGCTCCCTGTTGATACTGTGTTATTTGAGGGTGAGCAGGCTTATGTCTATGTGGTGGAAGACGGACGCGCGCGACGCCGAAATATTAGAGTCGGCCTTAACACCGGAACGTTGGTTGGTGCTGCGGATGGTCTGCGCGAAGGGGAGCAAGTGATCAGTCGTGGTCAGCACCAGGTGAAAAACGGGATGTTAGTTGAGGTGAAATAGATGAGTTTACCAAGTTTCTCGATTAAACGACCAGTTACCACCCTGATGGTTTTTCTCTTAGTCTTAGTGTTGGGAGTTGTCTCGATCACGCGGTTACAAGTTGATCTGATGCCAGAGATGACTTTTCCGATCGCTACGATCTTCACCTCCTATGAAGGCGTTGGTCCCCAGGAGATCGAAAACCTGGTAACCAAACCCTTGGAAGGGGTCTTAGGCACAGTCGCTAATATCGAAGGAATTACCACCTATTCTTCCACGGGTCAATCCATAGCACTTCTAGAGTTTGATTGGGGCAC
>DOID01000134.1:0-2763 GCA_003511465.1 Bacillota bacterium | reverse complement strand
TTTTCAAGATCGATGCGTCGATGATGCCCATTATCAATATGGCGGTCAGTGGCGATTCCGACCTGGCGATGCTCAAGAAAGTGGCGGATGAAGAAATCAAACCGGCCTTGGAAAGGTTAAGCGGCATCGCCTCCGTTGATGTGGCCGGGGGTTTGGTTTCCCTGATTAAGGTTGAAGCGGACCCGATTAAGTTAAACGCCTATGGTCTTACCCTCCAAAATATCACCCAAGTTCTGCAAGCCGAGAATCTAAATCTGCCCGGTGGCACCGTGCAATCGGGTAACCTGGAATTAGTGGTCAGAACGACCGGCGAGTTTGACCGGGTGGAACAAATTGCCAACTTAAATCTGATGACGTCCCGCGGCGCCACGGTGAAGCTGAAGGATGTGGCAAGTGTCACCCAGACTTACGATGAGATCAGTAATTATGTATTACTAAATGGTCAACCGGCGGTCGGGTTATCGATTCAAAAGGAAACCGATGCCAATACGGTAAATACCGCCAATCGAGTTGTGCGGGAGCTAGAAAAGCTCAAAGCAGATTTACCGCCTGGTCTCAATGTAGAAATTGTCATGAATCAAGCGGATTTTATCCAACTCTCCATTGATAACTTAAAAAGTAGCGCTATCATCGGCGGTTTGTTGGCGGTGGCGATCCTCTATGTCTTTTTACGGAATCTTGCCAGCACTCTAATTATTGCAATTGCCATCCCGATCTCGATTATTTCCACGTTTGTCCTTATGTATTTTACCAACTTGAAACTGAACATGATGACCTTGGGTGGATTGGCCCTCGGGGTAGGAATGTTGGTGGACAACGCGATTGTGGTTTTGGAAAACATCTTCCGGTTCCGGGACGAGGGTTATGGGATGAAGGAGGCGGCGACCGAAGGCAGTTCTGAGGTGGGGATGGCGATTGCCGCTTCTACTTTAACCACAGTCGTAGTCTTTTTGCCGGTGGTTTTCATGGGAGGGTTGACGGCGCAACTTTTTAAGGAATTGGCGTTGACCGTGACCTTTTCCTTACTCGCGTCGCTCTTCGTCGCGCAGACCCTGGTTCCGGTGATGAGTTCTAAGTTCTTGTATGTTAAGCCGAAAAAGCCGCAACAGGCGGCAGTAGCTGAGGGGAAACAGTCGCCACAGACAGACCGACTACGCTTGTATCAGGGCTGGCTGGCTTGGTGCTTACAGCATCGAAAGACGGTGATAGTCTTCATCGGATTTTTGGTGGCGCTCAGTCTGATCATGGTTGCCCGAATGGGCGCCGAATTCATCCCGAATATGGATCAAGGAACGGTTTCAGTTCAGGTCCAGCTCCCGAAGGGCACAGTGCTCAGTGAAACCGAACTGGTGGTCCGGGAGGTGGAGGCAGTGCTTGCCGAGCTTCCGGAGGTTAAGATGGTCTATACTTCCGTCGGTGGCGGGGGCATGATGAGTATCGCTGGGGGCGGTAGTGACCAGGCGTCCCTAACGATTCAATTAACCGACAAAAAACAACGACAGCGGAGCGCGGAGCAAGTTGCTGAGGAGATTCGTGCCCGAATTAGCAGGATCCCGGGCGCAGAAATTCAAGTGCAAGCTGCTTCAATGTCGATTTCAGGTACGGGCAAACCGATTAATATAAAGCTTAAAGGGGCGGACTTTGCTCAACTGGAGGCGATCTCGTCCGACTTGGTCAACCTGGTCAAAACGGTGGAAGGCACTAGGGAAGTGGAATCAAGTTTAGAGGAAGGACGACCCGAACTTCGGGTCCGGATTGACCGGGAACGGGCATCGGCGCAGGGTTTAAATGCCTATACCATTGCTTCCTATCTCCGGACGGCGATTGCCGGCTCGACAGCGACTACTTTTAAAGTCAATGGCGAAGAGTATGATGTGGTGGTTAGCCTTCAAAAGAACGAGCAGGGGATTCCCGGGGTTAGTCAGTTAATGATTCCTACTCCCTTCGGTTCACAGGTACCATTGAGTGAAGTCGCCGCGTTACACGTGGTAGAAGGGCCTAATGTGATCACCCGCGAAGACCAGGAACGGGTAGTGACAATCTCAGCAGCCTTGACCGGTCGGGATTTAAACAGCGTGGCGGGGGAGATCAATGGAAAAGTGCAGTCCTATCCGCTACCGCCCGGTTATACTGTCCATATCGGCGGGGAAGCAGAAGAGATGCTTACAGCTTTCCGTGATTTGCTTCTCGCTTTATTATTGGCGGTCATCTTTGTTTACATGATTATGGCTGCTCAGTTTGAATCATTAGTCCAACCTTTGATTATTATGTTCACAATGCCGCTGGGCTTGATCGGAGTGATTTGGGCGCTGGCGATTGGTAATTTACCCGTTTCCGTACCGGCCTTGGTCGGGGTCATTGTCTTGGCTGGGGTTGTGGTTAATAACGGGATTGTTTTGGTGGATTATGTCAATATCTTACGACAGAAAGGCCATGCTGTGGAAGAAGCTCTAATGCTGGCCGGGCCGACCCGTTTCCGACCGATTTTGATGACAGCTTTGACGACGATCTTAGGCTTATTACCGATGGCGTTTGGCACGGGCGACGGCGCTGAAATGCAGGCACCGATGGCGGTTGCGGTCATTGGCGGTTTAACAATGGCGACCGTCCTTACTTTAATTGTGGTTCCTGTCATTTACTTAAGCTTTGACCGGATGAGTGTGAAGTGGAAAAGTAGACGACAGCGGAAAAGGGCGGTGGTATCCAGTAACGAACAGAACGCGTTTTCCAAGTAGTCGCTCACCCCAGCCGGCTGGGGCACAT
>DOID01000140.1:3885-4031 GCA_003511465.1 Bacillota bacterium | reverse complement strand
ATTCTTTACACCGTCCGCGCCGGCGACACTATGTTCAGTATCGCCAACCGGTTCGGAATTTCGGTCGAATGCTTACGACGCTTTAACCCGGAAGTCTCCGGCGATCAGATCTTCCCAGGGCAGGTCCTGTGTATCCCACCGGCTTC
>DOID01000140.1:1293-3616 GCA_003511465.1 Bacillota bacterium | reverse complement strand
GGGCAGGTTCTGTGTATCCCACCAGCCTCTGCCTGTGTACCAACACCACCGACTCCGCAATGCCCAACGGGAGGATTTCTGTATACGGTACGCGCCGGCGATTCGCTCTTTACCATCGCCAACCGGTTCGGGATCCCCTTAGATTGCCTGATCCGTTTTAACCCACAGATTCCTAATCCGAATCAGATCTTCCCCGGTCAGGTCATCTGTATCCCACCGGCTTCCGCCTGCGCCGGAGCACCGCAACCGCAGTGCCCACCTGGAGGGATTCTTTACACCGTTCGCGCCGGTGATTCGCTCTTTACCATCGCCAACCGGTTCGGGATTCCCTTAAATTGCCTGATTCGCTTCAACCCACAGATTCCCAACCCGAATCAGATCTTCCCCGGTCAGGTCATTTGTATTCCACCAAGCTCAGCTTGTAGATAAGCGCCGAATCGAATAAAGAAGGAAGGAGGCTCCAAACAAACGGAGCCTCCTTGTTTTGTTGTTTAGAATTTGTTGAGAATGCTTTGTTAAAATAACTTAGTAAAATATCTTTCCGAAGGAGGTTGTTTTATGGACATTTTAGCTAATCTAAAACGTATTTTGGCTCTTTATCGGAACAACTTTCTCGTCCTCCTCATTGCGACAGCTCTGACTCTTCTCCTTTCAGGGCTTAGCCTTGGTCTTTTAGCCGGACCCCTGGTCGGAGGGTTAATTGTTCTCTGTTTAAAGCTTTGGCGAGAAGATCAGACCGACTATAAGGAAATCTTCAGACATTTTAACTCCTTCCTACCCACTTTCATCCTTACCCTCAGCGCCATCATCATCTCCTTTCTCGTCGGCATTATTGGCTCTATTCCTTTAATCGGTTGGCTCTTTACCTTGGCGGTAGGTCCCGCCCTCTCGCTCCTCGCTGGTCTTGCCCTTGCCTTTGTGGTCGAACAGGAATTAAAACCGCTGGACGCCATCAAGCGTAGTGTAGGCATTTGTTTAACCGAACCGCTCATGATCTGGCTCTACAGTTTGGTCATCGGTATCCTGGGCAGTTTAGGTGCGCTCTTCTTTTTCTTCCCGATAATTTTAACCGCCCCGATCACTCTGCTCGGTACCGCCTTTACTTACCAGCAACTATCCGCGCGCGAAACCGCAACCCTAACCTTCGGCCAAAAAGAAAAACAGATCGGCCTGGCGGTTTTGTCCGGACTTTTCCTCGTCGGACTGATCTTCCGCTTTGCTTTAGGGTACCAGCCGTCCTTCTTCGGTCGTACCGTTCTTAGCCGCAACCGTCCGGGTTTGAGTGAACGAGTAGCCGGGAAATTCCTCAGCTCATTTGTGGGCGAAGATGTCAAAGTCGGACGGGATGGTTCCTCTTTCAGTGTAGGCGGGATGACAATCGGTAGCAAACTACCAAAGGATTATCCCAAGGATGTTCCAATTTATCCGCGGGCAGAAATCCAAAGTTACCTTGGGGTCGGCAATGGTGACAACTCCACAGCCACCTTTTCCAGCAAAGAACAGTCCAGCGCTATTGCCGCCTACTATGAACGGGAACTGACCGCCAACGGCTGGCAGTTTGAAACCAGCAATTTCGGTGAGCTCCTGATCATGATCGGCCATAAAAATGACGACCGTTCTTGTTCCATTTCCATCACAGAACCGGAAGATGAGGAAACCACCATCATCCTCACTTTAAAACGGGAAGAAGAGTAGTCAGGGGAAATCAGAAAAATAAATATGTTCAAAGGAGGTTTCTCATGAAAAAGCTAGTCTTGTTATACTTAGTTACACTGTTTCTATTGGTTTCACTAACCATTCCGGTCTGGGCCCAGAATCTCTACTCCATTGCTGTTTTGCCTTTTGATGATGGTTCCATTGATGAAACCTGGTGGGGCGATTATGATGTCGGCAGCGGCGTCGCCGATGAGTTTGTCACCGCCTTGTTAAATTTGAAACCGAAAACATTCCGGGTGATCGAAAGGGAGCAAATCCAGAGAGTTCTTCAGGAACAAGAATTTGGTGCCTCCGGATTAGTCGACGCCAGCACTGCCGCGCAGATCGGAAAAATCCTCGGTGTCCAGTTTTTACTGATGGGGAGGGTAACTGAATTTTCAAATAAAACAGCAGGGGGCTCCCTTTCCTTAGGGGGAAAAGGCCTTGGTTTGCAGACTACAACATCACGGGTGGTGATCGATGCCCGTTTGGTCGACACCGCAACGGCGGAGATTATTGTGGCGGCAAAAGGTGAAGGCGAAAAGAAACAACCCCATATTTCCCTCGAATACGATTGGCATACCCTCGATTTCAGCAGCGAAGAGTTTCGCGCCACCAACTTGGGAAA
>DOID01000140.1:0-1034 GCA_003511465.1 Bacillota bacterium | reverse complement strand
GTCGTGCACAAGCTCATTCAGGAGATTAAGGACCCGTCCAGCGGTGAAGTGATTGACTCCATCACCGAAACAGTCGCGGAACTTAAAGTAACCGAAGTAAAAGCAAAATCTGCCACCTGTTCGATTATTAAAAAGTTAAGCCACAGCGTGGAGATGGCGATCGGCGATCAAGCGATCCAGAAATAAGCAAGACTGTCACTAGGCGATGCGCTAAAGAGCCGTTCTAAACCAGGAACGGCTCTCCTTTTGTCGCGTTAATTTACGGACGTAAGCTCCGAATGTTCCCCATCCGCACCGGTGGTGTCATCTACAGCGACTTCCTGCTTACTCTCTTGACCCCCACTCAACAAATATCCGATAATTAGCGCTACCCCTACCCCGATCGGGACAAAGCCACCAATCAACCAAAATCCTTTTCCCAAGCCCAGATAGAGACCAACCAGTAAACCCAGACCACTCAAGGCGGTTATCAAACCGGCCAACAACAGACCGAAAGAACCCCGTCTTAAAATGGGGTTCACTAAGGCTGGCGGGACTATTCCTTGTTTAATTAAAGCCATCCTTTCTCGATGAATAAAGTACCGCATCACCAACGCAAAGATCAACATCGCCAGGATCATGGTACTCATTAAGAGCATTAACCAATTCATTACTTCGCCCCCTTGATCCTAAACTAACTAATTCTTTTTTATTTTAGACGAAAAACTCAGGCTTTTAGTTGCATTGGGCCCGATGGTGGGCACCGCCCCAACGAAGGCCAATTAAAGGCACCTTGACTGAATAAAGCTTCTNNAGCATTAACCAATTCATTACTTCTCCCCCTTGATCCAAGCTTTTTGCGTTATCTTCATCTAAGGAAATTTCGATCCACCTTAAATCAAATCACAAGGCAAAAAGCCCGATCCGTAAACGACTGCTTATCTTTTTAGATTAGACGAAAAGCCCGTTCTTTTTGTTGCATGATTCCAATCGACTCTATCCTTATAGTTATAATTGTGGTCGTTGACGCAGTTTTAGTTAAGCGGAACGGAACT
>DOID01000002.1:4258-7019 GCA_003511465.1 Bacillota bacterium | reverse complement strand
AGATAGGATGCAAAAAGTTGAGCTCGAGAATCTCACTTTTAGACCTACATTCAATGGCGTGCAGTAAAAAGCTGCACGCCTCCGGATCATAGTAAACAGTATTAATTGCGAAAGTCTCCACTTTTAAGGAGGGACGTTTAATTGGCCAATCAAAAGATTAGAATCCGTTTGAAAGCCTTCGATCATCGGGTGCTTGATCAGTCGGCGGAAAAGATTGTCGATACGGCAAAAAGGACCGGGGCAGTTGTTGCCGGACCGATTCCCTTACCGACCGAAAAAAGCATCTATACGGTTCTTCGTGCCGTTCATAAATACAAAGATTCACGGGAACAGTTTGAGATGAGAACGCATAAACGACTGATTGATATCTTAGAACCCAGTTCCAAAACGGTAGATGCCTTGATGAGATTAGATCTACCCGCCGGAGTTGACATTGAAATCAAATTGTAGACTATTGTTATTCTAATTATGTTTTCGTTTTAGGGTAATGAAATTTTCTTGTTAGGTTAGGAGGTGACTCGGTTGGCAAAGGGAATTCTTGGGAAAAAGTTGGGAATGACGCAAGTGTTTAACGCTGCTGGCCGCTTGATTCCCGTTACAGTTGTGGAAGCCGGGCCATGTATGGTCGTTCAGAAGAAAACTGAGGATAAAGAGGGATATTCCGCTGTCCAATTGGGTTTTGGAGAAAAGAAAGCCAAACGTACTAGTCAGCCGATGAAGGGACACTTTAGTAAAGCTGGGGTGGGCCCGCTACGGTTCGTGCAAGAGATTAGAATCAGTCCGGAAGAAGCCGACCAGTATCAAGTTGGGGAAGCGGTTAACGTCTCCATGTTTAAAGAGGGCGAAATCGTCGATGTGGTTGGTACGTCGAAGGGTAAAGGCTTTGCCGGCGTGATCAAAAGATATAATTTCCACCGTGGACCGATGGGGCATGGTTCGATGTATCACCGGCGTCCGGGCTCCCTGGGGGCGGCTGGGCCAGCTAGAGTATTTAGAGGCCGACGGATGCCTGGGCGGTTGGGTGGACACCGCGTTACGGTGCAAGGTTTGGAGATTATTAAAGTTGATCCGGAAAAGAACCTCCTTTTAATTAAAGGAGCCGTCCCCGGTCGTAACGGCGCGTTTGTCCAAGTGAACAATAGCGTAAAAGTGAAGAATTAGGTAGATTACCCACGAGGAGAGGAGGATTGGCATGCCGATTTTACCGGTGTATAATATGGACGGAAATCAGGTCGGAGAGATGAACCTGGCTGATACGGTCTTTGGGATTCAGGTCAATAAGCACCTTGTGCACCAGGCAGTATTGATGCAACTAGCAACCAGACGTTTGGGCACAGCGAAAGCGAAAACCAGGAGCGAAGTCAGGGGCGGCGGGGCCAAGCCCTGGCGCCAAAAAGGAACCGGCCGTGCTCGTCATGGTAGTAGACGGTCACCGATTTGGACCGGAGGCGGAGTGGTTTTCCCCCCGCAGCCGCGATCTTATGGTTTTAAAATGCCCAAAAAAGCCTGGCGTCAGGCTTTACGCTCTGCTTTAACTTCGAAAATACAGGACGGAAAAGTGATCGTTCTGGAAGACGTGAAGTTTGAAATGCCGAAAACCAAAGCTGCGCTTGGCGTGTTAACTAATTTAAAAGTAGCCGACGCGAAAACCTTGATAGTGCTGGCGGAGAAGAATGAGAATGTGCAAAAATCCATGCGTAATCTCCCGGGCGTTTTAATGATGAATACGGATGGCCTCAATGTTTATGATGTTTTACTCCACGACCACCTGTTATTGACGAAAGATGCGGTAGGTCGGATTGAGGAGGCGTTAGCATAATGGATCCGCGCGAGATTATTAAGAAACCGATAGTGACCGAGAAAAGCACCCGTCTGATGGAAATGAACAAGTATTGTTTTGTGGTTGACCGTCGGGCGAGTAAGATCCAGATCAAGGATGCAATTGAGACTATTTTTAACGTTCGGGTCTTGGATGTCAATACGATGCGGATGTTAGGAAAGCTGAAAAGAATGGGACGTCACGAAGGACGTCGTCCCAACTGGAAAAAGGCCATTGTGACCTTGGAACCAGGCAGCCGTATTGAATACTTTGAAGGCGTCTGATCTTATTTTAACGGTAAAGGAGGTTTAAAGCAGTGGCTGTTAAGAAATATAAACCCACCTCTCCTGGTCGTCGTTTTGTCTCCGTATCCTCCTTTGAAGAGATTACTAAGACTAAACCGGAAAAATCATTGTTGGAATCGTTGACGAAAAGCGGCGGGCGAAATGCTACCGGTCGGATTACCGTTCGGCATCGGGGTGGTGGACACAAACGGATGTACCGTCGGATTGATTTTAAACGTGATAAATTTGGAGTCCCCGCCAAGGTGGCGGCGATTGAGTATGATCCGAACCGGACAGCCCGGATTGCGCTCTTACACTATGTAGATGGGGAAAAACGCTATATTATTGCCCCCGAAGGTCTGCAAGTTGGAGCGACCGTGGTCTCCGGACCGGACTCCGATATCAAAGTGGGGAATGCCCTGCCGCTGGCGAATATCCCGACCGGGACAGTCATTCACAACCTAGAACTGGTCAGTAAGTCCGGTGGGCAGTTGGTGAAGAGCGCCGGTGCCGGTGCCCAGTTGATGGCGAAAGAAGGGGACTATGCCCACGTTCGGTTGCCCTCGGGCGAAGTGCGTTTGATTCGACAGGAATGTATGGCGACCATCGGACAAGTGAGCAACATTGACCACGAGAATATTACGATCGGAAAGGCCGG
>DOID01000002.1:0-4048 GCA_003511465.1 Bacillota bacterium | reverse complement strand
GGACACCGTACCCGGAAGAAAAAGAAAGCATCCAATCGGCTGATTGTTAAACGTCGGGCATAATGCCGGAAGGGAGGAAGAAGAATGTCTCGTTCACTGAAAAAGGGCCCGTATATTGAACCAAGTTTACTCAACAAGATCGTCGCGATGAACAAAAGCGGCGAAAAGAAAGTAATTAAAACTTGGTCGCGTCGGTCAACAATCTTCCCGGAACTGGTTGGCCATACGTTAGCCATTCATGATGGTCGTAAACATGTGCCGATTTACATTACCGAAGATATGGTTGGCCATAAACTTGGTGAATTTGTCCCGACCCGTCTTTTCCGCAGCCATAGTGGCGGTGGTCGGACAGAAAGAAGCACTGGTTTGAAGTAGTCGCGAACGTCGACAGACTGTTTGCAAATAGGGAAATCCCAGAAAGATAATTTTAGAGGATTCGTCCTAAGAACGAGGGGAGGCGAGTCAATGGAAGCCAAAGCAATAGCGCGCCACGTCAGGATTGCTCCACGCAAGGTACGTCAGGTAGCCGATGAAATTAGAGGTAAAGGCGTTGATGAGGCGCTTCAGATTTTGCAATTCACACCCCGGGCAGCCGCGGAAGTTTTGCGGAAAGTCCTGAATTCAGCCGTGGCTAATGCGGAGAATAATTTCGACATGGACCGGGACGGCTTAGTGGTGGCAGAGGCCTATATCGACCAGGGACCAACCTTGAAACGATTTCGAGCGCGGGCACAAGGCCGGGCAGCTGCCATTCGGAAAAGAACAAGTCATATTACCATTGTTGTTGGAGAAAAGGAGGGTTGAGGAAATGGGGCAAAAAATTAATCCGGTAGGTCTTCGGATAGGAGTAATTCGTGACTGGGAAGGCCGATGGTTTGCAGAGAAAGACTATGCCACCCTCCTGCACGAAGACCTGAAGATCCGCCGGTTTATTAAGTCAAGACTTTACAATTCAGGGATCGCCCGTGTTGAGATCGAAAGAGCAGCCAATCGGGTGAAAGTGACTATTCATACGGCCAGACCCGGAATGGTCATCGGTCGAGGTGGAATCGAAGTGGAAAATCTTCGGAAAAGTTTAGAGAAATTAACCGATAAGCAGGTTGCGCTGAACATTGCCGAAGTGAAGATTCCCGATCTTAATGCGCAGTTGGTTGCCGAAAACATCTGTTTTCAGTTGGAACGTCGTAGTTCTTACCGCCGGGCGATGAAACAGTCGATAAGCAGAGTGATGAAAATGGGCGCCCTGGGTGTTAAAATTAGATGCAGCGGACGACTGATGGGTGCGGAGATCGCTCGCAGTGAAGGCTATAGTGAAGGTAAAGTTCCTTTGCACACCCTACGGGCAGATATTGATTATGGTTTTGCCGAAGCCAAAACCACCTATGGTAAGATTGGCGTCAAGGTCTGGATCAATAAAGGCGAGATTTTACCGGAGAAAAAGGGTGCAAGCGGTGAGGAGGGAAAGTAAATGCTGATTCCAAAGAGAGTCAAACACCGTAAGGTTATGCGTGGCCGGATGAAAGGAATGGCTTACCGCGGTTCCCAACTTACCCTTGGCGATTATGGGTTGCAAGCGGTGGAACCGGGTTGGATTACTAACGTACAGATTGAGGCGGCCCGTATTGCCTTAACACGGCACATGAAAAGGGGAGGTAAGGTTTGGATTAAAATCTTCCCCGATAAACCGGTCACGGCGAAACCGGCTGAGACCCGGATGGGGAGCGGTAAAGGTGCTCCTGAATACTGGGTGTCGGTGGTTAAACCGGGTCGGATCATGTTTGAGATTACCGGTGTTGAGGAAGAATTAGCCAGGGAAGCCTTGCGCTTAGCTGGGCATAAACTGCCGATTAAGACCAAAATCATTATACGTGAGGAAGCGGGTGGTGAGTCCGATGAAAGCTGAGGAAATCAGATCAATGACCGGTGATGAACTCCAGAAGAAACTCGCTGACCTCAAGGCCGAACTCTTCAACCTTCGTTTTCAGTTAGCCACCGGGCAATTGGATAATCCGATACGGGTTAAAGCCGTGCGGAGAGATATTGCTAGGGTACAAACGATAATGCACGAGCGGGAAGCGAAAATAAGGGCATGATGGAAAAGGAGGTTGGATGAGTAATGTCTGAACGTCTCTCGAGAAAGACAAGAGTCGGTCGGGTCATCAGTGATAAAATGGAGAAAACGGTCGTTGTTGCCGTTGAGCGTTTAGAACGGCATCGGTTGTATAAAAAAACAATCAGACGGACAACAAAATTTAAGGCCCATGATGAAAACAATGAGTGTCGGATTGGGGACCAAGTGCAGATTATGGAGACCAGACCTTTTAGTAAAGATAAACGCTGGCGGGTTGTGTCCATACTCAGAAAAGCCGAATAAAAATATCCCTAATGTTCGTTGATTGGTTATAACCTCTCTGAAATGTGGATGGAAAGGGGGATACAGTTATGATTCAAACGGAATCTTACCTTAACGTAGCGGATAATTCCGGAGCAAAAAAATTGATGTGCATTCGCGTCCTTGGCGGTTCGAGAAAACGTTACGCCGGAGTCGGTGATTTAATCGTTGCCGTCGTTAAAGATGCGCTTCCCCCTTCTGCAGCCCGTAAAGGTGCCGGAATTGTTGGGGTGAAGAAGGGTGAGGTTGTCAAGGCTGTTGTGGTACGGACGAAGAAAGAATCGCGTCGGCCTGATGGTTCCTATATTCGTTTTGATGATAATGCGGCCGTGATCATCAATGATCAGATGAATCCGCGGGGAACCCGTATTTTTGGGCCGGTTGCTCGGGAGTTGCGGGAGAAAAACTTTATGAAGATTGTTTCTCTGGCGCCCGAGGTTCTATAAGGACGATTTATGGAGAATTCTGTAAGAGGGGAGGTATCGTCGTGGACCTCAAAACTTTTCTCCGTAAGGGAGACGAAGTTGTGGTGCTCTCCGGAAAAGATAAAGGAAAACGTGGAAAGATTCAACGCGTGTTCAGAACCGACGGTAAGGTAATTATCGAAGGGGTCAATTTAGTTAAGAAACACGCCAAACCTACTAAGACTAATCCCCAAGGAGGGGTGATGGAAAAAGCAATGCCCCTGCCTACGGCTAAGGTGATGCTGGTTTGTCGCGGTTGTGGTCAACCGGTGCGGATTAGCCGCGACCGGACCCCAGACGGTTCTTTAGTCAGGATTTGCAAAAAATGTGGTCATCATTTTGATTAAATTAGATTAACCTAAATGTTTTGAGTTTGGGAGGAGGTGCTGACCATGTCGCGCTTACGGGAAAAATATTTAAAAGAAGCTGTTCCAGGCTTACAAAGCCGTTTTGGTTATCAAAATGTGATGCAGATTCCCCGCTTAGAAAAAGTTGTGATTAATATGGGGGTAGGCGAAGCGACCCAGGACGCTAAGTTGATTGATGCAGCGGTGAATGATTTAACATTGATTGCCGGACAGAAGCCGGTGGTGACGAATGCGAAAAAGTCCATCGCTAACTTCAAATTAAGAGCAGGCGTAGCTGTGGGATGTAAGGTGACTTTACGCGGAAAGCGTATGTATGAGTTCCTTGATAAACTGTTTAATGTGGCATTTCCACGCATTCGTGACTTCCGAGGTGTTTCTCCCCAGTCCTTTGACGGTCGGGGGAATTACAATCTTGGGCTCAAGGAGCAATTGATTTTCCCCGAAATCAACTATGATAAGATTGATAAGGTGCGGGGAATGGATGTGGTGATTGTCACGACGGCCGCAAGTGACGAAGAAGGTTTTGAGTTGTTAAAACTCCTAGGTATGCCGTTTCGTGCGTCCTAAGTAAAGGAGGTTTAAAAAATGGCCAAAAAATCGATGATTCTTAAAGCAAATCGCGACCCTAAATTTCCAGTTCGGGCGTATAACCGTTGTAAAGTCTGCGGTCGTCCCCGTGCCTATATGCGGAAATTTCAGCTCTGCCGTATTTGTTTCCGGAATCTGGCCCACCGCGGAGAGATCCCTGGTGTGGTAAAAGCCAGTTGGTAAGGAAGGAGGTAACTCAACATGGTCGTAACGGACCCCATTGCCGATATGTTAAC
>DOID01000116.1 GCA_003511465.1 Bacillota bacterium | reverse complement strand
ATCTTCGTAATCAATGGAGTAGTTCCGGACGTCAGGGTGTACCCGTCCGGTCTAGCCTTTGCCGCCTCATTAAAGCCGATGGCTCCACCGCCACCTGGTACGTTTTTAATGATCATCTGTTCATTATTGGCATACTTCGGGAAGACAGCTGCAATGGCCCGCATTAAAGTATCAACACCGCCACCAGCCGCCCAAGGAACGATAAATTCCACCGTTTTACGGGGAAACGCGTCATTCGCATTGGTTACCGGCGAAATTGCCAGGACCGCAATGAGGACCAACAACATTAAAACTTGCACTAATCTTTTCATCCAAAATTCCTCCTTAAATTTAATTAATCCTGTAGCTTTTTGCTCCTTTCTCCCGCTCACCTCCCCTTGCTTAATTTAAGTTCCGGACCGAAGCCCGTTCGACAATATTACCGGATAGATAGATCTCTTTAGGTTTATGGGATGCCCCTTCCAGTTTTTCAATGAGCAACTTGGCGCCCTCAGATCCAATTTCAAAATCGGGTAAAGCAATACAGGTAAACTCCGGAATATTCATTACTGCCCAAGTTGGTTCCCCGTGAATGATCACCGAGATGTCTTCGGGGATGCGTAATTCGGCATCACGGATTGCTTTCACTACCCCATCCGCAATGGTATTTTGGTCAATATAAAATGCTGTTGGCTTAAAGTCGGCTAACAACTCTTTTGTTATAGGGTAACTGCTTTCCGGATTACGAGCGCATTTACGTATTTGAATTTCATCTCTGGAAACCCCAAACTCCTCAACCGCCTTTAAAAAACCCTGATTACGGGCAAGCATCGTATGTAGAGGTGATTCCCAACCGATGTAACCGATCCGCCGGTGCTTTTGCTCAAGCAAATATTTTGTTCCGGTATAAGCAATTTGGAAATTATCCATCCCTATGTAATCAATATTTTTGCCAACCCGGCGGTCTAGTAAGACTAAAGGAATCCCAGCTCCAAGAATGGATTTCACCGCATCCTCCCCACTGTAAGTTGGCGCAATCAGGATACCATCCACCCAAGTCGCAATCAGTTGATTAACCAGTTCCCATTCCTTTTGCGGGTGATCATCGGTACTACAAATTAATAAACGATACCCTTGACTGTTCGCGTATTTTTCGGCCCCGATCACGATGTGATTAAAAAAGATATTTTCAAACTGGGGAACGACTACCGCCAGCAATTTCCGGGATTTCCCCTTCAGGCGTTGGGCTAAAGGGTTTGGTTGATAATTAAGGTCTTTGGCGGCTTTTAGCACCCGTTCTCGTAATTGTTCACTTACGTATTTCCGAGAATTACCATTAAGCACCCACGAAACAGTCGCGACGGATGCTTCGGCCAGAACAGCTATATCTTTGAGCGTTGCTTGTTTTTTTCGCAAATCGATTCCTCCAAAAAATTATGAGTTAAACGTTTTTCTAGAACAAAAATAGGGAAGTGTGTTCTCTATTGTTCAGAAAAACGTTTAACAAAATGAATAAAAATTTTTTCGGTCATTAGTGGATTCTCCTTTTTCCGTCCACAGCTTAAACAATAATAGCTCACAACCGAGCATAATCCCTTTTTCGTAATAAGATAAGTTTTTTCTTTTTAATTGTTAATCTTACTTTAACACATCCTTGTTCTGAAATCAATAGAATAGTTACATCATTTTCTTATAATGGCCAAAATAGTTAGTGTCATAGAAAAGGACACCTCCCCCTGGGACCTTACGGTCCGGAAAAGGTGCCTTTCCTTTTACTTCTTCCGCTCCTTACTTAATAACCGTTATGCCTCCCATATACGGGACCAGGACTTCCGGGATAGTAATGGAACCATCAGCTTGTTGATGGTTTTCAACCAGCGCCGCTACGGTCCGACCGATGGCCAGCCCCGAACCATTCAAGGTGTGGACAAATTCGGGTTTCGCATCAGGCTCCGGCCGAAAACGGAGGTTTCCTCGCCGCGCTTGAAAATCTTCAAAATTAGAACAAGAAGAAATTTCTCGATAAACACCAAAGCTGGGAAGCCAAACTTCAAGGTCATAACATTTACTGGCAGAAAAGCCCATATCACCACTGGAAAGCAAGACCACTCGGTAGGGGAGGTTCAACAACTGTAATACTTTTTCCGCATCCTGCACTAAACTCTCGTGTTCCTGGTAGGAGTCTTCAGGCTTCGTCAGTTTCACCAATTCGACCTTGTTGAACTGATGTTGCCGGATTAACCCTCTGGTGTCTCGCCCGGCCGAACCGGCTTCAGCACGGAAACAAGCGGTATACGCCACATATTTCTTTGGGAGGTTCTCGGCTTCCAAGATCTCTTCCCGGTGCAGATTGGTCACGGGAACTTCGGCGGTGGGAATCAGGTAATAGTCCCCTGGGGCGACTTTAAACATATCTTCCTCAAACTTCGGCAGCTGACCGGTGCCCACCATGCAATCTTCATTCACTAAAAATGGTGGGAATATCTCCGTATAACCATGTTCATTAACATGTAAATCAAGCATGAAATTGACGAGTGCTCTTTCTAAACGAGCCCCTAATCCTTTGAGCACTGTAAAGCGGGCCCCACTTATTTTGGCCCCCCGGTCAAAATCGAACAGATCCAGTTCTTCGCCAAGTTCCCAATGGGGTTTAGGTTCAAAAGGAAAGGATCGGGGCTTGCCCCAATGCCGGATTTCCAAATTTGTTTGGTCATCCGTCCCAACCGGGACATCGGCCTGGGGCAGGTTTGGCAGGGCAAAAAGAATCGCATCAATCTGTTCGTCCAGTTCACGGACTACTCCGTCCAACTCCCGGATCTCTTCATTAACCGCTTTCATCTCATTAATCAAATTTGTGGCTTCTACCTTTGCGGCTTTCAGCCGTCCTACTTCTTTCGAAACCACATTTCTTTTGTTCTTTAGTGTTTCGACATTCGTTAGCTTTTCGCGGCGTTCCTGATCTAGACGCAGAACTTCATCAATCAGCCCGGCGGCGCCCCGTTTCGCCAACCCTGCCCGTACTTGGTCGGGATTAGTACGAATCAATTTCAGGTCAAGCATCCTTGTTTCTCCCTTCCCCGTTGCAATCTAATAATACTTATAATATATCCTTTTTCTCTAAGGTAAACAATACCTTCCCATAAACTTACCGAATCGATGGGCTTTTAGCCTTAGATGCGAGGAAACTCACCCGCAAGGGGTGAGTTTCCTTTTTGTTTCCGTCCTGATTAATCTTGGGCCAAGCGTTTATAGGTTTCATAGCGGAGTTTAGCGTCGTTTTCCGCTTTAGTATAGAGTTCCTCGGCTTTTTCTGGGAACAACTTCTTTAGGGAAGTATATCTGACTTCACCCATGAGGAATTCCCGGAAATTACCCGTTGGCGCCTTGGAATCAAGTATGAAGGGGTTCTTACCGGCTAAAGTCAGTTCCGGATTGTACCGGTAGAGTGGCCAGTAACCTGCCTCCACAGCCAACTGCTCTTCCCGTTGGGTCTTACTCATATTAATTCCATGGTTGATACAAGGTGAATAAGCAATAACCAAGGAAGGTCCCGGGTACCGTTCGGCTTCCACCAGCGCCTTCAAGGTCTGGTTTTTATTGGCACCCATCGCAATTGAAGCCACGTAAACATACCCGTAGGTCATGGCAATCATCCCAAGGTCCTTCTTTTTCACTTGTTTCCCCGCAGCCGCGAATTTGGCAATTGCTCCGGTTGGGGTCGACTTCGAGGACTGGCCTCCGGTATTAGAATATACTTCCGTGTCGAGGACTAAGATGTTGACATCCTCACCAGAAGCAATCACATGATCTAGACCACCGTAACCGATATCATAAGCCCAGCCGTCACCGCCAAAGATCCAAACGGATTTTTTAGTATAGATGTCTTTCATCCCGGCAATCGCGGTCAGTACTTCTTTCATCTCTCCGCCAGCCTGTGCCGCTGCGGAATCGATCAACGCCTTAATCTGGTCGCTGGCTTTCCGAGAAGCTTTAGCTTCATCCTTACCTTCTAGCCACTGGGTGAAAGCGTTCTTGAGTTCTCCCTCAACGCCTAAGGTTAATGCTTCGTTAATCAGATCAGCCAGTTTCGCCCGGCGTTGGACTAAAGCCAGGTTCATCCCGTAACCATACTCCGCGTTATCCTCAAACAGGGAGTTTGCCCAGGCCGGGCCATGACCTTGCTCATTCACCGTATAGGGACAGGTCGGAGAACTACCACCGTAAATCGACGAACAACCAGTGGCATTCGCGATCAACATCCGGTCACCGAAGAGTTGGGTCACCAGTTTGACATAAGGTGTCTCCCCACATCCGGCACAAGCACCGGAGAACTCAAAGAGCGGCTGACGGAATTGGCTCCCCTTCACCGTTTCCGGATCGATCTCCACGTCTGGTTTTGGCAGGGACTCGGCAAATTGGTAATTGGCCGTTTCCGTTTCGACGATATCGGCCAAAGGAACCATCTTAATCGGTGTGCCTTTCGCCGGACAAATATCTACACAGTTCCCACACCCGGTACAGTCCAAAGGTGAAACCTGCATCCGGTATTGGTAACCAGCCAGTTCTTTCCCGATGGCCCCTTTCGTCGCAAAGGTTGCCGGCGCACCGGTCAAGTTTTCTTCTTTCGCTAAATAAGGACGAATACAAGCATGGGGACAAACAAAAGCGCACTGATTACACTGGATGCAATCGGCCGGATCCCATTGCGGAATGGTCACGGCAACGCCCCGCTTCTCGTACTTGGTGGTTCCCACCGGAACCGATCCGTCGGGCGCAAAGGCACTAACCGGAAGTTTGTCGCCTTCTTGGCGTAGAATCGGATTGATTACATTTTTCACATAATCGGGAACAACTTCTTCAACGATTTCCGCACCAGTGGTGTCGGTTGTCCACGAAGCCGGGTATTTAATCTCTTCCAGTGCTTCAATCGCCCGGTCAACCGCCTGGATATTCATATTAACAATCTTATCGCCTTTACGGCCATAGGTCTTCTTAATTGCCTCCTTGATATAGACAAGGGCGTCTTCGACCGGGATGACCTTCGCGATCTTGAAGAAAGCTGCTTGCATGATCATATTGATCCGCCCACCAAGTCCGACTTCACCGGCAATCTTCACCGCGTCAATGTTAAAGAACTTCAGTTGCTTCTTGGCAATGGTTTGTTTCATTGTCGCCGGTAATTTTTCGTTCATTTCCTCGGCGGTCCACGGCGAATTCAATAAGAAACTGCCGCCGTCCTTAATCCCTTCCAAAACATCGTATCTGGTTACATAGGAAGGATTATGGCACGCCACGAAATCAGCCTGGTCGATCAGGTAAGGCGATTGAATCGGCGATTTTCCAAATCTCAAGTGGGAGATGGTGATCCCGCCGGACTTTTTGGAGTCGTAAACGAAATAGCCTTGAGCATACATATCGGTATGGTCACCAATGATTTTAATCGAGTTCTTATTGGCTCCTACCGTGCCATCAGAACCCAAGCCATAGAATTTACAACGATGAACCCCTTGAGGCGCTGCGTTGATAAATTCTTTGACTTCCAAAGAAGTGTTGGAAACATCATCGTTGATACCCACGGTAAAGTGGTTCTTCGGCTGTTCGGCGGCGAGGTTGTCATAGATCGCTTTTACCATTGACGGGGTGAACTCTTTGGAACCCAAGCCATAACGGCCGCCGATAATCAACGGGGTCTCCTTTTTCTCCATTAATACGGTACAAACATCTTGATAAAGAGGTTCGCCCAAAGAACCAGGCTCCTTGGTTCGATCCAGTACCGCAATCCTCTGAGCGGTCTTCGGTAACACAGACAGAAAATGTTCGGCTGAGAAGGGACGGTACAAACGCACTTTAATCAGGCCGACCTTTTCACCTTTACCATTTAAATAATTGACGGTTTCTTCGATGGTATCACAGCTTGAACCCATCGAAATAATTACCCGATCCGCGTCAGGAGCGCCCACATAATCAAATAGCTTGTAAGAACGCCCGGTCAATTTGGCGACCTCGCCCATAATCCGAAGCACTATCCCCGGGGTGGCCGCATAGAAAGGATTGCTTGCTTCACGACCCTGGAAGTAAATATCCGGGTTTTGAGCGGTGCCGCGTTGGTGCGGGTGTTCCGGATTTAAAGCCCGCTTCCGAAAATCTTCAATTGCTTTCCAATCGACCAGTTTGGCCATGTCTTCGTAGGCGATTTCGTCAATCTTCTGTACTTCGTGGCTGGTTCTGAAACCATCAAAGAAATGCAGGAAGGGGACAGAAGATTCCAGGGTAGCCAGGTGGGAAACCAGGGCCATGTCTTCCGCTTCCTGGACGCTGGAGGATGCCAGCATGGCAAACCCTGTCTGCCGACATGCCATAACATCCTGATGATCACCNNACCAGTTTGGCCATGTCTTCGTAAGAAATATCCTCAATTTTTTGAACCTCATGTGAGGTTCGGAAGCCGTCAAAGAAATGGAGGAACGGCACTCGGGTTTCCAGGGTAGCCAAATGAGCTACCAAGGACAGATCCATAACTTCCTGAACTGAAGCGGAAGCAAGCAAAGCAAACCCGGTTTGCCTGGTAGAGTTAATATCGGAATGATCACCAAAAATGGAAAGGGCATGCGTAGCCAAGGCTCGCGCCGAAACATGAAAAACCGACGGTAATAGTTCTCCGGCGATCTTGTACATATTCGGGAT
>DOID01000160.1:3946-5995 GCA_003511465.1 Bacillota bacterium | reverse complement strand
ACTACTCCATTGATTACGAAGATTCATATGACACCGGTCCCCTTTGGACTGGAAAGTTTCGAACCGGTGATGCTGTTTGCGGATATTCCGTGCTACATAATGGTTCCGGCGGATTCTCCCTACCAAAACCTCCAAGATTATGTGGCGGATGCCAAAAAACGCCCCGGTAAAATCACCCTTGGCAACTCCGGTGCGGGCGGTGGTAATCACCTGGTCGCTTTAGCTTTTGAACGGTATGCTGGAATTAAACTAAACCATATTCCATTTGAAGGTGGCGGTAAATCGTTTACGGCTTTAATGGGTAAACATGTTGACTCTGTGATTGGATCTTCTCCGGAGGGGATTCCGCAGGCCTTAGCGGGAGAATTACGGATCCTAGGGATTTTTGGCGATCAACAGCTAGCCCAGTTCCCGCAGGTATTAACCGCTGCGCAGCAAGGTTTTGACTTTACAGGGACCATGTGGCGGGGAATTGTGGCACCCAAAGGAACACCGAAAGCGATCATTGACCGGTTTGATCAAATCTTTAAAAACTGCATGAATGATCCGGAATTCGTGAAGAGAGCGGAAGAGATGACCGCGCCGCTCAAATACATGGGTCCTGCCGAGTTTGGCGAGTTCATGAAAACGGAAGACGTCCGCTGGAAAGAGTTAATCATCAACAGCAAACTGGGAGATCGTTATAAAAACCTTTATTAAAAAGATACATGAAAAAGCGGGAGCCGTGCTCGGCTCCCCTTTTCAAAGGCGGTGTAATCATGGCTAGATTAGAAGAAGTACGCATTAAAGAAGCAAGAATCCATAAACTCCTGGACGAAAAAGGGCTGAACGGTATTTTACTGAAAAAGCAAGCCAATTTCTCTTGGTTTACAGCCGGGGGTTACAATATGGTCGGGATTGCTGCAGACCATGGCGTGACTACCTTATTGGTCACTAAGAATGGACGCTATGTTATTGCCAGCAAGATTGAAGCCAGGAGAATGATGGATGAGGAAAATTTAGAGGGGTTGGGCTTTCAATTATTGGAGTACCCGTGGGCTGAAAACAGGGAAGGGGAGCTAATTCGGGAAATTTGTGGTGATTTAAAAAAGGTCGGTGCCGACGGCAGTTACGGTGAATGTCCTAATTTGGAAGGGGAAATTAAAAAGCTCCGTTATTCGTTGACCGAGAATGAAATTGAGCGATATCTTTTTTTAGGAGCAAAATTGGCGAAAGCCGTTGAAAAGGTTTTGTTAGGAGTTAAACCGGGGGATAGCGAATGTGAGATTGCCGGTCGGGTCAGTATGGAACTCTGGAAAGACCGGATTGATCCCACCGGGTTCATGGTGGCGGCGGACGAGCGAGTTTACCTATACCGCCATCCAATTCCCACCGAAAAAATGGTTAAACGGCATGTTATGTTATCGGTGAATGCCCGGTACAAAGGTTTAATTACGACTATTACGCGTATTTTACACTTTGGCCAGCCCGAGCCGAAGCTGTTAAAGCAGTTCCGGGATAATGTCGAAATTGAATGCCGGATGATTGCCGCGACTAAACCTGGCGTTAAGGTAACCGTTCCTCTAGAAACCGCAATCAATGGTTACCGGGAAATGGGCTATGGTGATGAATGGCAGTTTCACCATCAAGGCGGTGCTATGGGCTACCTGTCCCGTGATCTTAGAGTAACGAAAGAAAACAAGGAAATTGTCCAAGAAAACCAAGCTTTCTGTTGGAATCCTTCGATCGCTGGCACCAAGTCGGAGGATGGCTTTATTGCGACCAAGCAAGGACCATTGATGATTACCCGGCCAGTAATTTTCCCGACGGTGCAATGTGCAATAAACGGAATTGAATTTACCAGGCCTGATCTTTTAATTATCGATTAAGATTCACCGGGTTTCCCGATGAGGAGGTTTTATAATGAACCAAATCGGTGTTGCGCTTGTTGGTTGCGGAATGGTGGCGGACACCCATCTGATGGCTTTAAGGGAGATCCCTATGGCCAAAATTTGCGGGGTTTGGAACCGGACACCGGAAACAATGATCGAGTTTGCTAAAAAGTATAGC
>DOID01000160.1:639-3735 GCA_003511465.1 Bacillota bacterium | reverse complement strand
GAAAAACCAATAGATATTGACCCTGAAAAAGCCCGTCGGTTAATTACGGAATGCCGGAGAAGCAATTTAAAACTAGCTGTTATTTTCCAGAACCGCTACACGGCAGCGGCACAAAAGGTCAAGGAGGCCTTAGACCAAGGAGTACTGGGGAGAATTATCCTTGCCGATGCTTACGTTAAATGGTATCGCTCTCCTGAGTACTATCAGAGTAGCGCCTGGCGGGGGACTTGGGAGGTCGAAGGCGGGGGCGCCTTAATTACTCAAGCGATCCATACTATTGATTTGATCCAGTGGTTTATGGGCGGGGCTGCCAGTGTTTACGGGCGGATCAAAACGGCATTCCATAAAATCAACACTGAGGACCTGGGCGTGGCGATTGTTGAATATAAAAATGGGGCACTCGGTGTTATTGAAGGCTCGACAGCGGTGGCGCCCGGTTTTAAGGAACGGATTGAGCTACATGGGGAGAAAGGGACGATCGTTTTAGAAGGGGGTAACATCAAAGAATGGAAAGTGGAGGGAGATCAGGAAAGCCGCTATGTGGCTACTGAAAAGGTTTCTTACGGCGATTCGAATTCTCCGGTGATCTCCTATGTTAATCATCAGGCTCAGTTAGCGGAGACTTTCCAGGCTTTTCTCCACAATGAAGAGCCTTTGGTCAATGGGGAAGAAGGATTAAAATCTCTGGAGATCGTCAAAGCGATTTATGCCTCGTCCAAGTCCGGCCAGAAAATTACCTTATAGGGAGGAAGAACAATGAAAAAATGGGATCGCCTCGCGGCGCTTGTCTTATTCCTGATCGGGAGCGCAGCGGCTTGGGAAGCAATAAAAATTGGTTGCGGCAGTTTCCGCATGCCTGGGCCAGGGTTTTACCCCTTTTGGCTGGCGGTAATTTTAGGAGTTGTTGCTTTGATTTATTTCCTTAATAACTTAGGGAAAGATCCACAGGTTGTTGCTTTATGGGAAAAGGGTATCTGGATCCGCCCGTTAATGGCGATTATTGTAATGCTCGGTTACGGCTTACTCCTTGACAAGTTAGGATTTATTCTTGACACGTTCCTGCTCTTCCTAATCTGGCTTCTAGTGATTGAACGGGAAAAACTGTTGACGGTAGCTCTGGTATCGATTATTGGGACAACCGCTGTTTATCTTTTATTTACCGTTCTCTTACAGGTGCAGTTACCAAAGGGCATACTTTTTTAAGGGGGAAATGAGAAATGAACGGATTTGAAGGTTTAATGCATGGTTTTGCTTTAGCAATTACCCCAACTAATCTTTTGTTCGGATTTCTCGGGACGCTGCTTGGCACGATGGTCGGTGTTTTGCCCGGTTTGGGCCCGGCAGCCACCATCTCTTTGCTTTTACCCATGACCTACGCTTTGGGTTCGCCGATTACTTCGATTATCATGATGGCCGGAATTTATTACGGTGGAATGTATGGGGGTTCAACCACTTCGATTCTATTAAACATTCCTGGCGAATCAGCTTCGGTGGTGACTTGTATTGACGGTTATCAAATGGCAAAAAAAGGACGAGCCGGGGCCGCGCTTGGGATTGCAGCCATTGGTTCCTTTGTAGCAGGGACGGTCGGGGTCATCGGTCTAACTTGTATTGCGCCACCGCTCTCCCGTTTTGCGCTCCAGTTCGGCCCGGCGGAGTATGCTTCGCTAACCACTTTAGGTTTAATGTTGGCCGCCTATTTAACCGGAGAATCAATTATTAAAGGCCTTGCCATGGTGATCCTTGGCTTGTTTTTAGCGACCATCGGTTTAGATCCGGTCACTGGTAATCTACGTTACACTTTTGGCACGATGATTCTCCAAGACGGTTTGGACTTTTTAACCTTAGGGATGGGGATCTTCGGTATCGGGGAAATCTTAAGCAACCTTGAACAGAAAATGTCTTCTCAGTTAGTGACGACCAAGATCACAAATATCTGGCCGACGGTGAGGGATTTCGCGATGGCGAAATGGGCAATTGTAAGAGGTTCGTTAGTTGGGTTTTTTGTCGGACTGCTACCGGGTGGCGGGGCGGTCATCTCGTCAATGCTGTCCTATGCCGTAGAGAAAAAGGTGGCTAAAAATCCGGAAGAATTTGGGCAGGGTGCGATCGAGGGAGTTGCCGGGCCAGAATCGGCAAACAATGCGGCCGCGAGCGCTTCGTTTATCCCCATGATGACATTGGGGATTCCCGGCAACCCGGCCATTGCAATGATCTTTGCCGCCTTAATGATACAAGGGGTAATGCCTGGCCCCCTCCTAATTAAGGAACATCCTGATCTATTTTGGGGAGTCGTTGCCTCGATGTATATCGGGAATGTTATGTTGCTAATCCTGAACTTGCCTTTGGTTGGGATGTGGGTACAACTCTTAAAGGTCCCTTATTCCATCTTAGCGCCAATCATTGTGATGATCTGTTCGATCGGGGTCTATAGCATGAAATATAATAGTGGTGATGTAATTATGATGTTTATCTTCGGGGTCGTCGGTTACATCCTGCGAAAGTTCCAGTTTGACCTTGGCCCATTGCTGCTGGCCTTTGTTCTTGGTCGTTTACTGGAAAGCTCATTAAGCCAAGCCTTGCTGATTTCCGGTGGCGATTTTTCTATTTTCTTCACTAGACCGATTTCGGCAACAATTCTCTCCTGCACAGCACTGATGATTTTAATGCCGCTCTTCACCAGGCTAATAAGGAAATTTAGAAAGGGTGGTTCTGGAGTGTCCGCTTAAAGTCGATTAGTTATTGGTTCTTTCTGTCTCCTATATCGAGAGACAGAAAGAACCAATCCTGCTTGCAAAGCTTGCCATTCATCGGAATCCGAACTTTTAATATGTCAATAGTCTGTGAAAATGTCACCTAAAAGGCATTAGTATTATTCAGTGAAAATGTCACCTTGGGTTTTTTGCGGGACCGTGTGCCCTACATACAAAGTAGTTATTGATAAAACAGGCAACTACGGGTATGATGGTAATGGTAGTTATCCTATGCCCAGGCCCGTGTAGAATCGAAGAGTGCTTCCAAAATCTCTCTGTCCGATTCATCATAAAAGGGTCTGGGTCTATTTATTTGTGGCAGTTTCCAAGGATGATCTACAGC
>DOID01000160.1:0-335 GCA_003511465.1 Bacillota bacterium | reverse complement strand
TTTCCGCCATAAGAGAACCCACTACCATCAGAAACTATACGTTGCTCTTTAATACAGAGAATTATGCTTAGATCAATACTGGCGTCGAGTGGGCGAAGAGCGCTTTCGGGATTTTCCGGCTCCACAGCGAATTGGTCGTTGAACTTGTCAATGAATCCGTTGTTTAGAAACCGATTTGCTTCTTCCATTGTGGTGATACCATGGATTTTAAACTCAACTGGCAGTCGGCTTTGTAGTGTTTCCCAAAGCCTTTCAACACGTCCCTTTGCCGGGGCAGATTTGGCGAATATTACATTTATGCCGAGCTCCTCCATGGCCGCACCAAACTGGGTTAG
>DOID01000072.1:5434-15103 GCA_003511465.1 Bacillota bacterium | reverse complement strand
ACATGGGCCATTCCACCCACTTTTAAAAAAAAATCATACACACAAACTGCCACGCAAGAACCAAGTCCCAAGGTAACCAGAACATCCGGGGCTTCGGCGACTACGATTTGGGACATTCCGACCCGGATTGTTTCTGACATCCGTTCTTCACTCCCAACGCCTCTAAGATTGTCGACAAGGAGCCATGATCGGGCACTAAAAAGAAGTGACCGTCAATGCTTTCATCGCAAGCTGTCAACTTTGTCTCGATAATCACAGCATAGTCACCCATTTCGCCCAAATCAGATAAGACCGTGTTTAAAATGGCGCCTACCATATCAAAGGCTAATGCCGGCACGGAAGAAAACATGTCAATTCCGGTAAAGTTCGAAAAGGCATAGACATACGCCCCGGTTAGAATATTCCCGATCTCTTTCAGCGCCGATATTTCCAATTCCCCTAAAATATTACGACACTTCTCGGGATCATTAATCAAAAGATTAGCGACAAAGAGGGCGTTATCTTCTGGGAAAAGATAAAGGATCTTACTGGGCGCGCCCCCGAAAACCCGTAAATAAACCCCGACCATCGGCTGTTCCGCTCCGCCGACAACATCACAGGCTTCCGCCAATGGTAAGATGCTGACCTGAGGAACAGACATGAAAACCCTCTTGTCTAAGAGCTGGGAAAGAACGGTTGCCGCATGCCCAGCACCGATATTACCTACTTCACGCATGGCATCAAGCTGAAGGGGATTTAAATTACCATTCATAACTCATCACCCAGTTCCACTTCACTCAATTCCTTTTCCTCTTCCGGGCTCAGTGTACGCTCTAAGTTAAGCAAGACAATCAGTCGTTCGTCGATATTAACCACTCCGGCCAGGAAATAGGAGTCCACCCCTTTGGTGATCGTCGGTGCCGATTCGATTGCCGAGACCGGAACACGCAACACTTCAACTACCGCATCAACCAGCATTCCAACTTGGGCTTCCCCCACTTCGACAATGATCACGCGCGAATTGAGTCCTAATTCCGGTAAGGTCAACCCAAAGCGTGCCCTCAGATCAACGATGGGGATGATCTCACCACGCAAATTAATAATCCCTTCCACAAAGTGGGGGGCCCTTGGAACCCTAGTGATCCCTTGATCCAATTTTTCAATCTCCCGCACTTGCAGAATATTAACCCCAAACTCTTCTTCTCCAAGTTTGAAAATGATGATCTGGGTCGTTTCCTCTTGTCGCTCTTTATTATCCTTCATTTTTATATCCCCCCTTCAAATAACGAGTTATGCTACGGAACGAAGATCCAAGATTAAAGCGATCTTACCGTTTCCTAAAATGGTCGCCCCGGCGATCCCGGGAATATTCCCCAGATAGGTCCCTAAGGATTTAATCACCACATCCTGTTGGCGCACGAGCGTATCAACGATAAAACCAACCCGGCGTTCTCCGTTACTAATCACCACCACGTCTAGTTCATCTAAATCAGCATTTTTCGCTTCTTTTACCTCCAAGAATTCCTGAAGCCGGACGAGAGGGAGAACTTCCCCTCGATACACGGTAACCTCCCGACCGCGCAGTCTTTTAATATCCTGTTTATCCACGCTAATCGTCTGGTCAATCAATGTTGATGGGATCGCGAATACGTCATTACCCAGTTGGACGATGAGGGTTTGGATAATAGCTAAAGTAAGCGGAAGCCGGATGGTGAATTTTGTTCCTTCACCTTCCACGCTACTCATTTCGACAATGCCGCCTAGGTTAGTGATCTGCGTTTTTACCACATCCATCCCCACTCCGCGGCCGGAAATATCCGTCACCTTTTCGGAAGTGGAAAGCCCCGGGAGAAAAATCAAGTTCATGATATCATCATCATCCATGTTGTCTATGTCCTCGGAGGTTACTATCCCCCGCTCAATGGCCTTGGCTTTTATTTTCCGCGTATCGATTCCGGCGCCATCATCGAAGATCTCAATCACCACACTATTGCCGGCTTGGTAGGCTTTAAGTTCTACGGTTCCCGGCAGTGTCTTCCCCGCGGCGGTTCGTACTTCGGGTGTTTCAATTCCATGATCCACACTATTCCTAATAATATGAACCAAAGGATCGGCAATCTCATCAATTACAGTACGGTCCAATTCGGTTTCAGCACCGCTAATCTCTAACTGGATTTCCTTCCTGGTTTCTTTAGCCAAATCCCGAACCAAACGGGGAAAACGGGAGAAAACGTGATCCACAGGAACCATTCTTGTTTTCAACACCTGATCCCGTAAATCCATGGTTAAACGGGAAAGCTGTTCAACGGTTTCAACCATGTTCTGGTCTTCCTGCTCCCAGCTTAACTGTTCTAAACGGGATCTGGTAATCACTATTTCACCCACAAGGTTCATTAATTCATCTAGCTTACGGATATCCACCCGTACCGTCGGCGACACATTGGATGTAGCTTTCGTGTGACTCGTCTTTTGCTGGTCAACGTCCGACGCTACGGCCTGTGCCCCGTCTCCCCGCCGTTCAACGAGGAGCGCTTCGGGATCATTTACTTCTCCTTCAACCTTTTGAACATCAAGCATTTTCTCCAGAAAACGCGTCAGAAACTCCAACGGCTTCTTACTTAAGATCCCAATAATGAAATCATCCTCAAATTGCTCATCTTCCAGTTCCTTGGCCGTGGGGATTGTTCGGACGATATCACCGTGGGTTTCCAACTCCCGTAAAATCATAAAAGCGCGGGCACCCTTCAGTAAACAATCTTCCTGCAAATGAACATGAAGATGATTAAGGTTGGAACCATCGGCCACCGCGCTTTTAATTTGTTCGATCTCCAGTGGGAGGTAACGTAACTCAAGGCTTTGACGGCGCTCACTTTTCTGCCCCGGTTCAGTCTTTGGCCCTGGTTCGCTTTTCAACTCTTTCGCCACGAATTTTTGCAAGCTCTGGATAACTCCGGTGGTTTCAACGTCTTCTTCCCGTCCTTCGGTAATACCCTGGGCTAAAACTTCTAATAAATCTAAAGCCGCAAATAAAACATTGATCAGTTCAGCAGATACTTCCAGTTCGTTCTGGCGCAGCAAACTTAAGACATCTTCCATTGCATGCGTAACGTTGGACATTTTGTTAAAGCCCATAGTGGCCGACGCACCCTTTAAAGTATGGGCGGCCCGGAAAATAGCATTAAGAATTTCCATATTATCCGGTTCTTGTTCCAGCACTAGCAAAGATTGGTTCAGAGACTGCAAATGTTCCTGACATTCATCCATAAACACATTTAGATACTGAGAAACATCCATCGCTTTCACCTCCTGGATCTATTGAGTAAGAGCTTACAATCCTCTATCTATACCAAGCAAAATCCGAGCGACTACCAGGAAAATAATTTATGAAAAAAGCTTGTTAACCCCCTTGACGGATGCTGCGGTAACGCCAGTAGATACTGGGCCATTTGTTTAATACTCTGTGACGCTTTTGAGTTAGGATGAGTCAGAGAGAAAGGTTGTTGTTGCTTTACCGCTTTAGGGACATTGCTGTCATATTGAATATATCCTAAGGGTTCCAAGGGAAAATGTAAAAATTTCTCCGCAACCATCTGGAGACGTTCCACAACCTGCTCGCCTTCTTCATCGTTTCGGACCATATTAACGGCAACATAAATCTTGGCGTTGGGGTTATCCTTCGAGATGATTTTGATCACCCCGTAAGCATCAGCAATGGAAGTAGGTTCCGGAATCGTGACCACGATGATTTCTTCGGCCGCGAGTAGAAAGCGCACCACTTTGTTGGAAATCCCCGCGCCGGTATCGAAAATGATAAAATCATTGTTTTCTTCTAAAGTAATCAACCGATTGATGCAACTGTCTAATTGCCAAGAACTGAGATCAGCCAACACTTGCAAACCAGAACCACCGGCAATGATCTTTACTCCGGCCGGACCATCCATAATCACATCAGCCAATTCCTGTTCTCCAGAGAAAACATGACCCAGATGATACTGGGGGATAATCCCCAACATCAAGTCAATATTGGCCAAGCCCAAGTCGGTATCGATCAGGGTAACATTTTGGCCCATTTTGGAAAGGCAAATCGAAAGGTTAACTGATAAATTGGTTTTGCCCACTCCGCCTTTACCGCTAGTTACGGCAATGATCCGCGCTTTATGGGGATTACCCTTTTGATTCTGGCTGTTCACCAGTTCCCTTAGGCGTTCCGCTTGATCACGCATTAATGTTCTCCTTACCCGCATACCTCTTAATAACATCGAAGGTTGCTACTTCAATATCTTCGGGAACACTCTGTCCTGTCGTCACGTAAGACAAGGGAATACGAATCTTTCCTGCTAATTCGATTAAATTACTAAGACTGTTGGTTTCATCCAATTTGGTAAATATTAAGCGGTTAATTTCAAGTTCGTTAAAGGATTCGGCTGTTTCCAGCAGATCCTCCAGTTTGGTGTTGGCGCTGATCACAAGGTGGGTTTCGTCTAAACGCCGACCATTAAAGAAGTGTTTTAACTCCCTGATTTGCTGCTTGTTTTTTTGGCTGCGTCCGGCGGTATCGATCAGAATCAATTGTTTATTGGCCAGCTTTTGAAGGGCGCGTTTAAAGTCAGCAGCTGTATATACTACTTCAATCGGCAAGTTTATGATTTCTGAATAGGTTTTTAATTGTTCAACCGCCGCAATCCGATAAGTATCAATCGTCACTAAGCCGACGGATTTACCCTCAAATAAGGCAAAATTAGCTGCCAGCTTGGCAATGGTAGTGGTCTTTCCAACCCCGGTAGGACCGACTAAGGCAACCAAAGTTGGCTTGTTGCTTAAGCGAATCGGATAAGTTTGGATCAAAACTTCCTGCAATTCCTTGAGCGATTCCGACTTTAACGCCGATTCTAGCGCGGGCTTAGTCTCCGGCTTTGGTACTTGCCCCGCCGGTTTCGGCGTAACCTTCACCTGTTCGGAAACTCCTTCAATCGCCATACGGATCTCAGACAATTCCTTTTTTACTTTTTCCAATTCCGGCAGGATCGGAGCCTGTTCCACCTTAGGTAATTCCGGCGCTTTCTCCTCAACCTTCGCCATCGGTCTCTTCGAGGTGGCCGCTGGCATCTTCACGGTCTCCTTGCTGTTGTCGACCGCCGCTAGCACCTCGTATCTTTTGGTGGCAAAAAGGCCTAAAAAGCCCCCTTCCTTAATGGGACGGGAGTGCAAGATTAGGGCATCATCACCTAACTCCCTTTTAACACGGGCAATTGCTTGTTGCGCAGTATCAGCCACAAATCTTTTTACCCTCATTCACCAGCACCTACCATTCCTAATGAATGTACTTCTATTTCTGGAATCAATTCCTGATAAGAAACGACAAATATTTTCGGTGAAACGCGCTCCGTGATACTTCGTACATAGCGTCGGATGGCGGGCGCTACCAGAATCACCGGGTTACGTCCTTCCTGAATAATCGGGCGAATTTGCCGATTCAAAGAAGCATAGAACTGATTCAACCAAGTTGGCGATAAAGGTTCACCCTCCTGCTCCTGGGCCTGAATAATCTTCTCTTCCGCTTGGGGCGAGATCGTCAGGACCTGTATTTTTCCATCTTCGCCAACTAGCATCTTCGAAATTTGGCGTTTCAAAGCCACGCGCACGTATTCACCTAATAGATTCAGGTCTTTGGTCATCGGTGCGTAATCAGCCAGCGTCTCCAGGATGGTCACTAGATTACGTAAGGGGATACCTTCCTTGAGTAGTTGCGCAAAGATCTTCTGTACTTCGCCGATGGACATTAAATTAGGAATTAATTCCTCCACCACCACCGGATAATCGGTTTTCAAGTAATCCAGCATGGCCTGAACTTCCTGCCGACCCAATAACTCATAGGCGTAAGTCCGGATAATCTCGGTGAGATGAGTGGCCAGAACGGAGGGACAATCAACAACCGTATAACCAGACATTTCCGCTTTTTCCCGCTGGTCGGCGGTGATCCACAGGGCGGGCAGGCCGAAAGCCGGTTCTTTCGTGGCGATCCCTTTCACCTTTTCCGTCACGGCCCCGGCATCCATCGCTAAAAATGATTGGGTAATCAGTTCTCCCCCTGCAACTTCCACCCCTTTAATTTTGATCACATATTGATTCGGTGAAAGCTGCATATTATCGCGAATACGGATTGCCGGTAGGATAATCCCCAGTTCCAAGGCAACTTGTCTCCGAATTAAACTAACCCGTTCAAAGAGGTCGCCGCCCTGGCTTTTATCGACCAACGGAATCAAACTATAACCAATCTCCACTTCCATGGGGTCAACCGCCAATAAAGAGAGGACATTCTCGGGCTTATAGCCCACCGCTGCTTCCTGGTCGGCCGCTTGTTCAACCGCCACCGTTTCCTTTTTCTTTTTCTGCTCCTGGCGGAGAAAGGTATTCAAACCCCACAGGATGAGCGCGATCAACAGGAAAGGAATGGTTGGCATCCCTGGAACCAAGCCAAAGAGGGTAATCACCCCCGCTGTCATCCCGATGATCTGGGGATAATTCANNGCCGCTTGTTCAACCGCCACCGTTTCCTTTTTCTTTTTCTGCTCCTGGCGGAGAAAGGTATTCAAACCCCACAGAATGAGCGCGATCAACAGGAAAGGAATGGTTGGCATCCCTGGAACCAAGCCGAAGAGGGTAATCACCCCCGCTGTCAGCCCAATGATCTGGGGATAATTCAAAAGTTGAGTGGTTAAATCAGTTCCCAGGTCATTCTCAGAAGCCGATCTGGTCACCAAGATACCAGTGGCGGACGAGATCAGCAAGGCCGGAACCTGCGAAACCAAGCCATCCCCCACCGTGAGCAGAGCATATTTCTCCAGGGCGGTCATGAAATCAAGTCCCTGTTGCCACATGCCGAGGATCCCGCCGCCCAGGAGATTAATCCCCGTAATAATCAGGCCGGCAATGGCGTCGCCTTTCACGAATTTGCTCGCACCATCCATTGAACCATAGAAATCAGCTTCCCGTTCAACTTCGCGGCGTCTGCTCCGTGCCTGTTCCTCAGTGATCATCCCAGCGTTGAGATCCGCATCAATACTCATCTGTTTACCTGGCATGGCATCTAACGTGAATCTGGCCGCTACCTCGGCTACCCGTTCCGAGCCCTTGGTAATCACAAGAAAGTTAATTAAGGTTAAGATAATAAAGATGATAAAACCAACCACCGGGTTGCCCCCGGCGACAAAATTGCCAAAAGCATCGATTACTTTTCCAGCAAAACCTTGTAGTAAGATTGCCCGGGTGGATGAAACATTAAGCGCTAACCGGAAAAGCGTAGTTAGCAGTAAGAGCGAAGGAAAAACAGAAAATTCCAATGTCTTACGGACATTCATCGTCAACAGTAAAATCAAAAAGGAGAGCGCGATATTGATCGAAAAAAACAAATCCAGGATAAACGTGGGCAAAGGGATAAAAAACATCGCAAGAATAACCACTAGCAATATTACAACAACGATTTCACCAGTGTGCACAATTCGTGATAGGAAACCTTTTTCTACTGTATTATCCGGCATGTTATTCACCATTCAAATTATACATTTTCAAAATCATTCTTTCACAAATATTTATCGTTTCTGCCGCAACTTGTAGACAAAGGCTAAAACTTCTGCCACCGCTTGATAAAGGTTAGGTGGAATAAATTCGCCGATCTCTACGGTCTGATAGATCGTCCGGGCCAACGGTTTGTTTTCCACTAGTGTAATCTGATGTTCAGTAGCAATTTCCTTAATTTTGGCGGCAATATAGCCTTCTCCCTTCGCCAGAACCTGTGGTGCCGCCATCTGCTTGGCTTCATACTTAATCGCAATGGCTAAGTGGGTTGGGTTGGTAATCACCACATCAGCCTTGGGTACATCCTGCATCATCCGCCGCATGGAAAATTGTCGCTGTTTTTGACGGATACGACTCTTGACCTTGGGATCGCCTTCCGTTTGCTTGTGTTCGTCTTGTACTTCTTTCTTCGTCATTTTTAAACTTTTTTTGTATTGATAACGTTGGTAGTAAAAATCAAAAACCGCTAAAGCCAAGAGCAACATTACAATCCGGAGCACAATGGTAAACATCAACTGCCAAATTAGCGCCGCCAATTGAATGGGGGGATGGAGCACACCCTGTTCGGCCAGGGGAAAGATTTGCCCCTTAAACGTATTCCAAACAATAAGGCCAACTCCAACTATTTTAAAAACCGCTTTAAACAAATCCACAAGCTTCTGCGCCGAAAACATTCTTTTCAAACCCTGAAGCGGATTAATCCGGTCCAGTTTTACCTTGAGCGGCTCTAGGGTGAAAACCCCTCCGGTTTGTAGGTAATTAACCAGGAACCCCACGACAAGTATGGCGAGGCCAATCGGGATAAAAATGCTGACAATCGTCAGTAAAGTGTGATTTATGATCTGACTCAGACTGACCTCATCCAACACCGTATGTAAACGGTCACTGGAAAAACTATATTTAAAAAATGAATAAAGTTTCTGCAGTACATAGGAACCGCCTGCTTTCAAAGCCATAAAACCCGTCAGGAGAGTAACCACCGTACTCAGTTCGTTACTACGCGCAACTTGTCCTTTCTTCCGCGCTTGTTGTAGTTTCCGGGGGGTGGCGTCTTCAGTTTTCTCTTCACCGGCAAAAAACTGAAGATTCCAGCGGTAAAGAGTATCATCGAACTGTTCGCCCTTGCTAACGGAGGGTTTTAAGCAAACGCAATAACTCAGTCCAAACACTCCCCTCCGTCGAATAATTCCCCGCCAGCCAACGAACAAAGACCGGCAGTGACAAGATAAGGAGCGTCAACCCGAGAGAAACTTTGAGGGGAAAACCGAGAAAGAACACATTAATCTGGGGGACTAATTTGGCGAGTACCCCCAGGGACACATCGGTCAGGAACAAAACACCAAGAATGGGTAGAGCTGCTTGCACAGCCAGTAAAAACATGCCGGAAAAGGCCTTAATGATATAGGGTAATCCTTTGGTGAAAAAGATCGGTTCTCCCACCGGGAGGAGCCGGTAACTTTGAGCCAAAATATTGAGCAAGGTATGGTCCCCTTTGACCAGGATGAAGATCCAAAGGCCCACGATAAAATAGAGCTGACCGATGAGGGGCATCTGGTTGCCGCTATAGGGATCCAGCACATTCAGCATCCCAAAACCCATCGGCACTTCCACTAATTGGCCCGCCACTTGTAATCCAGCAAACGTCAGATACAAAACATAGCCCATCAAAATGCCTAAAGCAAACTCCTGTAACAGCGCGAAAACTACTAACCAGAGATTATTCAGGAGATTCGGCGAAAGACCGCCTCGTGTTTCGATCAGCGGAACAAAAATAAAAGATAATAAGAGGGCAATACTAACCCGAACCATCCCTGGTAGATTCCGGCTTTGAAACAGCGGCGCGCCAATCAGCAGCCCGATATTCCGGAAGAACACCAACATAAAAAGGGCTATTTTCATCTCCGACCAACGCGCTAGATCCAATTACCACCCTCACCATCTGCTAATTTGAGTAAGGAAAGAAAAGAGTTCAGTTGTGAAATCCACCAAGACCCTTAACATCCAGGGCCCAATAATCACCAAGGTGGCAAAAATACCTAATAATTTCGGGATAAAGGTTAAGGTCTGTTCTTGAATCTGGGTCGTGGCCTGAAAGATACTGACCAAGAGACCAAT
>DOID01000072.1:0-5287 GCA_003511465.1 Bacillota bacterium | reverse complement strand
CCCTTGCCGTATGATGGCAACTACCGTTACGTCATCCACAATTACTCACCACCAACTACTAGAAAATACTCACTTTGCTCCGATTTAAATCACTTCATGATGTCTAGAAGTAGCCAGCGTGAGCGACTACCTAATAACCAGTTATAATACTTCTTACTACTAAATTCCAACCATCTACCATTACAAAGAGTAAGATTTTAAAAGGCATCGAGATCATGATCGGTGGAAGCATCATCATCCCCATGGACATCAACGTACTGGCCACAACCATATCAACCACTAAGAAAGGGACGTATAAAATAAAACCCATCATAAAAGCTGTTTTTAATTCACTGATGATAAAAGCCGGCGCCACAATATGTAAAGGAATCTCCTCATAATTTGCCGGTCTGGTTGTTTCCTCGCCAATTTTCATAAATAAACGGAGATCTTCATTCCTAGAATGTTTCCCCATAAAGTTCTTCACCGGTTTTTCGGTGGCCGCCACAGCTGCTTCTATCGAAATCTCCCCGGCAAAAAAGGGGGTCAACGCATTTTCACGAACTTCCGACCAAGTCGGCGCCATTACGTAGAAGGTGAGAAAAAGGGCAAGCCCGATCATGACCTGGTTAGATGGGGATTGCTGAAGGCCTATGGCGCTCCTGGTGAAAGAAAGAACCACCACAATCCGGGTAAATGCCGTTGTCATGATTAAAATAGCCGGCGCCAAGGAAAGAATGGTGATTAAAACTAAAATCCGGAGACTGGCAGCAACCTGTTCCGGATCATCCGCATTATTCCATCCGATTTCAATATTGGGAAGAATCGGCTGTCCGAGACTGACTTCGCTGGAAAATAAGATTAGGATTAAACCCAATAAAAGCCCAATCACTAAACGACGCTTATTCATCCGTTTTTCGCCCTCGATTAGTACGAATTGCCATGAGCCTCTCCTCTATTCGCTGCTTTGAAGTAGCCGTTCTTTGCTGTTCGAGCCGTCCTTTGCTGTCAAAACCCCGTTCTAGTAGTCTTTTTAGATGGTCAGCAAAATTGTTGCCGACCTTTACTTGTTCTTGTTCTGTAACCCTTAATGCCGCTTCGGCTTGAAGCTCCGCTAAAACGTGGGGATCGCTAATCTCTGCTAACATGGTCACGCTTCGATCCGCTACCGCCACTAGGAACAACTGCTGACCAACGCTGATCAGATGAAGGGTGCGATTCGGCCCAAAGGAGAGCGTTTCCACCAACCGTAGATGACGGCCGGAACTCCCACCAACCCTTCTCCCAAGCCAGCGGGTGACTTTAGAAGCTAAAAAGAGCACAGCAACAAAACAAAGGAGATAAAAGATGATCGTCTGTAAGTAAGCAAAACTAGGTTCCGGAGCTACTCCCGGCGTCACAGCTGACTCAGGAACATCAAACTCCGGTAACGCCAATAGGAATACCGGTAGTAAATAGGTAAAATAACTGCTCATTGGATTACTTTTTTCACAGCCTCCAAAACCCGATCCGGTTGGAAGGGCTTAACCACAAAATCCTTCGCCCCGGCTTGGATTGCATCAATTACCATGGCCTGTTGTCCCATGGCGCTACACATAACGATCACTGCGTCCGGATTGATTTTCCGGATTTCCTTAACCGCCGTGATCCCATCCATCTCCGGCATGGTAATATCCATAGTTACTAAATCGGGTTGCAATTCTTTATATCTTTCAACCGCCTTGACACCGTCTTCTGCTTCACCTACTACTTCATAGCCACCCTTTTTTAAGATGTCTTTAATCATCATTCGCATAAACGCTGCGTCGTCTACTACTAAAACACGATTTTTCACGAAACTTCCCCCCTATTGTAAATTGTTCACTCTTTCAAACGGGCTTATAATATCTGTAATCTTCACACCAAAGTTTTCGTCAATGACCACCACTTCTCCTTTGGCAATGAGTTTCCCGTTCACCAGAATATCTACCTGTTCTCCAGCCAAGCGATCAAGTTCAATCACCGAACCGATCCCCAAATCTAAGATTTCCTTGATCCGCATCCTGGTACTACCAAGCTCCACACTGATCTGCAAGGGAACATCCAGCAACAAATTGAGATTGCCCGCTTGTTCATGGTTTACCGTTGAATTCAATACGTTAAACTGAATCGGCCGTACCGAATCTGGATCTCTTGTTTCTCCGCGCGCTGCTGGCTGTCTTGCACTGGTTTGCGCTGTTTCCACCTTTTTGCTTTCTGGCGGAGCCGTTTCACCCTTATCGATTAAAGTGTTCGCCATTTCACGGGCAAAAGCGTAGGGGATCACCAGCATTAGTTTACTGTCAACTAGATTTTCAATGAGCAAGCGGAAATAGATGACCGCAACCAGGTTGTCCTTGGCTATCTGGTTGCTAAACTCCTCAATATTATTCATCTCTAAAACTCTGGTTCGTGGTGGAGCAATTTCAACTCTAAGGTTGAAGAGGGACGACATAGAAGTGGAAGCTTTTCCAATCATCTGGTTCATGGCTTCTCCGATTGCACTCATTTCCATTTCGCCCAGTTCCTTATTGGGTTTGGTGCCATCGCCTCCCAGCATTAAATCGGCGATCACCGCCCCATCATGCATTTGGATCATTAAAAGATTAGTTCCCCTTAGCCCTGATTTGTAATCAACCTCAGCGGCAATACAAGGTTTAGGGTATTTTCTAACCAGCTCACCGATGTCCGAGAGTTCAACTGTGGGGGTATTTAATTCAACTCGCCGGTTTAAAAGGAGCGACAACGCAGTAGAACCAGAACCAAAGGCGATATTACCGATCTCACCTAAGGCATCCCGTTCTAACGGACTTAGCTCCACCTCGTCTTCCTTCAACAAAGCATTGATTTCTTCCTGTGACAACATTTCATTTGCCATCTTGTTCACCACCTCTTTGCTTAGCCCCGTAGAGCTGTACCGCTAATTTGTTATTGGAGAGTCCGGGAAAGCCTAGATATTTTTCTTCTTTTCCTACCTTGATGTTTAAAGGATCTTTAATCGATTGGTCCAGCTTAACCACATCACCCACCGCCAAGTTCAACATTTCGCCCACATTAATCGTGGTTTTTCCCAATTCCACCCCCACCGGAAGAACCGCTTCCTTCAAGCGTTTCTTTAAAGTGGCCGCATCTTCGGTGGAAAAACTCTTTTTCGAACTGGCAAACCAGTATTGTGAACTCAGTCGGTCCAAGAGGGGTTCCAAGAGAATATAGGGATAACATATATTCATTAACCCGCTGATCTCAGCGATCTTTATATTTAGGGTCACCAAAATCACCATTTCCGTTGGTGGAATAACCTGAGTGAACAATGGATTCGTCTCCATCGCCTGGTGTTCAGTTTCGAGCTCGACGACATTGCTCCATGCTTCTTTCGTACAACTTGCCATCCGCATGACAACCCGCTTCGTCACCATCTGTTCAATCTCAGTCAACTCACGAATGATCCCGTCATAAGCGCCTTGCCCGCCTAAAAGTCGGTCGATAAAACCAAACGCCAAATTCGGGGCAAACTCAATGATCATACTACCGTCGAGGGGTTTTAGGGCTAAGACGTTAATCACCGTCGGATTCTGGAGAGATTTAACAAACTCCTCATAGGTCAGTTGATCAATCGAAGCCAATTCTGATTGGACCATCGCCCGTAAGTAGGCCGACAACGAGGAACTTAATAGCCGGGAAAAGTTCTCGTGGATCATTACAAGCGTGCGGATTTGTTCTTTCGCAAATTTACTTGGCCGTCTGAAGTCATAGGGGCGAATACGTTTACCTTTATCTTCCGATTTGACCGATTCGGCATCAATGGCACCGGTAGAAAGCGCCTGTAAAAGCGAGTCGATTTCATTTTGAGTAAGAATCTCGGCCAATGCGCCACCCCCGTCTATGTTACGATAAAATCGGTAAAGAAGATATCCATTACTTGACCAAAGGGTAAAATTTCGTTAATAGCAGTAATTATTTCGTTACGAAGCTTGTCATTTCCTTCTTTTTCCCTTAATTCTTCTGAATTTTTAGCCCGGCAGATCTTGATCACAATATCACGAACTTGCGCTTTGCGCTTCTCGATCTCAGCCTGGGTCTCTTCAGAATCGAGAACAATGGTAAAATTAAGCTTAACATACCTCTGCTTGAGAGGATCCGCCAAATTCACCAGAACCTCTTCACCAAGGGGCATTAAATACTTGACCTCATTCCCCGCGGTAACTTTCGTGTAGTTCTCTTTTACCGGCATAATGCGATAAATAAAAAACATCGTGGCGCCAAAAACCGCCGCAAAAAAGATCAAGAGACAAACTGTGATGGTGATGATCACCTGATTTGCTTTTCCCGTTTTTTCTGCCATTCTGATCCCACCTATTAAATATTACTGGAGAGGAGGAGCAGGTCTACTCTCCGGTTTCGCACTCGGTTTTCCTCCGAATTATTGGGAGCAATGGGCCGAAATTCAGCATAACCAGTTGCCCCAAGCCGCCCCGGTTCGATCCCCACATCATCAATGAGGAAACGGGTTACATTCGTTGCCCTCGAGGTAGAAAGTTCCCAGTTCGACGGGAAAGCAGCGTTTCTAATCGGTATATCACAGGTATGCCCTTCGACGCGGATGTCATGTTCATCACTGGCTAGAATCTTCCCGACCCGCATTAATAAATTTCGCGCCTCCGGTAGTAAATCAGCTGAGCCGATCTTAAAGAAGATTTTCTCTTTAAAGCTGATCACCATGCCCCGTTCTTCAGAGTAGATCTCAACAGCCGCTCCCACACCCTCCTCTTCCAACATGGCCTCGATCTCTTCATAAACAGCTCGAAATTCATCAGTGATGTACGTGGAGATCTCCGTGAAGAGCAACTGTTCTCCTACCGGGTTAATGCCGCCGTCAAGAATACCCGCGCCTCCGGTTAAGGCCGTTCGCAAGGAGCGAGCAACCTGTTCATACTTGGCTTGGTTAACCGAAGATAAAGCAAACATCATCACAAAAAAGCATAACAGCTGCGTAACAAGATCCGAGTAAGTGGTCATCCAGGCTGGAGAACCGGCCGGTTGATCCTTCTCCTTTTTTTTATACATGAGCGGACACTCCCTCCGCCCTTTCCCTGCGAACTCTGTCACGTTCCGCCGGAGGCAAGAAGGATTTTAGTTTCTCTTCAACGATGCGCGGATTCTCGCCCGCTTGCACTGACAGGATCCCTTCCACCATAATATAACGAATCATTACTTCCTCATCGCTCCGAATTCCCAGTTTCGCCGCAAGCGGGTTAAACAATAAATAAGCCATGAGCGCCCCGTATAAGGT
>DOID01000096.1:29500-29931 GCA_003511465.1 Bacillota bacterium | reverse complement strand
GACCCGATCCTGCCGACCTATCGTGACCAGTCGATGGTGAAAGTCACCGCAGACGGAAAAATCGTCTTTCTCTCCACCCATCTTGGCCGGATCTACGACCTTTATTTGGCCGACGGTGATCAGGTACGGCGCCTAACCGACCGGACGGTTTTTGCTTATGACCTGGCTCCCGATGGCCGCCAGTTGATTTTTCTCTCCGATGAAGAGGGAGAGCGAAGGCTTTACCATTTGGATCTGGAGACCAGTGTGGAGACGCCGCTCCCCTCGGAAGTAACCAATCCGATGGCCGTAGCTTGGTCACCGCAGGGGGACCGGATCGCGGTGGCGGCTAATGTGAAGGGCGATGCCGATCTTTTCTTGATCAATCCGGAAGGGCGTTTCTTGAGTGTGATTGCCGCTACCGACGCGGACGAGACCGATCCGGCCTGGGC
>DOID01000096.1:25282-29427 GCA_003511465.1 Bacillota bacterium | reverse complement strand
TTAACTTATGTTTCCCCCCGCGACCAGTACGACCAGCTTTACCTCTGGGATGGGAATAGGGCACGCTTACTGACCCGAACTAACCAACATCACCGTAATCCGGTTTGGGATCCTGCTGGGAATTTGTACTGTCTCACTGGCGAACATGGTTATTACCGCCCAGCCACGGTCGACCAGAGTGACGGCACAACTGTAATAATTTGGCCGTACCGCGAGACCGTGCTGGAGCTGGCTCCTGCCAGCGACGGCTTTTTGGTTACCCTTTATAATAACAAACGTTCGGAGTTTTACCGCTACCAACCAAGCTTTTAACCTTGAGGGGGGATCTAGAGATGGGCAAACTGAAGCTCAGACGCGGCCTTGCAGTTGTAATGTTGGCGATCTTTTCTTGCGTACTATTAGCACCGGCAGGAGCGACCGCGCCACGATACGAAGATTACCACTCACAGTTGGAGATGGAGTATTTTATCCCCTTCATCATGTATGATGGTTCTTTTCACGCCGCTACCTATGGGAAGATGAGCAGCATTCTCCGGGATCAGGAACTCCAATTTGTCCTCCTGGCCTTGAGCGAGGAACAGGTTAACCTGGTCTTAGGCTATACCTATCATACACCTTTCTGGTCCTATGGATTAAACTTTTACCAGATGCCGGTCTACACTGGTCCCCCCTGGGGTCTGGGTTTTTGGGAATTGCAGAAGGGTGTAAGTTTATTGGCCAGTAGGCATTATCGTAACGAAAACCGATTGGATTTGCGGATTCAGTACGAAAGCTTCGCTCCGGTAACGCATTTCCGGTACCCGGTGGATGAGGCTTCCCTCTTTGGCGTGGAAGCGACGTTGACCCATGATGATTTTGCCTTTCTCACCCAAGAAGGGTGTCGGGCGTACCTTAGTATCGGTGGTGCCTACCCGTTCCTGGGCACGGCCTATAAAAATATCAAAGTCGAAGGCGACTACCGTAACTACTGGACTTGGGGCCGTACCACCCTAATTTCGAGCGCGCGCGCCGGGAAAATATGGGGTGACTACCCCAGCCACCGGGGGTTCGCCCTCGGCGGGGTGCAACAGGTTGGGGTCAGTAGTTTAGGAACCGTAACGAATATGGGGCTGTTAGGGACGCTGGCTGATACCGTACTGCGGGGGTACCCGGCCTATCGCTATCAAGGTGACGGCTTTATCCTGACCAATTTAGAGCTACGGCTCTTGGCCTGGCCGGAATCTTACCAACAGCTTAGAAGTACCGGCCTTTCCGTTGGCGTCTTTACTGATGCAGCTTGGGTTTGGAACGGTTCGGAACGGATTTCGGCAGCACCTTCCCTCGGCGTGGGAATTGGTTTAAAATTTTTCCTAGCCGGATTGAACATTGGTCTTGATTATGCGGTACCGCTGAATACAGAAGATGCCTCGCCGCGCTGGCACTTTAGTTTGGGTGAGGTATTTTAAAGTAGTATTTAAAAGCAGATGTAGAAAAAAGTTAAATGGGTCCAGGTATAACCCCCCTTATTTTGGCCGAGAATGGTAATAAGGGGTGGTAACCATATGAAAAAATGGGTTAGATTAGGAATACTTGGCCTTCTCCTTGTGCTGTCGTATACAAGCGAAGCGACTGAACATACATGCTCCGTGCCCGATCGAGCGTTGGTTGTACAAGCAGTTCGTGACTGTACAGAACAATATGGACCGTTAGTGGTTAAAACGGGCGAAATCTCCGCAACTGCCGATGGAGAAATAACCTTGGGGGCAGTAGCGGATGGCCAGGAAAAAACCTTTTCTTCCTCGGCAGCGGCGGTTTTTATCAATGGTCAGCTTGGGATTACGGCCGCCTTGCGCCCAATCGCCCCCGAGTTCTATTTTGCGGCGCGACTTTACTTTGACCAACAAGGAGTGCTCCGTTTGGTCGATGGGTGGTATGTCGGCATTGAAGTCGAGGTTTTGGCGGTTGACACTACTCGCCGCGCCCTCACCGTTCGCCCTGTCGACCAGGGAGCAGCTTGGCGCTTAACCCTTTCACCACTGCTTGCTCTCTCCAATTCAGCACTTACACCGGGCGATAGTTGTTATTTATTGCTTGATTGGGAAAATAACATTAGGAAAGTAATCGGAAGATAATGCTGGCGGTAGCCCCGTCTGTGACTGGCAGGAACGAAAGGGAATCCGGCGAATAAGACAAGAAGAGGGAATGGTTAAAAGACCATGAGAAAGGGCGAGTGCGTTTGGCCGTTACTGTCTTAGTCGTTGATGATTCTGCTTTTATGCGCCAGTTAATCAAACAAATGTTAGAGTCCGATTCCGAGATCAATGTGGTTGGAGTGGCGACAGACGGGATCGATGCTTTAAAAAAGATAGAGTACTACCATCCGCAAGTGGTGACTTTGGATTTAGAAATGCCACGGATGGATGGGTTAGCTTTTCTCGCTGCAGTAATGGAAAAGCATCCCCTCCCGGTGGTGGTGGTTAGCTCTTTGGCGGTGGAAGGAAGCGAACAGACCCTTCAAGCCTTAGAACTGGGTGCCGTTGATTTTATCACCAAACCGGTATCGAGACCATCGCAAGAATTGTGGCGGATCCAGGATGAACTAGTCATTAAAGTGAAAGCTGCCGCCGGGGTGACGCCAGATCTGATCCGCCAATTACCGGACGACTTCCCCGTCCAGGAAAAGGTCTTTTCCCACCACTTACCCACAGGAGTGGTGGCAGTGGGCGCTTCGACCGGAGGTCCCCGCGCTCTGCGCTATCTGCTGTCGCACCTTCCAGCGGATTTTCCCTGGAGTATCCTGATTGCCCAACATATCCCCCGAGAATTTATGGGTAGTTTGGCTGCGCGGTTAAATGCACTTTCTCCGTTAACCGTGAAGGTGGCGGAAGACGGTGACGAGCTAGTCCCCGGTGAGGTCTTATTAGCCCCGGGGGGATTACAAACGGGGTTGCTACGCCAAGCGGGGACGATCAAAATCAAATTGGCGTCCAAAGACATCATTTATCGACCCTCTGTTGATTACCTCTTTAATTCCGTGGCTAGTGTCTTTAAAAATCAGTCGGTCGGGATCCTTTTGACGGGTATGGGTGCCGATGGGGCTTATGGTTTAAAGATGATTAAAGAAGCGGGTGGGATTACCATTGCGGAGTCGGCTGAGACCTGTGTAATTTATGGAATGCCACGGGTTGCTGCGGAAATCGGTGCCGTTCATTACCAATTACCCCTGTCCGCGATCCCCAACAGTCTGCTCTCGGTCCTCGAGAAGTTCGCCAAAAAAAAATAATGAGAGTTGACAGAGATGACCCTCCTTAAACTAGTGGAAAACAGGATGCACGAACTTCCTGCACTCCCATTGATCGCGCAACGCGTGGTCGACCTCATTAATAACCCTACGTCTTCTGCTGGGGAATTGGAGCGAGTTATCCAACACGACCAGGCTTTAACTGCGCGAGTTTTAAAACTGGTCAACTCCGCTTATTATGGTTTCCCCCGCCGGATCACCACCGTTGGTCAAGGTATTGTCATTTTAGGGTATCGAACCCTTAAAGAGTTGGTGTTGAGTATTACCATCGCCGGTCTCTTTCAGATGAAAGGCGAACATAAAGGCTTTGACCGTATTGCCCTATGGCAGCATGCCGTCGGGACAGCGGTGGGCGCTAAGATATCGGCTATCAATATATTGTGCTGGGACAGTTGAATATGGGGACAACGCAAGAAGCCCTAATGGAAGACCTAAGATGAAATTATTCTAATTGAGGTGAACAAATGCAATTTGCCGATTATGAATCGAAGACCCTGACCGAACTCCAGAAAATCGCGAAGGAATCCGGGATTGACAATTATACCCGGTACCGAAAAAGAGAACTCATCTATGAATTGCTTAAAGTTCTAGCCACCCAGGAAGGACGGATCTTTTCCCAAGGGGTGCTGGAGACGCTAGCGGAGGGTTATGGTTTCTTGCGCGTCGATAATTATGAACCAGGCCCCGATGATGTTTACGTTTCCAACTCCCAGATTCGCCGTTTTCACCTGCGGACCGGAGACTTAGTGGCTGGTCAAGTTCGGCCCCCGAAGGATAACGAACGCTACTTTTCTCTCCTCAAAACCCAAGCTGTGAATTACCTCGATCCTGACTCCTACCAAGAAAGAACCTATTTTGAAGAACT
>DOID01000096.1:21404-24963 GCA_003511465.1 Bacillota bacterium | reverse complement strand
CCGGAAGAAGTAACTGATATGGAACGGTCAGTCTCTGGAGAAGTAGTCAGTTCCACTTTTGACCAACCGGCTGAGAACCATGTGCGCGTGGCTGAACTTGTGCTCGAACGAGCAAAACGCATGGTGGAAGTAGGAAAAGATGTGGTGATTCTGCTTGATTCCATTACCCGATTGGCCCGGGCGTATAACCTGGTGGAACCAACCAGCGGACGGACCCTGTCAGGCGGGGTTGACCCCGGTGCCCTCCACAAGCCGAAACGCTTCTTCGGCGCGGCTCGGAAGATTGAGGAAGGGGGGAGTTTAACGATTATGGCTACCGCTCTGGTGGAAACCGGAAGCCGGATGGATGAAGTGATCTTTGAAGAATTCAAAGGAACCGGCAATATGGAGCTGCACCTTGACCGGAAACTGGCCGACCGTCGGATCTTTCCCGCGATTGATATTGTCCGTTCCGGGACCCGTAAAGAAGAACTCCTCCTTAATCAAAAGGAACTGGAAATGACTTGGGTGATCAGGAAACTCCTCAGCTCGATGGGGCCGGCTGAAACAATGGAGCTGCTTTTGGACCGATTATCCCATACTGAGAATAATATAGAGCTACAGAGTCTAATCCTCAACTCTTCTTTTGCCGAGAATGTGCTGAGTAAAAGAGTCCAAGAATAAATAAAACTCTCCGCTTCCGCCTCTGACAATGTAAAAGGATGTTATAACCAATAAACAACCGGTTGGGGAATTCGCAGATGTATGAAAACTCCTCGTTGCGGATATGATAAAGCAAGTCATCTCATAAATTTTGGTTATAACCCAGTAAAATGGGGCGAGGATTCGGAGGTAAGACAATAGATGGATGAGAACCTAAGGTTTCGTTTAGGTCGAAAAAGCATTGGTTGTCTTGTGGCCATGTGTCTTGTATCCGGCCCGACCGGAGGCAAGGAAGTTAATAATAAACAAGAGTTCAATCTCTTCGATCTGCTACGGTTACGCCCGGTTTTAAAAACCGTCATGCTGACCGCAGAACTCAAAACTGCTCCGGCGGCAGCGACCCGCGCCATTCCCCAAAAAACGAGTACCGCAACTAAAGTGAGCGCCATCAAGGAGAAGGACGAGGACTGTTATCAAGTCCGCTGGGGCGATACCTGCTGGTCAATCGCCCGTCGTCACGGGATGAAGGTTACCGAACTAACGGCGCTCAATCCCGGTTTAAATCCGGAAAAGATCAAGTCCGGTGATTATCTACAAGTGCGTCGAATAGCGTCGACCAGTCGGGGATTGAGCGGACCGCGGAGTATACCGGTGACGGCCGGTCGCGAACCATCTTTATTCCAGGTGGCGTTATTCCATCCCTTACGCGGGGCGCGGCTGACCTCCGGGTATGGTATGCGGTGGGGACGGTTACACCGGGGGATCGATTTAGCAGCGGCGGCCGGGACGCCCATTCATGCGGCGGCTTCGGGAACAGTAACTTATGCCGGTTGGCAATCGGGGTATGGTCTCCTCGTCATTGTCGACCATGGTGCCTACCACACCAAATATGCGCATAATGCGGAGAATTTGGTGTGTACCGGCGACGGAGTCCTGCGCGGACAGCCCGTTGCTAAAGTGGGAAGAACCGGTAACGCCACCGGGAACCATCTCCATTTTGAACTTGTGTTTGAAGGCGAAGCGCTCGATCCTGTACCTTATCTTAGATAGATCTCACTTTTCGCAAACCGAAGCGATCAATCTCACTTTTTGCAGACCATAAACGACCAAGCAAAACACGAAAGCTTGCGAAAGTGTTTTGCTTGGTATAGATTAAATGCGAAAAGTGGGACTGACGAGAGCGGAGAAGAGAAAAATGGCGATTACGGGTAAGAATGTGCAAAAAGGGGGAAATTACCTTGGGCATTCTTTTTTTTTCGCAAAAAATAGGCTGATTTTCGAAAAATTTACCCTTGCCCGAGATCCGAAAAAGGGTTACAATAGAAACAAAGGTCAGGGAAGGTCAGAAAGGGGTGTTGTAAATGGGGTCACTTTCTGACCTAATTGAGCAGTATTTACAGGATTTATTGACTAAAACCGGAAGTGTTGAGATTCAACGCCGCCAGTTAGCGCAGATGTTTCGGTGCGCTCCATCCCAGATCAACTATGTACTGGAAACCCGTTTTACCATGCAACACGGGTACTTAATCGTCAGTCGCCGTGGTGGTGGTGGTTACATCAAAATCATCAAAGCTAAGTGGTATGAGGAACCCGATTTTGTGGAGAGATTGACTGACCTAATTGGAACCACGATTAACCAGGAAGGGATGGCTATTTTACTCCGGCGGTTGGTTCAGGAGTCCATTATCGAAGAGCGGGATTCCTTGTTGTTATGGCAGATTATCAATGAAGAATTGGAAAATCCGATGCTTGCGGAAGAAAAGAAAGATCAGCAGCGTGCTTGTCTCCTCCGGGCCACCCTTTTGGTCCTTTGCGGACGGGAGGAGCCGAATTAAACCTGAAGGAGTGGGGTATATGTGGTGTGAACAGTGTAAAAAAAGACAGGCGACGGTTCACGTCACCAAAGTTGTCAACAATCATAAGACTGAATCCCATCTTTGCGCAGTTTGCGCCCAAGAAGGTGGGATTGATCCCGGCAAGGAATTAGGGTTCCTTTTTGAGCCCAACTTTTCCTTCCATAATCTCCTGACCGGGCTTTTGGAGAACGAATATGGGATCCAAAACGAGAAGTTGTCGCCCGACCCGGAGACCGCGAAAAAATGTCCTACCTGCGGACTGACCTTCTCTGACTTTAGAAAGATTGGTCTTTTGGGTTGTGCGAATTGCTATCAATTATTTGGTGATCTGCTTAATCCGCTACTCCGCCGGGTTCATGGGAACATTACCCATACTGGTAAAGTTCCGAAACGAACCGGGGGAAAGGTTAGAATTAAAAAAGAGATCCAAGATCTTCGTCGTACGCTTCAAGATGCCATTCGGCGGGAAGCCTATGAAGAAGCTGCCAAGATTCGTGATGAGATCAAAGCGAAAGAAGAAAAGTTGACAGACTAATATGTTCTTAGGAGGTGGATGACGTGAATCGACCAAAAGAGACAAAGGGTCTACTTCCCGGTTGGCTCCACGGGTCGGTGCCCGAAGAAGATGTGGTAGTAAGCAGCCGAATTCGCCTAGCGCGAAACCTGGCCCAGTATTCCTTTCCACATCAAGCCGGGGAGAAGGAATTAGAAGCAGTGATCGAGGATGTCGCCGCTGCCCTCGAAAAGTCGGACTTTAAATTAAAACGCCTTGAGGAGATGGGACAGAGCGATCGGCTGCTTTTAGTCGAACAGTATCTAGTAAGTCCAGATTTAGTAAAAAACCCGTCGCACCGGGGAGTAGTGCTGAACCCGGAACAGACGGTCGCGATCATGCTTAATGAGGAGGATCATCTCCGGATCCAAAGTATCTTTCCCGGGTGGCGCCTAAATGACGCTTGGGAGCTGGGAAACGGGATTGATGATTTGCTCGAAGCGGAGCTGGAATACGCTTTTGCTGAAAAACTCGGGTATTTGACTACTTGTCCGACGAATGTGGGGAC
>DOID01000096.1:19648-21210 GCA_003511465.1 Bacillota bacterium | reverse complement strand
TTAAGTGTCCGGGGGATCTATGGTGAGGGGACAGAGTCGTTGGCAAATTTATACCAAATTTCCAACCAGGTTACACTTAGTTTGAGTGAAGAAGAGATCGTCGGAAAACTCGTTTCAGTCACCAAACAAGTGATTGAGCAAGAACGTTCAGCCCGCGAAGCGTTGCTGGCTAATGATTCCCGTTTGCAACTGGAGGACCGGGTGCATCGAGCGTACGGTCTCTTAACCCAAGCTCGTCTGCTCTCTTCGGAAGAAGCGCTTAAACTTTGGAATAATGTGCTCCTGGGGGTGGAATTAAAGTTGATCTCCGGGGTGACGATCCAACAAATGAAAGAATTGTTTTTCCTGATGCGACCGGCTATTCTCCAGCACATGCTGGGTAAGGAGTTAACCCCCAATGAACGGGATTTTCATCGGGCAACGATGATTAGGGAACATTTACAATCAGTACAGGAATGAATTTAATAGAAATGAGAAGAGGTGAGAATTATGTTTGAAAGGTTTACAGAGCGAGCAAGGCGTGTGGTGCTTCATGCCCAAAAGGAAGCAGCCAGACTAAGACATAATGTGATCGGTACGGAACATCTCCTCCTTGGTTTGGTTAAAGAAGGCGACAGTATTGCGGCGAAGGCTTTAGAGTCGTTAGGAGTGTCGCTTGAAAAAGTTCAAAATGAGGTAGAAAAAATTATCGGGGTTGGCGAAGAAGTGATCTTCGGTGAAGTGCCTTTTACTCCACGGGCAAAACGAGTGTTAGAACTAGCTTGGGATGAAAGCCGACAGTTAGGCCATAACTACGTCGGGACCGAACACATTCTGCTTGGTCTGATCCGTGAAGGTGAAGGTGTGGCGGCCCAGGTTCTGAAGAATCTTGGGGTCGATTTGGAGACGACCCGTAAACAAGTATTCAATTTACTGGGTGGTAAAGGGGGGCCTAGTTCAAGTGGGGTGAAAGGCGGCGGAGCCGCTAAAACTCAAACCCTGAACCAATTCGGACGCGACTTAAACGAATTTGCCAAACTTGGCAAACTTGATCCGGTTATCGGGCGGGAAAAAGAGATTGAGCGGGTAATTCAAGTCCTCTCTCGTCGGACCAAAAATAACCCGGTTTTAATTGGGGAACCTGGGGTAGGTAAAACCGCGGTTGTCGAAGGGTTGGCCCAGCAGATTGTGGCGGGAGATGTCCCGGAAATCTTGAAACACAAACGGGTGATCACTCTTGATATGGGCTCAATGGTGGCTGGTTCTAAATACCGGGGTGAATTTGAGGAACGGATGAAAAAAGTCCTGGATGAGATTAGAACAGCCGGCGACGTCATTCTCTTTATTGATGAGTTGCATACTCTGGTTGGCGCTGGAGCAGCCGAAGGGGCGATTGATGCGGCGAATATTCTTAAACCGGCGTTGGCCCGTGGCGAACTCCAGTGTGTCGGTGCGACGACGCTGGATGAGTACCGTAAGCATATCGAGAAGGATGCCGCTTTGGAGCGGCGGTTCCAGCCGATCATTGTCGGCGAACCCAACCGGGAAGAATCGGAATTAATTCTGAAAGGATTAAGGGACCG
>DOID01000096.1:18406-19378 GCA_003511465.1 Bacillota bacterium | reverse complement strand
ATGATCACCCCACCGAATCTTAAAGATTTGGAAGGCCAGATCGAACAGGTGCAAAAAGAGAAGGAATCGGCGATCCGGAATGAGGAATTTGAGAAAGCGGCCAGTCTGCGCGATGAGGAACAGAAACTCCGCACTCAGCTGGAAACTGACCAGAATGACTGGAAGAATCAACAAAGCCGTTCCGAACCCAATGTTACCGAAGAGGAAGTTGCTGAAGTGGTGGCGAGTTGGACCGGGATACCTGTCACCAAGTTGCAGGAAGGGGAGAGCGAACGCCTCCTGCATTTGGAAGATATTCTGCACCGGCGGGTGATCGGTCAAAACGAAGCCATTGATGCAGTGGCGAAGGCTGTTCGTCGGGCTCATGCCGGGTTGAAAGACCCAAAACGGCCGGTGGGTTCCTTCATCTTCTTAGGACCGACAGGAGTCGGTAAAACGGAATTGGCCAGAGCGCTGTCGGAAGCTCTCTTTGGCGATGAAAACGCCCTGATTCGCCTAGATATGTCCGAGTATATGGAGCGGCATACTGTATCTCGTCTGGTCGGAGCTCCTCCCGGCTATGTGGGGTTTGATGAAGGCGGTCAATTGACCGAGAAAATTCGTCGTAAACCGTACAGCGTTATTCTCCTGGATGAGATCGAAAAAGCCCACCCGGAAGTCTTTAATATTCTATTACAAGTCTTGGATGACGGGCGTCTCACTGATGCGCAAGGACGCACCGTGGACTTTAAAAATACGGTCGTCATTATGACTTCTAATGTGGGTGCGAATTTGATCGAGCGTTCCGGTGCGATCGGCTTTAAAGTCCAGGAGGAAGGAGCCGACGAGGATGTTGATTATCAACAGATGAAAGACCGGGTGCTGGAGGAGTTGAAGCGAACCTTCCGGCCAGAGTTTTTAAACCGAATTGATGACACGATTGTCTTCCACCCCTTAAGGAAAGAGGAATTAGAAGCGATCATCGAATTAATG
>DOID01000096.1:9463-18243 GCA_003511465.1 Bacillota bacterium | reverse complement strand
CGAAGCCAAGGAACTTATTTACCAGGAAGGCTATGATCCGCTCTTTGGCGCGCGACCGCTGCGGCGGGCGATCCAAAGGTTGATTGAAAACCCGCTGGCCGACGAGATTCTACGCGGGGCGTTCAAAGCAGGTGACCTCATTCGAGTTACGGCAGAGGATCAGCAACTTAAATTCGAAAAGAAGGAAGCTTCCTCCTTAGTGTAAAAAATAAGCGAAAAGTCTAAAAAATCCTTTCCCGATGGGGAGGATTTTTTAGTAATATTAAGAAGTTTTAGGTAGTGGCTTACTTTGCGAAGAAATTCAAGTCACCAAAGAAAAGAGTAGATGTGAATCATGCGCAAGGGATCCCTCTTTATCTGTGAAAGTTGTGCCTATGAAGCGCCTAAATGGTTAGGAAAGTGTCCGTCCTGCGGGGACTGGAACACCTTTATCGAACAGAAAATAGAACCCCCTCCAGCGGTCCGTCGCGCAGTTTCGGCGCGGGCTGAAGCTACCCCCTTGGTTTTAGCGCAGGAGGAGAGTGATCACGAGCAAAGGCTAATAATCGGCCGAGCGGAACTGGACCGTCTCTTCGGCGGCGGGCTGGTACCAGGTTCTTTGATTCTGTTGGGAGGGGAACCGGGGGCGGGGAAATCAACACTCTTACTCCAGATGGCCTCCTTGCTTACTGCCCAGTATGGAAAGGTCCTTTACGTCAGTGCTGAGGAGTCCCTGACGCAAATCCGCTTACGGGCCGAACGCTTGGGGCTAAGCGGGGCAGAACTTTATCTGTTGCCGGACGATGAGATCGAAGCGGTCCGGGCGGAATGTGAACGCTTGAACCCCCTAGTCGTCGTGCTTGATTCCATCCAAACTCTAAAAAACTCTGAGCGACCAGGGTTGGCCGGTAGCCCAGCTCAGGTTCGAGAAGTAGTCCAAAGTATCATGGGGTTAGTTAAGGAACGGGGAATGATCTGCTTTTTGGTGGGACATATTACCAAAAGCGGGCTACTTGCCGGACCGAAACTAATTGAACATCTGGTTGATGTAGTGCTCTATTTTGAAGGAGACCGACGCTATCCTTATCGTGTCCTCCGGGTCGTTAAAAATCGGTTTGGTTCAACCCAGGAAATTGCCCTCCTTAATCTAGACGATCAAGGGTTAACACCGGTTCCAAATCCATCGGCTTTTTTACTGTCGGAACGGTGCTCCCAGCAGAGCGGAACGGTGGTGACTCCGATTGTCGAGGGGAGTCTTCCGCTGCTGGTCGAGGTTCAGGCCTTGGTTACCACCACCGGAAATCCCGGTAGCCCCAGGCGGTTGGTTTCCGGATTAGACTTCCAAAGGGTGGCGATGGTACTAGCGGTGCTGGAGCGCCGTGGCGGTTTGCCCCTCGCCAGTCGCGAGGTTTATGTTTCTGTGATCGGCGGGGTTCGTACGGAAGAACCGGCCTGTGATTTAGCGGTGGCCTTGGCGGTAGCTTCCAGTTTTTACGATCAACCGTTACCCGCCAATCTGGCGGCCTTCGGGGAGATTGGCCTTACCGGAGAAATTCGCCGGGTAGGTAATGCCCAAAGACGGTTGGAGGAAGCGGACAAACACGGCTTTGGACGAGTTTTAATGCCAAAGGGATTACTAGGTGAAATAGTAAAAGGTAAATCAATGACGATCCAAGGGGTCGGCAGCATCCAGGAGTTGCTGGCGGTCCTGACAAAAAAAGAGGGGGTGTAAGGTTGCTAGCGGAAGAATCAGGGATCGTGAACATTTTGCCAATTGTCGCTCCAGGTACTGTACTATACGATGGTTTGGAGAATGTTCTCCGTGCTCGCACCGGGGCTTTAATCGTCATCGGTGACAGTGAAAAGGTAATGCAGGTCGTGGATGGGGGTTACCACATCAATGCGGAACTTAACCCCGCTAGCCTCTATGAATTAGCGAAGATGGATGGGGCGATCATTTTAAGTAGTGATGCCAAAAAGATTCTTTTGGCCAATACCCATTTGACGCCAGACTCGATTATTCCTACCCGCGAAACCGGTTCACGGCACCGGACGGCGGAACGTGTTGCCATTCAAACCGGTGAGCTAGTGATTGCCATTTCACAGCGTCGGAACTTGATCACCCTCTTTAAAGGGAACGAGCGGCATATTCTGCGGGAAGTTGGGACGATTTTAGTTAAAGCAAACCAAGCATTACAGACCTTAGAAAAATATAAGAGTGTCCTGGACCAAGCATTAGTTGGTTTAACCGCCCTCGAGTTTGAAGATCTGGCCTCCCTCCTGGAAGTTGCTACTGTGGTCCAACGGACGGCGATGGTCACCCGGATCGCCAAAGAAATTGAACTTTACATCTGTGAACTGGGTTCGGAAGGCCGTTTGGTCAATATGCAGCTGGAAGAGTTAATGTTTGACCTGGAAGACGAAGGGCTGCTCGTCTTGAAAGATTATATCGCTAGTCTCGACCAACTGGAGAAGACCCGGGAGGAATTGTTCGGCCGGAGTTATGAGGAACTGGTGGATTTGAACGCCGTAACGAAAGACATGGGTTATTCGAACCAGTCGGTAGACTTGCAAATGACGCCCCGCGGTTATCGGATCCTGCGTAAGATTCCCAAACTACCGCTGCCGGTTATCGAAAACTTGGTTCGGCGGTTTGATAACCTCCAGAATATTGTGGGTGCGACGATTGAAGAATTGGATGAAGTTGAAGGTATTGGTGAAGTACGAGCCCGCTCAATTAAAGACGGATTACGCCGTCTACGGGAACAGGTTTTATTGGATCGCCATATTTAAATGATGTTATTCTAAAAATAGGTTCTAAAACCCCTTGACAAGGGACATACAATCTGTTAAAATTTATTATTTTATATAAATTTGACATAATGCTCGGTTTCATGGTATACTATTTATTGTCGAAACTTATCTATGGAGGTAGCTTAATGTTTAATGTTGGAGACAGGATAGTATATCCGATGCACGGAGCCGGGGTTATTGTAGGTATCGAGCAGAGGAACTTATCAGGAACCCCTGAAGACTACTATATAATCAAACTGACCAGTGGGGAAATGAAGGTGATGATTCCTGTTTGCAACAAAGATCTGGTCGGACTGCGGGAGATTATCGACAAGGATGAAGTGAGCAAAGTGCTTACGGTGCTTCAAAATAGAGATACGGAGATGTCGTCGAATTGGAATCACCGATACCGCGCGAATTTGGAAAAAATCAGGTCCGGCAGTATCTATGAGGTAGCAGAAGTTGTCACCGGCTTGTCCCTTCGGGATCGGGAGAAAGGTCTTTCTACGGGTGAACGGAAAATGCTCGAGAATGCCAAGCACATTCTTTTTAGTGAGTTAGCGTTGGTTGAAGACCTTGATGAAGAAGAAGTACAATCGATGGTTGAAGGTTGTCTAAATTAACGCCAGGATAACTGGCTTTTTTTTTAGTGATCCCCTTCTACCCATAACTTGTATGATGATTGGGAAGAAGGGGATTGTTAATGAGAGGGATATTATTTTAACTTATGGATAAATTAAGAAGAAAGGAGGTGCCAACAGTTGTTTACGAAGATCCTGACAATCTTGTTTGGAATTTCCACTGGTTTTGTTGGTTATTATTTTGTGTATTTCTTCTTTCCCCATCTCCATTGGTTGGTGATTTCCTTCTGTGCGCTGCTCGGCTTTGTCCTGGGGTATTTTATTACCAACTCCCTGCTACCTAGGTTATGGTCCAAGCTTGAAGAGAGCCTTCAGAAGATCACCGTTCCCGAACTGCTCGTTGATGGGCTCGGCTTATTCTTCGGCTTACTGCTCTCGGGAATCTTTGTCGTCACGATGCCCTTGAATAGTTTGCCCGGTTTGCTGGGGAATCTGGTTGCTTTGCTAATTATCCTGACGATTACCGGAGCGGTTAGTCGGCTTACGCACAGAAAAAAGGAAGAAATCCTTAGTTTTTTTGGTAGTATTTCAAAAACTGGCGAAAAAACACCGGCTAGAGGCAAGTATCCTGCCGGAAAGGCTTCCTATAAGGTTTTAGATACCAGTAGTATTATCGACGGGCGGATTATGGATGTGGCCCAGACTGGGTTTATGGAGGGGATCTTTGTTGTTCCCGGTTTTGTCGTTGCCGAGTTGCAAAGGATTGCCGATTCTTCCGATTCCCTAAAGCGAAATCGTGGCCGACGGGGTTTGGATATCCTCAATAAAATGCAGAAGGATGCCAGTGTTACCATCCGCATCTACGATCAGGATTTTGAAGAACTGAACGATGTGGACACGAAAATCGTCCGCCTTGCTAAAGTCTTGGGGGCCAAGGTAATTACGAATGACTACAATTTGAATAAGGTGGCCGAACTCTACGGTGTGCATGTCTTAAATATCAATGAATTAGCAAACGCAATAAAGCCGGTGGTTCTTCCCGGCGAAGAGATTGTTATCCAGGTGATCAAAGATGGCAAAGAACTGGGACAAGGTGTTGCTTACCTGGAAGATGGAACGATGATTGTGGTGGATGGCGGACGGCAGTATATCGGGGAGGAAATTATGGTGACGGTGACCAGCGTCCTCCAGACCGCCGCCGGACGGATGATCTTTGCCAAGCCGAAAGAGGTCTTGGTCCCGAGAGCATCATCCCTCTCGTAGGAAGTCGTCGCTCCCAAAGGCGATTGGCTTTTCTTAATGGAATTATAGCTGTTTGTACATACGTTTAAGAGCGGGATTTCCCGCTTTTTTGTTTTCCGAAAAGTCCTCCACCGATCTAAGCTTTTTGCGTTGTATCCTATTTAAAAGGTCCCAATACAATATATAGTGTTCAACTTATATTAGGCTATCGATATATTGTATTGGGATAGTTGAATCAAACAACAACGCAAAAAGCCCGATCTTGCACTAATTAATGCTAATTATTCTGTTCTGGTAAAATGGGAGGAACTGCCTGAAAGAAGTCTAATTAATTAAACAGGATAATTTCGAAATTAAAATCTTAAACTACGTAATTTAAATCTTGGCGGTGAAGAAGCATGGACGGATTAAACGACTGGCAAGTAGTGGCCATTATCCCGGCAGCCGGGGCTGGTCGACGGATGCAGGGTGAAAGTAAGCAGGGGAAACAGAAACTTCTGCTGGAATTAGCCGGAGAAACCATTTTCCTCCGGAGTATGAAGGCGCTTAACCTTCCGGAAATTGAAGCCTTTTTTGTTCCGGTGTCCTCTGCCGAGGAAGGAGCGTTTCGGCAGGAGCTGGAAAAAGGTCTTCCTGAACGGGAAGTGCTTTTTTGTGCCGGTGGACAGGAAAGACAAGACTCAATCGCCTCGGCTTTATCGGCAGTCAAGGCCTGGACAAGTTGGCGGGTGCCGGAGGCACAGCGGCTGGTGGTGATCCATGATGCCGCCCGGCCGCTAGTGGAGACGGAGGCGATCCGTCGGGCGCTGGACGTAGCCCGAAGCTGCGGAGCGGCCTGTGTTGGTGTGCCGGTGAAGGACACCATTAAAGAAGTAGGAGCGGACGGGATCATTACGGCGACCCCTGAGCGGAGCCGACTCTGGGCGGTACAAACGCCCCAGGTCTTTACCTGGCCGGTACTGATGGCTGCTTATACCTTGGCGCGGGTTGAAAAGATAACCGCCACCGATGATGCCGCTTTGGTGGAAAAGACCGGCCATCCGGTACAGATGGTGTGCGGTTCTTACCGGAACATAAAAATTACTACCCCCGATGATTTACCGATGGCAGCGGCGCTTTTGCAGGAAAGAGAAACTGCAAAGGAGCTCTTGAGCGAAACCAAACTCCGCGTCGGACAGGGGTTCGATGTCCACCGGCTAGTCAGCGGTCGTCGGCTGGTTTTAGGCGGTGTTGAGATTCCCGCTCCGGTCGGTCTGGAAGGTCATTCCGACGCTGATGTACTGATTCATGCGCTCATCGATGCCTTGCTGGGAGCGATTGGTGGCGGTGACATCGGAGAATTGTTTCCTGATACCGATCCGGCGTATAAAAATATCGATAGTCGGCGCTTACTGGAAAGAGTACTGGCTAAATTAACCCAAAAGGGAGCCCGTTTGGTGAATGTTGATGTTACCGTCATCGCCCAGTACCCCAAACTTGCTCCCTATCGTCCGGCGATCCGGTCAACCGTCGCGACGCTCCTGGATTTACCTTTAACTGATGTAAATATAAAGGCCACCACCACCGAAGGACTGGGTTTTACTGGCCGCAAAGAGGGAATCGCCGTTCAGGTGGTGACGTTAGTTAAAGTCAGATCCTGCGGTGGATAGCTGAAGCCACCGCTTTTAACTCTTCGACCAATTGTGTAAATTTCTCTGGGCGTAGGGATTGGGGGCCGTCACATAAGGCATGGGAAGGATCATTGTGTACTTCAATGATCAGTCCGTCAGCCCCAGCCGCTACAGCAGCTTTTGAGAGGGCATCAACATATTTCCATGTACCGGTGGCATGGCTGGGGTCGACGATGATGGGAAGGTGGGACAGTTCTTTTACCACGGGAATTGCGCTAATATCAATCGTATTTCTCGTGGCCGTTTCAAAGGTGCGGATCCCCCTTTCACAAAGGATGATCTTGGAATTGCCAGTGGAGATAATGTATTCTGCAGCCATTAGCCATTCCTCAATTGTGGCGGCTAGGCCTCTTTTCAATAAAACTGGTTTGCCGCTGGTGCCTGCTTCTCTAAGGAGACGGAAATTTTGCATATTTCTGGCCCCAATTTGTAGGATATCGGCATACTTTGCCACTAATTCCACGTCCCGGGTATCGATCACCTCGGTGACGATCTTCAATCCTGTTTCTTGCCGGGCGATCTCTAGCATTTTGAGCCCTTCTTCCTCCAGTCCTTGGAAGGAATAAGGAGAAGTGCGGGGCTTAAAGGCGCCGCCCCGGAGGATTTTGGCACCGGCCTTTTTTACTTTATGGGCGGTCGCATAAAACACCTGTTCGCTCTCGACGGCGCAGGGTCCGGCGATAATGACAATTTCCGGACCGCCGATGGTAATATCATCAAGTTGGATGATTGTTTTGGTTTGTTGTAGTTCTCGACAGGCTAGCTTGTAGGGTTTCATAATCGGCACGATGTCTTCTACACCAGGCATGTTGGTGATCGCTGGCGTGTCTAATAATCTTTTCTCTCCGATGGCACCAATAACGGTCTTAATCTCTCCGAAGATCGGATGGGCTTTAAAACCCAGACTGATGATTTTTTCCTCTACCTGTTTGATTTGGTCTTTCGTTGCCCCTGGGCGCATGATAATGATCATCTTGCTACCTCCTTGATCATTTATATTATCGTAAATAAAAAAACCCCTGATCCCTAGAGGGACGAGGAGCTAAACATCCACGCGGTACCACCCAATTTGAATCCTTTAAAAAAGGAAACCACTTTGGAACATACGGGAAAAACTCATTAGTCTTTCCGATATGCTCTCCGTGGATAACGGTTGGAGAAACCGACCCAGCCTAATAACAACTGTATTCAGCCGGCAGCTCCGGGGAGAACTTCGGTATAAATCATTTTACCAGGCTCACACCAATCCCGGCTCGCTGTGAAAACCTTTTATACTTACTTTTCCCTTTCATCGCTTTTGATTCGGGCTTTTTGTGTTGTCATTTATCTATCCAATCTTCTTTAATGGATAAGATCCTACGCAAAAAGCTTTAGTATTAGCATGAGAATAATACAGACGATTAAAATTGTCAATGCCTAATTTTGAGATTATATTTCAGAAAAAGGGATGTGCAACAGCCGCATGATTTCTTTTTCGGATTCTAAAACTCGTTCGGCGATAAAGTCCATAAATGGTCGGTCATCTTGGTGAGCTTGCTCAAGCAAAGCTATATAGTTTTCCCGTAAGATTGGTGGTATTACCGCAACCATATAACCAGCTTGGATCAGGGCGGTATTCATTAACAACCGTGCTATTCTACCGTTTCCATCAATAAAGGGGTGGATAAAGACAAACCTCTTATGTAGTTGGGCGGCAAATTTGACAGGATGATAATTCTTCCTTTCTACGGCTACCCATTGAAATAAGGTTGCCACGTCTTTCTTTATCTTCTCTACTTTGGAAACAGCATAATTAGAGCCGGTAATAAGTACTGATCGGGTGCGGTAACGCCCCGCTTCCTCCGGATTGATGTCTTGATAAAACATCCGGTGCATAGTCAAGGCATCGGTCTCAGTAATTTGCTCACTGCGGAGTAATGTGAACATAAAGTCGTATGCGCGCGCATGGCCAAGGGATTCAAAAGTATCGCGGAGGGGTTTACCACCAACAGTTAACCCATCCTCAAGGAGGATCTTCGTTTCACTTTCGGTAAGGGTATTGCCTTCGATGGCATTACTGGACCATGTAAGTCCGATCCGGTAATAGGCTCTTATTTCCTTGAGAAGGTCGTCCTCTAAAGGGCGTTGCTCATCAATCAAGGACTTTAACCGGTCAACTTTTTCGTAAAGGTCCATGGTGGGATCCTCCTAACATGGTAATTATTTCGCGTATTTCTTTATTATGATTATAGACGGTAATATTTATAACTGCAACAAAGCTTTTTGCGTTGTATCCATTTAACACGGGTGTTCTTGCCTCTAGGTATAATTTATGGTATGATCGGAATAAATTAAAAGGGGTGCTCGCAAGAGCTGAGATTATACCCTCCGAACCTGATCCGGGTAATGCCGGCGTAGGGAGCAAGTGGAAAAACCCCCTTTTCAGGGGATTTTTTTGTTAATTAGGTTAACTGGAGCATCCCGTAGAGGAGGAATTTATTGTGGTTTGGAAAAGGTTACGTTTCTTGTTGGTACT
>DOID01000096.1:1620-9132 GCA_003511465.1 Bacillota bacterium | reverse complement strand
CTGGACAATAATTACTTACCAAAGGCTTTGGAGTTAGGAGTGCTTGAACCCTACAAGCCCCAAGCGGTGGATCGGATCCGCCCGGATCTAATCTTTGATCCCGAGTTTAACCTGATCCCCTTTGATTATGGTTACGTCGTTTTCAACTACGACAGTGAGCGTTTAGCGCAGGTGCCTAATTCCCACCGGGATCTGCTTGATCCTTCCTATAAAGGGCAGATTATCATTGAGAATCCGTTAACCTCTTCACCGGGACAGATCTTTTTGCTGACGACCATTGCCCTTTACGGGGAAGACGGCTACCTTGATTACTGGCGGGCGTTAAAACCCAATCTCCTGACAATTACACCAGGATGGGATGAAGCCTACGGCATCTTTACCAGTGGCGAAGCGCCCTTAGTGGTCTCCTATGGCGCGAGCCCGGTCTATCACTTCCTGTACGAAGATTCCGAGCGTTATAAAGCGCTAGTGCTTGACGACGGCGCTTATGCCCAAATCGAAGGAATTGGGATTGTGAAGGACACTCCATACCAAAAAAATGCCCGGCGGTTGGTGGATTATGTTTTGTCCACCGAATTCCAAGCGCTTATTCCGGAGACCCAGTTTATGTACCCGGTACGGAGCGATCTAGAGTTACCAGCCAGCTTCCGGGTGGCTGCTCGGGCTGACCGACTCTTCAACCTGCCGCCGTCCGAGGTAGCAGCTAATCTGGAGCGCTGGCTTTCGGCCTGGGAGCAAGTGATGAACGAATGAGGAGGCCTGGTTGGGGACACCTTCTGCCTGCTTGCTTACTGGTACTTTTTTACCTACCGGTGCTGGTCGTGCTTGGCCAGGCGTTTCTACGGCCAAACGCCTGGTCTGAACTGGTGTCCTTCCTAGATTCGCAGCCGTTTCGAAGGATACTTGCCTTCAGCACGACCCAGGCCTTTTGGAGCGCCTTTTTCAGCGTCGCACTTGCCCTTCCCGGAGCCTATTTTTTCGGCCGTTACGAGTTTCCCGGGAAACGTCTCCTCCGCAGTGTCATGGTGCTCCCCTTTATGCTCCCGGGGATTCTGGTGGTCCTGTCGATGGTGGTTTTTTACGGACAAAACGGTGTTTTCAATCAATGGCTGGCCACCTTGTTTCCTGGACGAAAGCTGGCCTTCAGCGGGTTATATGGGTTTAAAGGGATTGTGTTAACCCACGTTTTTTATAACTTCGCTTTTTGCCTGCGGACCCTGGGAGAACGGTGGGAGCGGATCAGCCCTCAGCTGGAGGAAGCTTCCGCCGTCTTGGGGGCGAGCCCGCTGCGGACCTGGCGGGGGGGGGTTCTACCGTTATTGGCACCGACCATTGGCGATGTGGGGGTTTTGGTCTTTCTCTATTCCTTTCTCAGTTTCACCGTCGTGCTGGTCCTGGGGGGTTATCTCTACCAAACTTTTGAAGTGCTAATCTATATCGAATACAATACGAAACTAAATTTTGCGCGGGCTTCGATGTTGGCTGGGATACAGATGGCGCTGCTGGCGGTGGTTTTGTCCATAAAACGGTGGACTCAGCGTTTGGTCCAGCAGCACAGCGGTGAGGCTGCCCCTTTACCGCCATTACACCCGAAAAGACAGCCGGTGCGGACGGGCGTTTTCCTGGTTTACCTGGGGGGAAGCCTCCTTTTTTTCCTGCTGCCCTTGGTTTTTGTTCTGATCCGCTCCTTGAAACAAAGGGGGCTTCTGGATGGGAGCTGGACTTTTGATAACTATCGGCTACTTTGGGGAGACAGCTTTCGCTTTGCGGTGGGCAGCGACCTGCTGACGGTCATTGGGACTACGCTGGGTTTATCCATCACCGTGGGCGTGGCGACTGCGATTTTGGCCTATCTGTTGGCGCGCGGACGGCGGCAGTTACCATGGGGAAAACTAGACCTTTGGTTGCAACTGCCAATGGGAGTTTCCTTTCTTACTTTTGCCTTTGGCCTGATTAGGTTGGTCGGCCGCAGCCTACACCCTGCCCTGTTAATTATCTGGGCACAAGTCTTCTTGGCCTTTCCCCTCGTCTACACGCTGCTCCGGACGGCGCGGCGGGAATGGGGAGAGGAGCTGCTCGCGGCTGCCCAAACCTTGGGGGCCTCCGGGCGGGAACTTTTCTGGACGGTAGAATTTCCGCTGATGCGTAAGGCTTTAGGGAGCGCAATTGCTTACGGCATCGCCCTTTCCCTCGGAGATCTCTCCGCCGTCTTAGTGCTCGGCCAAGGGAAAGTGATCACTCTTTCTGTGGCGGTCTACCGTTTAATTGGGCATTACCATTTTCCGCAGGCCGTTGCCTTAGGAACGCTCTTTATTATCCTGGCCGTTCTCCTCTTTCTGATCGTGGAAAGGAGGTTAAAGCATGAAGCAGGATTTTTTACAAATTGATGTGGCCAAAGAATATCCCGAATTTTCATTGACGGCGAACCTGACTGTGGCGGAGGGCGAGTTTTTTTCGCTGGTCGGTCCCAGTGGTTGTGGAAAAACTACCTTGCTTCGGCTCATTTCCGGTTTAGCCGTACCTGACCGGGGGCGGATTATCCTTGATGGCCAAGATCTGACTGGGGTGGCCGTCTCCGAGCGGCGGATTGGTTTTGTTTTTCAGGATTATGCCCTTTTTCCCCATTTAACCGTGAAGGGGAATATCGAATACGGGTTGAAGGTGCGCCGTTGGTCCACCGCCCAGCGGGAAAGACGCCTCCGAGAGCTGCTTGCCCTGTTTGAACTTGAGACGCTGGCGAACCGCCGGATTCAGGAACTCTCCGGCGGAGAACGGCAACGGGTCGCTTTAGCCCGGGCCTTAGCGCCGGAACCTTTCCTTCTGCTTCTGGATGAGCCCTTTGCCGCACTGGATTACGGTCTCCGTCGGCGTCTTCGGCGGGAACTAAAAGCTCTCCAAACGCAGCTAGGGTTTACGGCTATTTTCGTCACCCATCAGCAGGAGGAAGCGCTTTCCCTCTCCCACCGGCTGGCGGTGATGGAAGGAGGACGGATCCTACAAGTTGGCTCGGCCCCGGAAGTCTACAGCAAACCAGCTCACCCCTTTGTCGCTAAGTTTTTAGGTGATGCGAATCTGATTCCGTGTACGGTAGAGGTAACCGGAGCAGGATTGCTCGTTACGCCCGAAGCGGGAGCGGCTTTTACTCTCCCCGTGGATGGAGGAGAAGTTGCCGAGCCCGGATCCTATCTTCTCATGATCCGGCCAGAAGATGTGGTGCTCGCGGAGAAGGAGGTAGTCTACACTGGCGAATTGATGACGGTGGAATATTTAGGCCACGGTTTCTATGCTGAAATAAAAACCGGTGCCGACTTGATCCTAAAAATACTGGTGGAGAAAACAACAGCGCTTAAGGCCGGTCAGACCAGGGGTGTCTCCTTTCGCAAGCAGGCCTTGAAACTAATCCCCATAAACTAACCACGTTCAGCATATAATGGAAAAAAGGGTTTTCGAAATAATACCAAAATTTATGAAGGAAAACCGAAGTCAGACGCCAATTAATCATTATATGAGGGGATTTTTTAGGGGGGAGCATTGTGATAGGAAAGATGGACTTAGACGGGACTTGGGAGCTTCATCCCGTGGCGGAGTTCAGCAGCCTCTGGTGGAGCGAGGAGGCACCCGATGAAGGATGGGTTCAGCAGGAAATGCCCGGACAATGGCAGGAGCTGGATTCCTTCTCCCGTTATGCCGGAAAAATGGTCTATCGACGAAACTTCAGTTTCGTACCGGAAAAGGATCGGATCTATCGCTTAGCCATCGGCGGTGTTTTCTATAAATACCGGGTTTACCTAAATAACTATGCCCTCGGGGGGAGAGAGGGCTATTTCTGCCCTACGACCTTCAATATTACTCCCTATTTACGGGCAGAGAATCAGTTGATTCTTGAAGTAGAATCCCCCGGAAAGAATGCCGATGGGACCACTCCTCCCGTGCTGACCGGGATCTTTGCCGACCATCCCAACTTTCCGGAAGGGTTTAATCCGGGCGGACTCTGGCGACCGGTTTGTATTTTAAGCAGTGGTTCGGCTTATATTGAACGTTGGCATCTACGAACAGAAGAGTTAGACGGGGATGAAGCAGTTCTGAAGCTGCAAACGGAAGTCTATGCTGCCCGGGAGCTGGAGCTCATGGTGCAACTGCAGTTAACCCCCAATAATTTTGACGGGCAAAGCTTTCGACAGGAGTTCGTCCTTAAACTGGAAAAAGGGACGAATCCTTTGCAAAAATCCTTCCGACTCCAGGGGATCAGACCTTGGCAGACCTGGGACCGGGGGCGTCCTTATCTGTATCGGACCACTTTGACCCTGAAGGCGGCAGATCAAACCTGGGATGAAAAGGAATGTCGCTTCGGGATTCGGACTTTTACCTTCGATAATTTCATTCCATGTTTAAACGGCAGACGCTTACTGGTGAAAGGCAGCAATTATCTCCCTTCCGCCTTGTATTTAAGTAAAGTAGGGCCGGAGGACTATCAGGCCGAGATCGCCTTGCTACAAAAGAGTCACCAAAACATGGTTCGTTGTTACCAACACCTGGAGAAGGCCGAGTTTTATCAGGCGATGGATGAAGCGGGGATTTTGGTTTGGCAGGACTTTCCGATTCCTGCCGGGTATTCCTTTACGAACTTGACCGGCATTCTTCAGCAAGTCGAAGAGATGTTTAACCTTTTGAGTAATCACCCCTCGGTAGCAATCTGGGCGCTCAGTAACCATAGCGGGTATGAAGGGGAGCAGTCAGGACGCCTCGGGATTGACTTCCGTCAACAGGTGAAGAAGTTGGCCCAACACTTGAACGAGCTAGATCCAAGCCGGCCGGTGATTCCCCTTTCCGGATGGCGGCCAGGCCAGGCGGTGGCCGACACTGGATTTAACCTCCAGTATCCGGAGGAGATCTTTAAATTTAACCAGTATCGCCGCGGCTTTAGACAACGTTACATCCGGTTTGTTTCGTGGTTTGGCCGGACAGCGCTGGGATCGGCGGAGCCGGATGCCGAAGCGAGAGCCCGAAGCCAGCGCCAGCAGGCGGAAACCCTCCGCTTTTACATTGACCGTCTTCGTTTTCATAAATATAAACCCACCGGCGGAATGCTCTTCTTCTGTTTTCGCGCTTTGACCCCCGGCCTTTCCTGGTCGGTGGTGGATGAGTGGGGTGAACCGAGGGACAGTTTTGCCACCGTTGTTCTTTGCTACCGTCCGGTGTATGTTTTTGCCCTTTTACCTCAAGAACAGTATCGGATCGGTACGCTTTTCCAGACGCCCATCTGTTTTAGTAATGACCGGGCGCAAGAGGCGCAAACAGCTGTCTTGGTGAAAGCACGGCTGACCGACCCCCGTGGCCAACTGGTCTGGAAAGAACAGTGGGAGCTTAAACCAAAGCCCGATGAAGAAACCCGTATTTTGGGGGAAGTGTCCGTCATGTTAATGGTCAAAGGAACATACCGGCTCAACTTAAGTTGGGTTGACCAAGGGGAGACCATCGAAAACCTCTACCAGATCACAGCCGGATAAAGCGATTTATTAATAAAGTCGCAAGAAAATAGCGCTTGACTTTTCGCGCCACAGCTCATATAATAACAATTAATCTTCATCGGTATATTTATACGTAATAAGCTGTATAATGGCGAGGAAGGACTCTGGTTTCCCGTGCGGATCTAGAGAGCAAGCGGATGGTGGAAGCTTGTTCCGGCGGTAAAACCATTCTCGGTCCGGAGCCGTCGGAGTGAACCCGCAGACGCTAAGGCGTGGGGCGGTCAGTAGTTCCGACCGGAGCGATCCGTTACGATTCGACGCGGAAACCGTTTCCGAGTCACGAAGTCTCTGTCTTTACGGAGAGAAGTAGGGTGGCACCACGAGCCTCTCGTCCCTATAGGATGGGAGGCTTTTTTTATTTATTTAAAAGGTGAGGGAATTTAACGGAGGTGTTGTTAAATGAAAGTTTTGGTGCTGGATAATGTTTCAGAAAAAGCCGTGGCGATCTTAAGGGCCCAAGGGATTACGGCGGAGGTTTCTCCGACGTTACCCGAAGATGAACTGGTTGCGAAAATCCCGGATTACGACGGAGTGATTGTCCGCAGTCAAACCAAAGTAAATGCTCGGGTGATTGAGGCCGCTACCAACCTAAAGGTGATCGGCCGGGCCGGTGTCGGTGTGGATAATGTGGACTTGGAAGCCGCCACCAACAAAGGGGTGATCGTCCTGAACGCGCCCGATGGGAACACCATCTCCACTGCTGAGCATACCATCGGGATGATTATGGCGTTGGCGCGGAAGATTCCCCAAGCCCACTCCACCATTAAAGCAGGACAGTGGGACCGAAAGAGTTTCACCGGGGTTGAGGTTAACGGTAAGAACCTGGGGATTGTCGGGATGGGCCGGATCGGGACAGAAGTAGCCAAACGTATGCAGGCGATGGGGATGACGATTCTTGCTTTTGACCCCTTCTTGACCGAGGAGCGCGCGACCAAATTGGGCGTGCGGCTCGTGACATTGTCAGAGTTACTAACCGAGTCGGATTTTATTACCGTCCATACCCCCCTGACCAAAGAGACGAAAGGGTTGTTAAATGCCGAAACCCTCAAGCAGACCAAGGCCGGGGTGCGCATTATCAACTGTGCACGGGGCGGGATCGTTGAGGAGGAGGCTTTAGCCGACGCTATCGAGGCCGGGCATGTTGCCGGGGCAGCCTTAGATGTGTACACGGCAGAACCCCCGACCAACGAACGTTTAATCAACCTCCCGCAAGTGGTGGCCACCCCACATTTGGGAGCTTCCACAGCCGAAGCCCAGGTGAACGTGGCGATTGATGTGGCGGAGGAAATGGCGAAGGTCCTGAAGGATGAACCTTTTAAAAATGCCGTGAATGTACCGAGTGTCCGTCCGGAAGTAATGAAAATTTTATCCCCCTACTTTCCACTGGCGGAAAAACTGGGGAGTTTGATTAGCCAGCTGACCATCGGTCGTCTGCAGCGTGTTGAGATCGAATACAGCGGGGAACTGACCGATTATGATTTATCCCCCCTGACGACGCTAGTGGTGGAAGGTCTCCTTAAACTAGTCCTTAATGGCGAAGTAAATTTGGTCAATGCCCGGGTACTGGCCAAACAACGCGGGCTGAAGATCTCTGAACGTAAAGAACCCACCGACCAGGATTATAACAATAAAATCCGGGTAAAGGCCCTCTCCGACCAAGGTGAGCATGCAGTCGCCGGGACCTTTTTCCGCCAGAATGATCAGCGGATGGTGGAGATCGATGGTTACCACTTTGAAGTGGTACCCGACGGCCATTTACTGATTGCTTCCCATAAAGATGAACCCGGTATTATCGGGCAGGTTGGGACGATTTTAGGGGCCGCAGGAATCAATATCGCCTATATGCAAGTGGGAAGGAAGGAAGCCGGTGGACTAGCCATCATGGTCCTTACGGTTGATCAAGAAATCCCAGCGCCGGTCTTAGACCAGATTAAGGAAGTTAAAGGAATTGACCAACCGGTACAGGTGTTTTTATAAAACCAGG
>DOID01000096.1:1080-1444 GCA_003511465.1 Bacillota bacterium | reverse complement strand
AAGGCGGGAGGTTTGTGTCTTGAGCGGTAAAAGCGGAGAAAAAATGGATAAGCTTTAATAAAGCTTTTTGCGTTGTATCCGTTAAAAAAGATTCCGGTAAAATATATAGTGTTTGACTTGAGTTAGGCTATCAATATATTGTACTGGAATAGTTGAAGCAAATGACAACGCAAAAAGCCCAATTACGCAGGAATTAACAAAACCGATGACGAATTTACACTAAGTGATTGGATCGGGATTGTTAATGCAAACGACAACGGAATACACCCGAGAAAGAAACGGAGTGACAAGTTTGGACTTAAAAGGACTTATCCGGGAGATCCCCGACTTTCCTCAACCAAGGATCAGTTTTAAAGATATTTCC
>DOID01000096.1:854-996 GCA_003511465.1 Bacillota bacterium | reverse complement strand
GGATCAGTTTTAAAGATATTTCCACGGTAATCGGAAATGCTGAAGCCTTTCACTATATTATTGATGAAATCGCTAAACATTACCGCGCTTCCCGTCCGGAAGTGGTGGTCGGGATCGAATCCCGCGGCTATATTCTAGGGGC
>DOID01000096.1:426-548 GCA_003511465.1 Bacillota bacterium | reverse complement strand
ACGGCGGAGCTGGTCCGGCGGTTGGGAGGCGAGATTATCGGCTATGCCTTCCTGGCAGAACTGGACGCCCTCAACGGCCGCGGTAAACTAGGCGACGCGCCCATCGTCTCCCTCGTTCACTA
>DOID01000096.1:0-123 GCA_003511465.1 Bacillota bacterium | reverse complement strand
GGAATTTCCGGAGATCAGGGTAGCCGAGTTTAACATCAATCAGAACCTCAGCTTCATCCTGGGGGCGATTTACCGGCAGCAACCTAAGGCGCTTGGGATCTCGACCAATATATGGAACATCAC
>DOID01000029.1:21275-25685 GCA_003511465.1 Bacillota bacterium | reverse complement strand
GATATGAAGATTAAACATTCCCTTTATGAACGGGTAGGGGTCAAAGAATACTGGCTGGTCGATCCGGCAAATAAAATAGTACAGGTTTATGAGTCAGCGGACAATAGTCAATATGGGAAACCTCGGATCTACGCGGCTCAAGAACGGGTGAAAGTAGGGATATTCCCCGATCTTATTATTGAGTTGGCAACGATCTTCGTTGAATAAGGCGAAGATGATAAAAAACGCTCTTCTAGCCTTTGAATGAGCGTTTTGGGGAAAGCTAATTGCTGTAAATATTGCTTACCAACATCTTAGAGGTGAGACCTTATGGATTACGTGCTCCCTGATCTTATTGAATCAGATTTAAAAATCTTATTTATCGGAATCAACCCGGGGATACGCAGCGCCGAGGTGGGGCACCACTTTGCCGGACGATCCAACCGTTTTTGGAAGTTTTTATTTGAATCAGGGTTGACTCCGGTTAAATACGACGCTTTTCATGATTATGAACTGTTGAATTTAGGATACGGTATTACGAACATTGCGCCCCGGACTACGGCGACCGCGGCGGAGTTGACTCCGGCAGAGTTGAAAGAAGGGGCGTTGGTTTTATTGGATAAAATCAGACAATCTAAACCTCGGATCGCCGCTTATTTAGGAAAAGTGGTTTACCGTTATCTTTCCGGCCGGAAGAACTTCGATTGGGGCCGTCAGGAGCCGACTTTGGTAGCGGGAGTAATTGATTTTGTACTACCGAACCCCAGCGGGTTAAATCGGATTCCCCTACCGGAGCAGTTGAAGATGTATCAGGAGTTGGAGCGAATTCGGGAGAAGTTTTGTTACTAAACTCCTTGTGAATCTATGCTATAAATGGGCATATGATTTATTTTTGCTTACAGATGGAGTTACTGGGGCAACCTTCACAGCAAGAACCGCAGCCCAGTTTCCCCTGTCGTTTATCTTTGACTAATTTGGCGATGTTCAAGACAACCACCGCGAGAATAATAGCGCTTATAATTAGCGTCGCCCCATTCTCTATAATCCAAGTCAAGATTAGCACCTCCTTTTTATCCTACAAAGGTAGTCACTGTTTTGGAGTGGGTACTTTTTTTGTACGGTTTAAACAGCAGATAAAGCAGTAAAACAACCAACAAAGTAGCGATGGCCGTGCCGGTGCTGAAGCCATGTCCCGCGAAGAGATTCCCAAGTTGATAAACCCCAAAGGAAACCGCGTAAGCAAAACCAGTTTGATACAAAAGGGCAAACCAGGTCCACTTAGCGTTGTTTATTTCCCGTTTGATTGCGCCGATGGCGGCGAAACATGGCGCGCACAGCAGGTTAAATACTAAGAAGGAGTAGGCGGACAGGGGAGTGAAGCTGTTCGCCAGCGTGCCCCAGATCTCGACGCCATCCTCGGCGACTTCGGCAAAGCCATAAAGAATACCAAAGGTCCCCACCACATTCTCTTTCGCCACCAGTCCGGTGAGGGTGGCCACTGCTGCCTGCCAGGTGCCCCAGCCCAAGGGCTTGAAAAGCCAAGCAAAGACGTTACCAAGAACGGCAAGGAAGCCGTCGCTAAGATCCTCAACCAGGCTAAATTTCCCCTCGACAACCCCAAAGTTGGAAGTAAACCAGACGAAAATAGAGGAAAGTAGAATAATGGTACCGGCCTTTTTAATAAAGGATGAACCCCGTTCCCACATACTACGAAAGACGTTTGTAAGGGCTGGCCAGTGGTAGGCCGGTAGTTCCATGACAAATGGGGCCGGATTGCCTGCAAACATCTTTGTCTTTTTCAAAATGATTCCCGAGACGATAATGGCAGCAATCCCCAGAAAATAGGCACTGGGCGCCACCCACCAGGTGCCGCCAAAGAGCGCCCCTGCGATGAGCGCAATAATCGGTAATTTAGCCCCACAAGGAATGAAAGTGGTGGTGATGATGGTCATCCTGCGGTCACGCTCGTTTTCAATCGTACGTGAGGCCATAATACCGGGAACACCGCACCCTGTTCCAATCAAAATCGGAATGAAGGACTTGCCGCTAAGACCGAACTTACGGAAGATCCGGTCCATAATAAAGGCGATCCGTGCCATGTAACCGGAATCTTCAAGGAAGGCCAGAAAGAAAAAGAGGACAAACATCTGCGGAACAAAACCAAGGACAGCGCCTACCCCGCCGATAATTCCGTCGAGGATTAGCCCCTGTAACCAAGGGGCACAGTTAATACTAACGAGAAAGTTTTCAACTGCCGGGGGAATGATCTCCCCAAAAAGCACCTCATTAGTCCAATCGGTCAAAAAAGTACCCACCGTGGTTACGGACACATAATAGACAAGGAACATAACCACCGCAAAAATAGGGAGGGCTAGCCAACGATTGGTAACAATCTGGTCGATCTGATCTGAGGTCGTTAGTTTTTCTTTATTCTTCTTGCGCTGGCTGTCTTTAATCAGGGAAGCGATATAGGTATAGCGCGCACTAGTGATAATGCTTTCACTGTCATCGTCTAGTTCCGTTTCAACTTCTGCGATGATGGGTTCTACATTAGGAATAGTCTTCAGCTGCCCGACGATTTTTTCATCCCGCTCAAATAGTTTGATTGTATAAAAACGCTTCTGCTCTTGGGGAATTTCCGGCTTAAGCTTCGCCCCGATCGCGGCAAGGGCGGCTTCAACTTTGGCGTCGAATCGATGCGCACAAGGAGTCCCTTTTCCCGTCTGGGCTAAGGTAACAGCTCGTTGCGCAACTTCTATAATTCCTTTGCCTCTCAGGGCTGAGATCCCCACTACTTCACAACCAAGTTCTTTCCCGAGTCTGGCTAGGTCGATCTGGTCACCACGTTTATTCACTACGTCCATCATATTAACCGCAATCACGACCGGAATGCCCAATTCCAACAGTTGGGTAGTGAGGTACAGGTTGCGCTCAAGATTGGTCCCATCCACGATGTTGATAATCGCATCGGGCCGCTCCGTAAGGAGATAATTTCTGGCCACCACTTCTTCCAGAGTGTAGGGGGAAAGTGAATAGATTCCGGGTAGGTCAATCAGCATGGCTTCTTTCTTATTTTTGAGTCGGCCTTCTTTTTTCTCCACAGTCACCCCCGGCCAGTTGCCGACATATTGGTTGGAACCGGTCAAACTATTAAAGAGCGTTGTCTTTCCGGAGTTAGGGTTACCGGCCAGGGCAATTTTAACGTGCATGTCAGTTCCTCCTTGAATGATTTAATTAGTTAGGTTAACCTAACCATCGACGAAAATTAGTGCAGAAATCCTTAAGACCTCTGCACTTAGCGAACTTCGATCGTTTCGGCATCGGCTTTCCGCAGTGAAAGCTCATAACCGCGGACATTAACTTCGATGGGATCGCCCAACGGTGCGACTTTGCGGACGTAAACTTCTGTATCCTTAGTGATGCCCATGTCCATGATACGGCGGCGGACGGCGCCGTCACCATGCAGTTTAACGACAGTTACCGTTTCACCGCATTTTGTTGTTTTTAAGGTCTTCATCATACCCCTCCTTCTTCAATGGTTATACATAGATTCGATTCGCCATCTCCCGACTAATGGCCACTCTTGAATCCTTGATATTGACGATTAAATTCCCCGCTATCTCGGAAATTATCGTCACCGGACTGCCTACGACAAACCCAAGCCCTTCTAAAAAGCGTTTGCTCTCTTCCTGACCGCCGATTTTTCTGATTGAACCGGTTTCTCCCACTTTTACAAAGGTTAAAGGCATCATGCTCACTCCTTATCATTCCCGATTCGGGGTTGACCGATAGCCCGGTCTCTGCTGAACTTTACTTTTAGTTAGTCAACCCTAACTCATCTCCAGGTTAGCACTACCTAACCCGATTGTCAAGAGGGTTGTCTTTTTTCGATTATTAACTTTTGTTTGCTGAAGATGGGGCTTTATGTTATTATGGCGTTAGTTTCGGGTATACGAGCCGGAGGAGGAGATCCGTTGAAAGTTTTGAAAGCGGCAGAAAATTATCTGGAAACAATTTTAGTTTTACAGCAACGGCAGGGGGCGGTCCGCTCCATTGATGTTGTCAACGAGTTGGGATACGCGAAACCGACGGTCAGCGTAATGATGAAAAAGCTGCGGGAAAATGGTTATATAAATATGGACAAGGACGGATATATCACTCTAAACAGCACTGGGCTGAAAATTGCTCAAAAGATCTACGAGCGTCACCAGGTAATCGCCAAGATGCTGATGTTTTTGGGTGTGGACGAAAAAACGGCCTATGACGATTCCTGCCGGATCGAACATGTCATCAGTGAAAAAAGCTTTGCATGTATCAAGGCGCATTACTTAGAACATAGGAGCGAAACCACGTCCAGCTAAGACCCCTTGGAGACGATGATCTTTGCGGAGTAAAAGCGGAGTGGAAGACCAATAAAACGGCAGGCGTCAT
>DOID01000029.1:18326-21049 GCA_003511465.1 Bacillota bacterium | reverse complement strand
CTTTCCTTGGTCGGATTAAGAACTGCTAGATTGATCTGGCTACCTCGTTCGCGTCGGTAATGGCCTCCCAAGCCCGTCCTGGAACTCGGGCGTCGCCAACGCAGTATACCTCGGGAGCCGCTTTTTCCGCTAGTAATTGGTAATAAAGGTCATCATCGGCCTGCCCACCAGTGGCATAGATCACATAATCCGTATCAATTTGGATCTCTTCCACATCATTTGGGTTCAGAGGCCGGTCAAAAGGGTTGTGGATATTATCAGGAATCAAGGTGGTCCATGGCGTATAGGGATCCTTCCGTTTTCGGTTGGCGCGAAAGACTGCTTTTCCGGGCGCGAAGCGTACCACCTTGGAAGCAGTGTAAGCCTTAACCGGTTTCTTTAAAACATCTGCCGGTTGTCCGGAAGGAGAACCCTTCCCCATCATCATCCATAAGAGCATTGCACGGTTGGCATGGACCGTTCCCTTCATCAGATCGGGTAACATCTCCACAACTGTAACGTCTAAACCCTGTTCGTAGGCCAGAGAATAAGCGATTTCACACCCAACCACGCCGCCGCCAACCACGGTTATCTTTTTGGCTTCGGCGGGTAATTTCATTCCATCGATTAAGCATTGTCGGGCTTCAACGGAAGGTACCTGGTCCTTTCCTTCCAATGACGGGATGGTCGGGGTCAAACCATTGGCGCAAATAATTACATCATATTTACCTTTCAAATCCTTGGGCTGTACTGTAGTGTTGTATTTCACTTCCAACCCTTTTTGGGCTAAAAGGTCGATCTGATGTCGGAGGTTGCTTAGGTAGCGGACTACATCATGTTTGATCTTCATCTTGCTACCGGTCGCCAACTGGCCTCCAATTTGGTCGGTTTTCTCAAAGAGAGTAACCTGGTGTCCCCGGGCCCAGGCTGTTTTTGCGGCCTCGCAACCGCCGGGTCCGGCGCCGATAATAGCCACCTTCTTGCTTACAGCTGCTTTCTCTAGTCGTTTCGTATCTTCAAAACCGGTATAGGGGTTTACGGTACAGCAAGGATGACCGCCCAAGATAAAGGACTGGATACAGCCTTCCTGGTCGCCGATACAATGGGTAATCTCTGACACTCGGTTTTCCCGTACTTTCTGTGGCCAGTAGGGGTCAGCCAGCAGAGGTCGGCCTAACATAAAGAAGTCAGCCCATCCTTTCTCCAGAACCTCCTCAGCCTGATCCGGATTGCCTAGTTTCCCGACGGCAATAACCGGCACATCGATCTGTTGTTGCCGGAAGAACTCTTTCAGGCGCCCAGCCATCTCTTCCACGTAGGGGAGAGCAGTAAAATAGGCGGGTGGGTGGGGCCAGAACCAGTTGTCGTAACAACCTTTATCCACATCAAAAGCATCCACCCCGGCTTCGGCTAACGCCCGGCAAAATTCTAAACCTTCTTCAATGATGCGTTCCTGGCCACGAAACCGTCGTTTGAAGACCTCTTCCCCATAGGACTCCTGGAGCGCTTGGGTTAGGTCAACTCGGTAGATAACGGGGAAATCTTCGCCACAGGCCCTTTTAATTTCCCGGACCACATCGATGCCGAATTGAAATTTATTGCGGTATCTACCGAATTTTCGACGGTTCCAAGGGGCTGACGTTAACTGGTCCATCATATAGCCTTCATGTCCATGTAATTGCACACCGTCAAATCCGGAGATTTTAGCGTTAATCGCGCATTGGCCGAAACTCTTCACCATTTTGCGGATCTGACGGTTGCTAAGCGGTAGATGAGGAAGTTGCGGTACGTAAAAATTCTTATTCACGGACGCCGACTTTAACATTTTTCCTTTGAGTAAAACTTCGGGTGAACCGACCCGCCCCATCCCGGCAGTTAACTGAATAAAAATTTTTGCATCATAGGCATGGACACTGGCGGCTAAATCCCGCCACCCAGCCATTCTGGCGCGGGAAGAACCATCAATCCGCGGGAAATAGGTGGTATCATTATCTTCGGAAACAGTTGGGTCGATCCCGTACGAGACCGGTACTAAACCGGTAATCAACAGCCCGGTACCACCTTTGGCGCGTTCGGTAAAATAATCAATCATCTTCGGGAGCGGACGCCCAATCGGGTCGGCCATGTTGATATTGCCCATCGGGGCCATGATAATCCGGTTTTTGAGCTTGCACTTTCCGATCTTACCCGGTTCAAAAATCTTCTGGTAACCCATTATCTTGCTCCTTTCCAAATTTAAAATCCGTTCTTAAGACCGACTAACCTTAACTAAGGACCGTGACCGTACCATCTTCTTTAATCTCAATGGTTTGGCCATCTTGAACTGCATCAAGAAAATCGGCGCCCAATTGGTCAACGGTGATGACTCTTTGCTTCAGCCAAACATCGCTGAGCACCAGACCGGCGGCAGCCAAGGAATCAATATGTTCGGCAAAAAGCATTGCTCTGGGTCCCAACCCCATTTGCACCGCCGTCTCCAGCACCATCCCGCCAGTAGTTGACCCAATAGTTAGGGGTAGACAAATAACCTTATCGGTTAGATCTTTTTTATAAAGGTCCGGGTTATTCTGATCCGCGCAGATCACCCGTTTCGCCTTTTTTAAGGCGCTTTTTTGGTAACTGGCTAAAATATTCAAGCCCTGCCGGGTCACCACAGCCTCCCCGCTGGTGTTTCCAGGCAAAACAACTCGCCCTTTAAATACTTTCTTCTGCATTTTCATCCCCCTTATCCGTTTCAATGTTCA
>DOID01000029.1:17890-18147 GCA_003511465.1 Bacillota bacterium | reverse complement strand
ATTTCGTCATCCAGCATAAACTTAGCCGTTGTATAGGTCCGTAACTTATTCGAATTTGTAATTACCGGCTTCTTGGCGCATAAAGGATTGTTCATATACATCAAAGCACAAATGGAAGTTAAGCGAGCGCCTGTTGCCAAAAGCTGCTGGTATTTGCTTTGGTCCTTTTCAAAAGCGTTGATCACATCCGGGGCTGCGCATAAAACAGTTGGCATTGCCACCTTCGCTCGACCCGCTTTGGCCAACGCCCCGGTAAT
>DOID01000029.1:10911-17709 GCA_003511465.1 Bacillota bacterium | reverse complement strand
GCCGCAGCCTCTTTCCACATTAGCGGATAAGAACGAATCACGCGTTCAATCTCCTGGTCATCGATGGTGTATGTCCGGTAATTGTTGGCTAGTAAGTGCCTTCCTGTTTCAAGCGCTTCCGGAGTAATGTTTTCTACATGGTACAGGCCGACCGCCCCATTAGAAGCGCTGGCCGCTCCCATGTCTTTTAAATAGTCGCGTGTTGCCGCCGTGGGGTCGGTGCTTAAAAACTGATCTAAACCGGTAATGTAAGGCACATCCTCCACTACTTTCATACCGATGGCGCTCCCCAACACCTGGGCATTGGGCGCTTGGGAAGTCTTCACTTCCACCAGCCAGGTGGCTTTCCGTCCTTCATCAGTAAGAAGGCCGAACTCGGGTGCTTTACCGATAATCCCACAACACAATTCGATTATTCCTGAGTTGCGGTTTGTTCTAGCGCCCAAGACTGAATTGGCGTAAACCACTGCCGAAGATTCCGCCCAGGCTAACCGATCCCCTTGAGACGGAGTATTTCCCACCTCCGGTTGATAGCAGGTGCAGCTAAAGGCGTTTTCATCCTTTAACCCGACTTTGTGCAATTGTTCTTCGTATTCATTTTGTTTGCCATACATAATCTTGAAAACTAATTTCTCTAAGGGATTACACTTCACATTGGCATAATCAAGGGGTCGGGGATCGACCGTAAAGCGTTCCTGCGTTATCAGGTTGTTCGTAATTAATTCTTCCATCAATTCAAAGACCGGTTTTAAGAGTGGGATGCCAAAAGAAGTTACTAAATGTACCGGACCATCCAGGGGGACCAGTCGTTTGGCCCCAAAGACTTCCCCATACAGAACCACCGACTCCATTACTTTTTGCAATGTTTCACCTTGCTTACCCTCAAGGATTCCTTTTTCCTCCGGTGTCAATTCCATCTTTACGGGAATCACTTTGTGATCACTCCTTCTCAAACCGTTTTCATACGGTTAAATTCAACAAAATACTGTATTTTCCTCTACAATATTGGAAATTGATATTACATTACCGAATAGGGGATTTCTCCATATTGTTTAATCGGCAGATAAAAATTTCCACTATTTCAAGGAAAAAGATGATTTAGTCTCAAGTAAATATTCAGGGGGCCGAAAATAAAAGAGAGAGCTTATGGGCGCTTAACAAGGAGGAGTAAAAGTGGAACAAGTGGATTTATTAAAAGAACATGAACAGTGGGCAAATCGAGTTTGCAGTAGAATCATCTTGTTATTCGGTATTCTGGCTATTCCGATCTTCTTTATTCTCCCTAATATTCCTTGGCATTGGCGAGCTATTTTACCTGTTGCCAGCGTCTCCCTGGGGTGGTTATTAATCGTTTTCAGCAAAAACGAACGGACCAGCAAATATACAAAATATACGACAACGATCTTACTGAATATCTTTGGTATACTGATGACGATAACAATGGGGAAAGGGAACCGTTCCGTCCCCTTTTATTTCTTTTCCATCCTCGCCCTTAGCTTAATTTATCTTCATCGGAAAACAGTCCTCGTCGCTGCTACCGGTACAATTCTAAGTCATGCCATGATGATGACTAGGTTTCCGGAACAGATTTTCGCGCTCCATGAACCAGCCATGTATATCTACACCGGTTTTATTTATCTCCTTTATCTCTTGGCGATCTATGCGATTGCCAGTAAAGCCGGTGAATTATTGGGTAAGCTCAAACAGCGTGAAAGCGAACAACGCAGCTTAAATCAGGATTTAAACGAAATCCAAAACCAAATCGGCATTGCTTCCAGTCGTCTCCGGAGCACCAGTAACGATCTGGCTAAAGAGGCGGGGGAACTAATGTCCGCCTTCCATGAAACAGCTTCCGCCATGGAGCAAATGGCCCAAATGGTTGATGTCGAAACTGGGGAAGTCACCAAGGTTACCGATCGTGTAAACGAAATTAGTACCATCGCGACTCATATTAAAAAGATGTCGGATCAGCTGGCCAGCGATTTTGGAGAGACAGAAAAAGTCTTTGAACAGGGGTCCACCGTTATGTACTCTTCTGTCGAAAACATGAAAAAAATCAGTGACCAAATCGGCGAAGTGGCCAATGCAACTTCGCGGTTAAAAGAAAGCTCTTTACGGATTGAAGATATCCTGGTATTTATGAATGAAATCGCTGACAAGACCACGTTGCTCTCGTTGAATGCCAATATTGAGGCCGCCAGAGCCGGTAGCGCCGGCCGCGGTTTTTCGGTCGTGGCTTCCGAAATCAGCAAATTAGCTGTCCAGTCCGCCCACGGTACGGAAGAAATTAAGAAGATTATCGGTGCTGCTCTCCTTGATTTTGAAAAAGTTATAGAAACGATCGATCTCAGTTTAGTAATTGTTGAAAAAAATTCAGCAGAGACTACCGTTGTCTCTGACGAAATCAGCAAAATGATGGAAAATATTCAGCAAAACGCAGCCCAGATTAAAGAAATTTACCAGGCGATGGAAAACCTCTCGCAGAAGAATGATGCGATCATGGCTGGAGCAAATAGTTTAGCCTCCATCGCCGAAGAAACTTCCGCCGGTACGGAGGAAATCTCGGCGACCACCCAGAATCAGACCAAAAACGCTGATAAAATTGCGAAACAGAGTAAAGCCTTGGAACAGATGGCTTACAATTTGGATTCCCTAGTCAACAAGGAGGAAAACCAAAATTAAGTTAAGGAAAACAAAATAAAAACCGAGAGCTAAGAAACATGGATCAAAAACGAAATTTCCCTGCAATTCGCAGGGAAATTTTTTTGGGAGTTGGGGATAAATTCCTTTATGGCTTTTTGCTTCTACCAAAGATTAGGTAGAACCCGATCAGGACCAAAATGAGAGGGAGGGCATCGAGGATTATTGCGAAAGTAACAGCAGAGCCCACAATGGCAAAGACAAAAATAAAGACGGCAAAGGTTATTAATGCTGATAAAAAACATCCAAAAGGCATTATCATCCTCCTATATTTTTCCTATACTATACCATATTCAACATCCAGTTGTCAGTCCCGGTTAAGTGTATTTGTGGTAATAACCTAAATATTGGGATGGAAAACAATTACGGTAAAGGATAAAGACAAGCCTAAAGGAAGCTTGTCAAGTATGGATTATTTTATTATTAAGGAAGGCTTAGGGATTAAATACCATGTTATCAATACAGGTGAAAAAGGTGCTGTTATTGACTTGTGGGCAGTTTCGCAGTCTTTTACCAATGATGTAGAGGATAAAATAGACTTCCTGTTTACGCTTCATGGGGATAAAAACTTTAGTTCCCTGGGTGGTAAGATCAAGGATGATAAAAAAGAGTTGACAATGTTCTATCATGGAGCTCCTGGTACTAATCAAGGAAATATGTATTTTCACTTTTCGCTTCCTTATTCTTTCCGCCACGGAATGCAGTGGCAAATTGGGAAAGAAAACAGCTATTCAGTAGAACACGTTGGCGCCCAGACGGTGGACGGGACGAATTTTGCTGATTGCATTAAGGTTAGTTATCATACACATGATGAAGACGGGTATCTGGGTGGTACAGGGTATATGATTCTAGCGAAAGGGGTTGGGATCGTAAAGATCGAATTTAACTGCAATAATGGAACCAGGGTAACCTTTGATTACCGGGAACATAGAGAATTAACGAAACATACAATTTCCGGAACGATTGTCGATTCGAACTCTAAAGCTCCTGTTCCAGAGATAGCCGTTCAGATTGCCTATAATAGCTGGGGGACGCAAGCAATCACTGATACTGAGGGCAAATTTTCCATTCAAGCCTATGGGCCGGAGCTCTGTTTAATGATCGGTGATGATCAGGATGGAATTTTAGACCATCACAAACACGTTCGCTTCTGGGTAAAGGAGATAACAGGGGATGTTAGCAACTTGGAAATAGATCTTTCAACCCCTTAAAACTAAACGGATCTTTTCCCGCCTCTTTCCCACAACTGATTTTGCTTAAGCTTATTCCATGGAATGCTTCAGGTAAAGGGAATCCAAGGACAAACGCCGAAGACTAAAGGAGTCTCTGCTGAATCAAGTTGTGAAGAAAACGATCTTGAGCTGGGAAGGAGCGATTATGATGAAAAGAATCGGCGTTTTAACCGGTGGGGGTGATTGCCCGGGTCTGAATGCGGTGATCCGTGCTATCGTCAAAACAGCCTCTGATTTAGATATTGAAGTCATTGGTTTTCGGGATGGTTTTCGCGGAGTGGTCATGAATGAATTTCTTCCGCTTGCGCCCAAAGATGTCGTGGGGATTTTGATCAAAGGCGGAACAATTTTGGGTTCCTCCAATCGGGATAATCCTTATCATTTTAAGACCGAAAAAAACGGTGAGACCGTGTATGCGGATTTATCGGATCAGGCCGTAGCCAACATCGAACAGTTGGGTCTCGACTGTACGATTGTGATTGGCGGCGATGGCACCCTTTCATGTGCCGATGATTTTATGCAGAAAGGTGTCAAGATCGTTGGTGTCCCGAAAACGATTGATAATGATTTGAATGGGACGGATCTGACCTTCGGCTTTATGACGGCGATTGATACAGCCACCGATGCTCTGGAGAAATTACATACGACCGCCGAATCCCACCACCGGATTATGGTCTTAGAAGTGATGGGGCGAGATGCGGGTTGGATTGCGCTGCAGGCTGGGATCGCCGGTGGCGCCGATGTGGTCCTTATTCCGGAAATTCCATTCACCTTAGAACAAGTAGCCAAGCGAATCTTTGAGCGAAAAAACCGGGGTCGTACCTTTAGTATTATCATCGTGGCTGAAGGGGCAAAACCCGTTGGTGGGCAGCAAGTGGTGAAAAGAATCGTGTCGGGGAGTCCTGAACCCTTCAGGTTAGGTGGGATCGGGGGAGAAATTGCTAGACAATTGGAAGAGATCACTGGTTTTGAGTCTAGAGTAACTGTCCTCGGTCATCTCCAAAGAGGAGGCAAACCATCGGCCTTTGACCGTATCCTAGCCAGCAGATACGGGGTGGCGGCGGTTGAAATGGCGACGCAGGGTCAATTTGGCATGATGGCTAGTCTGCAAGGGACAGCGATCTCGACGGTACCAATTGCGGTAGCGATTAAAGAACTGAAAACTGTACCACCGGAGGGAGAGTTAGTACAAACTGCGCGTAGCCTAGGGATGAGCTTTGGGGCTCCTTGACATAAACAGTTTTGTGCTATTCTGTAGTCAGAGAGCGGTACCAGACATGCATGCTCTCAATTTGGCCGCCGATATTGGTGTTATTAACCAAGGTACCAGCGTAATGATAACCTCTTTTGGCAAAGGTAACGTTCATCCCGTATGAATAAGCCCGGGCGATGGTGTAGGCTGTTTTTAAACCCCGCTCCTGCATTTCACATTCCATCTTATGGAGAAGAAAACCAGCTAAACCCTGCCCGGTATACTGGGGCAAGGTGGCAAAATCGGTCATCTCCACGTTTTGCGCCGCGGGATCCATTTCCGCGGAAGCCAGCGCCACCAGCTTTCCCTGATGTCGGATCCAAAAGTAGAGCGAGTTTTGCTCCATGGTGGTGAGAATATATTGGGGCTCATTAATCGGGAAAGGGTAGGTGGCAAAGACTCTGCCGTACAGTTGAGCCATTTCCGCTGCGTCATCCTGTTTTGCCACCGCAGCGCTGAAACCTTCTGGTAGAACCGGCATCCTTTGCAGGTTCTCGGCCGCTTTTTGACAGGCAACCTGCAGGACTGCCTTGAGCGTCTCCCCATGCTGCTCCTTGGCTCTTGAAGGGCTAAAATATTTTCCTAAAAAAGAAGCCCCCTCCTGCCCTCGATAAAAAGCAGGGATCAAGGCTTCTTCATTATATCCTCTTCCTAAAAAACCAGCTTTAAATCCCACTGGAACCTTGGCAAAGATTTTGGTATATTGATGTTTTTCAGCTAGTTCATCTAAGGCACCAAGGATCTCCGGATAATCCGCTTCTGCCAACTTAATCAGGTAAACCCGATTATTAAGCTTTCCATGTTGGATTAAGGAAGCGTTGTAACTTTCTAGAATATCCCGCCTATTGTTCATTTTTCCTCCGGTTCATCCGTTCGTTGTTTGCCGGCACGAGCGAGATGTCCTCTTCGTAATCGGCTAACAGACGCGAAATCCCGATTGCTTCAGTCTCTTCTGCCTCATCAAGATTTAAGGGCAACCGGCAATCATTACATTCCATGTTACAGGTAACGTTTTTATAGGTATCAGGTTCTTTATAGGTGGTGATTACTCCTTCGTAGTTTCTGAGCACCACCTTATTGGTGGACCAGGATAAGATATAATTGGGCAGGACTGGGATCTTGCCGCCTCCCCCCGGCGCATCGATCACATAGATTGGACGAGCAAAACCGCTGGTATGACCGATCAGGTTTTCCATAATCTCGATTCCTTTCCCAACCGGGGTGCGAAAATAACCTAAACCCTCGGATAGATCACACTGGTAAAGATAATAAGGGCGGATTCGGTTATGCACCAATTTGTGCACGAGCGTTTTCATGATCCGTGGACAGTCATTTACCCCCGCCAGCAAAACGCTTTGGTTGCCCAAGGGGAAACCGCCATCGGCCAGCTTTCGCACTGCTTCCTTTGAGGAACGGGTGATCTCTCGGGGATGATTAAAGTGGGTATTAATCCAGACCGGTTGATAGCGTTTGAGCATTGTTACTAGCTCATCGGTGATCCGGTAAGGGAGCACGACCGGCATTCTGGTGCCGATGCGGATAATTTCAACGTGGGGGATGTCTCGTACCTCCGCCAGGATCCACTCAAGGTGATCATCACTGAGCATTAACGGA
>DOID01000029.1:2845-10825 GCA_003511465.1 Bacillota bacterium | reverse complement strand
GGGATGTCTCGCACCTCCGCTAGGATCCACTCGAGGTAATCATCACTAAGCATTAACGGATCGCCACCGGAAAGTAAGACGTCCCGTACCTCCGGCGACCGGCGGATATAATCAAGGCCGCTTTTGATTACTTCCCGGGAAGGGATGTAATCAAGATCACCTACTTTTCGCTTGCGGGTACAATGGCGGCAATACATAGAACAGGTATTGCTCACATGAAATAAAACCCGATCCGGGTAGCGGTGGGTGATGCCGGGGACGGGACTGTCTTTGTCTTCCGCTAGAGGATCACAAAGATCATACTCTGCGATATTCGCTTCTAAAAGGTTAGGAAAGGACTGTCGATAGATGGGATCTTCCCGAAAATGCTCCCGGTCAATCAAAGAAAGATAATAGGGGGTAATCGAGATCGGGAATTTCTCGGTGATTGTTTCGATTTTTGCTCGTTCTTCCGCTTCAAAGTCAATATTGAGCAGCTTTTCAAAGGCTTGAACGGTTCTAATGGAATTTCTCAGTTGCCAGCGCCAGTCTTGCCAATGGGAGTCAGTTAACTGTGGGTTTATTCGATCAACAATAAATTGTTGATTTTCCGTATAAGCCATCTTTACACCGCCCTTATTTCCTCTTGCCTGCCGGATCAAGGCCTTAAATATTTTATCCTTCTTCCAAGGAAATATCTAAGCAGATCGGGATTGCTGTTGCGTTAACAAATAATAGGTGATTAACACTTTATTAAAAGTTGCGGGAGGATTTGGTAGAGTATATAATAAGGGTAATATAAGGTAAAAACGGAGGGGAAATCGCCCCTTTCTAAGAGTAAGGAGTATTACCTTGAAAAAGGAGTTAATGAAAACAAAGATTGCTGAGGTGCTAGCTTTAAAACCCTATATTAGATTTGCATACCTATTTGGATCACAGGCGAAGGGTGCAGCCGGGGTATTGAGCGATATTGATATAGCTGTATTTTTTGGTGAAACAGCAACCTATGTCCAGGAAAGCATCTATGGGCTCGAATCTGAACTGGTGTTGGAACTGGAAAAATCTCTAGAGGCTGGACGGGTTGACCTAGTGGTATTGAATAAAGCCCCAATCTTTTTGCGCTATCAGGTGTTAAAAGGCGGGGAAATTATCTACTGCTGTTCCGAGGAGGAGAGGGTCAGGTTTCATGAAGAAACAATCAGATCATATTTGGATTTTCAGCCTTTTCGCGCCATACAGAACAGCTATTTGCAAAAACGTATTGAAGAAGGCGCATTCGGGAGGTGAGCGTAGTGGATATCGGGCTGATATTGGAAAAGTTAAAGGAACTTGATAGGTATTTAAAGCAATTGGAGCGATACAAAGGTATTACCGCAGCGGAACTCGAGATTGATCTTGACAAATCATGGATTGTGGAGAGAGGTCTTCATCTATCGATCCAAATCTTGCTGGATATAGGAAATCATATTCTAGCAGCAGAAGGTATAACCGTGGAAAGATATGCTGATATTTTTATGGGATTGGCGGAATTACAAGTATTTCCCCTTTTGTTTGCTGAGAAAATCAGGGGAATGGCCGGGTTTCGAAACATTCTCGTTCATGAATATGCCAGAATCGATCTGAATAAGTTGGTCGAGGTTCTTAATACCAGTTTATCAGATCTAAGAGAGTATGCCAGATACATTATGGTGTATATTAACGGAAATTGTGGAGAATAGGAACTCAAAAAGGAGAGACTTTTGATGAAACTGTTGCCGTTTATCGCTGCTCTTGAAGGGCGGGATCTGGAGTTCTTCAAGGTGACGAAAGAACTACAAGAGCTGGACTTTACCGAGAGCAGTCTTGATCAAAAGATCAAGCTGCTGATCTCATTGGCAGTTGATGCCTGTGAAGGTTCGGCACAAGGAGTGGCGATGGCTGCTTTTGCGCAAAAACCGGAAGTTTAAGTAGACGCTGATGGAATAGGGCATTTTGTTGGAGGGCTGAGGAGTATTGTTGTGTAGTGTTGAGGCTAGGCTATGTTAAAATTTTAAAACAAACATAGCCTAGCCTTCCTGTGTTAATTGGTTTCACCCTTGATCTCTAGCCTGCATTACCTTTTTTATTGTTTTTTAAATGTACAGAGATCATCTTCGTCAAGGCCAAAATCATCGAGATTATCTTCACTAAAACCGACCACCATGGTATCCGCAGCTGTTAACGACCCACTAAAATCGATAGATTTATCTTCCGTGCTTACCGAAACTACTAAATAAGAACCTTCTACGCCTTCCACGCTGAAGGAATTGGCGACAATGTAATTTCCAAATAGATTACTGTCGTCTTCTGTGATGTTTACTGTTCCAATTAATCCGTCACATTGCACGTTTCCGGTAAAGTATTGGTAATATCCCCCCAAAAACTCATCTTTCTGGACGGCACCTATTTTTGTGCTAACTATCAATTTAACTTGAGGGGTTAGGCCCTGACTTAACCATGTTCCTAAAAAACCATCGAAATTGGTGAGTCCACCACCACCTCCGCCCCCACCATTGCTTCCTCCACCTCCGCCACCGCAACCGGAAAGAACCAAAATAATCACCGCAAAGATCACTAAGCCTAGCATGGTGTATTTTTTTCTCAACATGATGGCACAACCTCCTAATATAGTAATTAATACACTAATCATATAAAAGCGCTTCTCAACAAAAACTAAACAATAGATGACTGTGACGAACAGTTTAGAATATAATTCCAAAGGGAAGGAAAAAGCGCTTTTATAAGGAAGATCTGTTTTAAAAGATGGGAAAGATATCTAAGACTTGAGAAAATTTGTGAGGTGCGGGTAATGTTCCATCCATCCCTGAAAGAATTTCATCCGGTGGTCGCTCAATGGTTTGTGCAAACCTTTGGCGTACCGACCCCACCCCAGGCGGAAGGGTGGCCACGGATTGCCGCTGGGGAAAATGTGCTCCTTTTGGCGCCGACCGGGTCCGGGAAGACCCTGGCGGCGTTTTTAAAGGTCATCGATGGGCTCTATCAGGAGATGGAACAGGAAGAATCATCGGCTGGCGGTGGGGTGAAGATCTTGTATGTTTCGCCGCTGAAGGCCTTGAATAATGATATCAATCGTAACCTGGAACTGCCCCTCCAGGGGATTCGAGAATACAGCGTGCAGCTGGGCACGGAATTCCCGGAGATTTCGCGCGCGGTACGCAGTGGCGATACTCCGGCGGCGGAGCGGCAACGGATGTTACGGCGGCCGCCACAGATCCTGATTACGACGCCGGAGTCGCTTTTTTTGATGTTATCTTCCAAAGCCCGTGAAATTCTCAAGACTGTGCGCTGTGTGATTGTGGACGAGATTCATACGCTTTTTACGGAGAAACGCGGTGCCCATCTGGCGCTCTCCTTGGAACGTTTGGAAAGCCTGGTGGCGGAGGCGACCGGCTCGGGGCGGACGTTGCAACGGATCGGTTTATCCGCCACGATCCGACCTTTAAATGAAGTAGCCGCTTTTCTCGGCGGCTATGAGGCTGATCCGCAGAGCGGCAAGGGGCGGCCGCGTCCGGTAACGATTATTGATACCGGCCAACGCAAAGAACTGGATCTTGCGATCGTGCTCCCCGTTCCGAACCTCCGGGAGCTGCCGGAGAAAACCATTTGGCCGTCGATTTACCAAAAGATCGTTGATTTAGTCCGGCAGCACCGCTCGACGCTGGTGTTTGTCAATAACCGGCGGTTGGCTGAGCGGGTGACGGCTAACCTTAATCAGATCGTCGGTCAAGAGATCGCCCGGACGCACCATGGCAGTTTGGCGCGGGAGATCCGGATTGAGGTGGAGCAAAAATTAAAATCCGGGGCGCTGCCCTGTGTGGTGGCGACCGCCACTTTGGAACTGGGGATCGATATCGGCGAGGTTGATCTGGTTATTCAATTGGAGTCGCCCAAGGAGGTCGCCCGCGGTTTGCAGCGGGTCGGGCGGGCCGGACACGTCATCGATAAGCCCAGTAAAGGACGGATTATCCCCAAAAACCGGGCCGATCTTTTGGAGGCGGTTGCTTTGCTCCGGGAGATGAAGACCGGACAGGTGGAGAAGATGAAAGCGCCGCTGAACTGTCTTGATATCCTCGCTCAACAACTGGTGGCGATGACCGCCACCGGCCCGGTAACGGTGGAGAAGGCCGCTGAGATCATCCGTTTCACCTATAATTTCCATACCCTCTCCCGAAGTGACTTGGAACGGGTTTTAGCCATGCTGAACGGGAATTACGAAGCCAAGGAGTATCTGGATCTCCGGCCCCGCCTCTATTGGGAGCGGGCGGAAGGGGTAATCAAGCCCGATCCTTATGGTAAAAGACTGGTTTATACCGCTGGTGGCACTATTCCGGACCGCGGGTATTTCGGGGTTTATCTGACCGGGTCTAACTTACGCCTTGGTGAACTGGATGAGGAGTTTGTCTATGAGCGCAGGTTGAATGACCGCTTTGTTCTGGGAACATCGGTTTGGCGGATCGAAGAGATCCGGCAGGACCGGGTGATTGTCTCTCCGGCGGGCAAGGGCGAGGCGCAAGTGCCTTTTTGGAAGGCGGATCAGGGCGGTCGTTCCTATGAACTGGGCACAAGGATCGGTGCCTTCCTCGGGGTGCTCGAAGAGAAGCTGGAGGCGGAAACACTCCCAACTTATCTGCAAGGGGAGTGTGGTTTCAGCCCGGAAGTGGCCAAGAATCTCCAAAGCTACCTGTCGGCTCAGAAAAGGGCGGTCGATTATTTACCCACTGATCACCGATTGGTCCTGGAAGAATTTCCAGATGAGGCCGGCGAATGGCGTCTTTTGCTCCATTCTACCTTAGGCAACCGGATTCATCTACCGCTGGCTTTGTTGCTCAATGCGGCCTGGGAGGAGAAGCTGGGGAAGAAGTTTGCCTTTACCACCGGTGATGATGGCGTTATGTTCAGTATTCCCGGGGGGGAAACTCCGCCGGTGGTGGACTGGCCGACATTGACCGCCCAGGAGATTGAGGAACAACTGGGGAAAGCCCTAACCGGCACCCCGCTGTTTGGTGCGGTTTTTCGCCAGTGTGCCCAGCGATCGCTAGTGATGCCTCGGGGTGGGTTTGGCCGCAAGCGTGTACCGCTTTGGTTATCGCGGATTAAGGCCGATAATTTACTGCAGACTGTTGCCAAATATCAGGACTTCCCGCTCGTCTGGGAGACTTACCGCGAGATCTTCCAGAATTATATAGACCTGGAGGCCCTCCGTGAAGTTTTGCGGCAGATTGGGACCGGGGAAATCCAGATTTACCGGAAGCAGCGCCAGGCACCTTCCCCGTTCGCCCATGGACACCTCTTCAACTTTGTCGCCAATTTTATGTATGATACGGATACACCGAAGGTAGAAGGGGGTAAACGCCTCTTTGGCCTTGGTACCGAGACCCTAAAGACCATCGTCGGGAAGGGCGGTTTTCGAAATTTATTCCGGGCTGAAGTCATCACCACGGTTGCTCGTAAAGCGCGGGGTATCGATCTGGTGGCAAAGACCATTGACGAAGAGCGGGTCCGCTTCTGGGTGGAGCGTTGTGGGGACATTACTGACAGTGAGATCGACGCAGCCTTTCCCCAACAAGGGGGAGCGGTACGGGAGGTCTTAGTTGCTTTGTGCGCCAAGGGTAGCGCTGTCTTGGTCAAGGCGGAGACTAGCAATGATGAAGGCCGTAAACAGTGGTTTATTGATCGGGATGAACTTGATTTTTATATGAAAGTGCTGCCGGGTGCTGAAATTACGGATCTCCAGGTGTGTACGGCAGCGCGCGAACGGATTATTCAGCGTTTCGTGAGGACCCACGGTCCTTTTACGGCCCGAGAGCTCGCGGCGAGATACGGTTGGACGGTTGGAGAAACCGAGGAGATCCTAGCGGCGCTTGCTGCCGCCGGAGTGGTGGAAGCGGGTGAATTTATTCCCGGCGGGGAGGGTGAGGAGTGGTGTGACACCGAGATCTTAAGGGAGATCCACCGGCGGAGCCTTGCCCGGGCGCGGCAGGAGGTTAAGACCCGTACCCGCTGGCGTGAGCCTTGGGAATATGCGGCTTTCCTCGCCCGTTGGCAGGGGGTAACCGGGGAGCGACGGGACACGGAGGGTTTAGCCGAAACCCTCAGCCAATTGACAGGCCGGTGGTTTCCGGCTGCCGACTGGGAGCAACATCTCCTCCCGGCCAGAGTCAAGGGGTATAAACCGCTCCTTTTGGATCGGCTCTTTGCCAGCGGGCAGTTTCAATGGCGGGTGCGGGGTGAGTCGGGAAAATACCAGCTGCTAATCGAATCCGCATATATGCCAGAAGCTGATTTGGGGATGGCTGATGAGGGGAAAAGGGGAGCGAAGGAAGCGGACGCGGAGAAGGAGGAGCCAGCCACGTCCAGATCGAGTGATGCGAGTGGGGTGTCCAAGACCAGCCAGTTGATGCTGGATTTATTGACCAGTAAAGGCGCTTTGACTTTGCCCTTTATCTTGCGCGAGGTGAAGCTCCCAACACCCACCGTCTGGCAAGCCTTGGAAGAGCTGATGTTATGCGGCTTCATCACTAACGATTCCTTTGGGCCAATCCGTTATTTACTTAAGACAAAACCACAAGCACGGGTGGGTGCCCAAGGGGTACTGCAAGCGGCGGTTATGGCACAGATGGGTCGCTGGTCGCTACTGCCACCTTTCAAACAAACAAAGGAAGCCCTTGTCCAAGCAGTGCTTAACCGCTATGGGATCGTTTCCCGGGAGATCGTGCAAGCGGAAGGGGCGTCTTGGGGGGAACTATATCCGTCCTTTGTCACTCTGGAGCATATCGGCCGGGTGAAGCGGGGGTATTTTATCAAGGGCCTAAGCGGAATTCAGTATGCTCTCCCCCAGGCCTTAGCCGAGCTGGGCACCGTAGCTAAGCAGTCCGGTCGGTACTGGGCATTATCCTGGTCTGATCCAGCCAACCCATGGAATTATCTGACGGCTTCACCGGAGGAACCGGAGAACAAAAAGCCGACTGGTGATTATCTGGTCTTTGCCGACGGAAAACCGCTGATTGTAGCCTCCGGACAAAAGATGCGTCTACAAACCTTGGAAGCTATTTCCCCGGCCGCCCTGGAAAAAGGGATGCAGGTTTTAGTCAGCGTCTTGGACCCGGTTTATCAGGATAAGAAGCTGATCGTCAGCAATTTCAACGGGGAACCGGTGCCGCTCAGTCCGGCGAAGGAAGTCCTGGCGGCCCTCGGCTTCGAAGGCACTTACCAGAAGATGACCCTCTGGCCTTCAGACCGGAAAGTCTCTGCGGAATAAAGCCGGTGATCACTGGCATCAGCGCAGTGATCATATTTAATAAGGAATATTCAAAAACGAAACTGTTTGAGGAGGAGGGTAATACTGATGACTAAGCTCAATCAACATAAAATGTATACGAATCCGATCCTGCCGGGGTTTTATCCCGATCCTTCGGTCTGCCAGGCTGGTGAACATTTTTATTTAGTGACTTCTTCTTTCGCCTATTATCCGGGAATTCCGATCTTTGAGAGTACAGATCTGGTCAATTGGCGTCAGATCGGCCATGTCCTCGACCGTCCTTCCCAGCTCAACCTGGACGGATTGAAACTGTCGGAAGGGATCTTCGCCCCGACGATTAGATACGATCAAGGGGTGTTTTACGTTATTACCACTAACGTGGGCGGCGGCGGTAATTTTATTGTCACTGCCACCGACCCGGCTGGCACCTGGTCGGATCCTTACTGGTTGCCGGAAGCGCCGGGGATCGACCCCTCTTTGTTCTTTGATGATCAAGGCCGGACTTACTATGTAGGGACACGCCCGAATCCGGCCGGTCCGGCTTACGATGGCGATTGGGAGATCTGGTTACAGGAGCTTGATCTATCCAAGATGCAGTTAATTGGGGAGCAGTATTCACTATGGAAAGGAGCGCTCCGGGAGGCGATCTGGCCGGAAGGTCCCCATTTATATAAGCATAATGGTTATTATTATTTATTAATCGC
>DOID01000029.1:1919-2687 GCA_003511465.1 Bacillota bacterium | reverse complement strand
GGACCATATGTGGGCAATCCGGCGAATCCCATCCTCACTCACCGCCATTTAGGCGTTGATTATCCCATTGTCAATGTGGGCCATGGTGATCTGATTCAAACGCCAAGCAACCAGTGGTGGTTGGTGGTCTTAGCTTCCCGCCCGTACGGCGGGTACTATCGGAATCTGGGAAGGGAAACCTTTCTGACACCGGTCCGTTGGGAAGGGGAGTGGCCGGTGGTAAGCCCGGGCACGGGGAAAGTGGAATTTTCCTACCCGGTTCCGGATTTACCAGAAAGCAACGGGCTTCCCCTGTTGACTTGTGATCATTTTGATGAGCCGGTTCTTGATCTAAGATGGGACTGTTTGCGTACGCCGCGGGAGCAGTGGTGGAGTTTAACCGATCGTCCAGGCTATTTGCGGCTGTTCTTAAGACCGGAGACCATCAGCAAACGGGAAAACCCCAGTTTTATTGGGAGAAGGCAACAACACCAATCTTTCCTGGCCCAGACAGTGCTGGAGTTTGTCCCGGAAAAAGAGCACGAGGAAGCCGGTCTGGTTTGTTTTCAAAATGATCAAAATCATTATCGCTTAGTCCGGACGAAGCACGACTCCTGCCAGGTGATTAAACTCTTCAAATGTGAAGGAGGATCCGAGTCGACTTTAGCCGAAGTTGGCGTGACGGCTCCGCGGATTTATTTACAGGTGATCGGACGGGGACAGGATTATCATTTTTACTACGGCGAGCACAGCAATGATTTGCAACTGCTCCACGGACCGGTCGACGGT
>DOID01000029.1:0-1762 GCA_003511465.1 Bacillota bacterium | reverse complement strand
AACCATGCCGATTTTGATTGGTTTGAATACCAAGTGCTTCCCACCTGTAGACAGATAATTTAGTAAAGCTTTTTGTATGGTTGAACAAGTGACAACGCAAAAAGCCCTGGTGTCAGCACGAAAAGAATAAAGGCTGTCACCCCTTTATTTCTTCGGTGACAGCCTTTATGTTGACTTTTAACAGTTAATCCTCCTCATCCCCATCATCCGTATAATCCGCTTTTCCATAGAATTCAAAAGCGTCAGCGTCGATCAGCATCCCAGGGCTTAATCTGACAACATCCTCTATTACTCCAAGCATTATTTCTTCATTTATTATGGCGTTCGTTAGTTGAGTATCGGATTTTCCCTCCGGGTCAAAAGAGCCTTTAAGAATCACGACCACATAGAGGTCCCGTTCTTCGCCAATTAGCTTACTAGGTAGGTCACACGTAATATCCGCGCCGGTGGTACCGGTAAAGACGTGGTCCGAAATAAATGTCTCATCGAAATCCCCTGTAGTATAGATTTTAACCGGCTTGCCATTGGGGATGGGGGTTCCTGACACACAAGTCGATGGTAATCTAAAGGTGATTTTCGGATTAGAAACATCCGGAACCGCGCCTACGAATTTGAAATTGCCGATTTCGATCCCATCATATAAAGAGTATAACATCTTAACATTTTCATCCATAGGATCCTTTGCTTGTCCAAGCAGAATGGTTCCAGAGTTGATGGCGTCCTGTATTTGTGTCCAGGTTTGTCCTTGGAGTTCAAAAGAACCTTGGAGAATTACGGTCGCAAGGAAGTAACGGTCCTGACCATCTAACGCATCGGGGAGGATATGATTGGAAGTTTCTCTAACGGTGAGCGTGGAGCAAGAAAAATCCGTATTAAAGGTGTCCATGCTGCCGGGTTCGGGGGCGGAAGCGACGGAATAGAAAACAACTTCCTTCCCAGCGGGGATATTAAATTCGAAGTCGCCAGCTTCATATAAAGATGGCATTGTAAAACTGATCGTAATGACGGACTGATGACCCTCGCCATTACCCCAAAAATCAAAAATAGCAACCTGGTTATTCTTAAATATGACATTGCCAGCATTTCCAAACAAGATCTCTCCGACGGCAGCTGCTTCCCGTGCTTGAGAAATTGTTTTTCCGTTCAGATCATAGGTGCCGGTTAAATCTATTACTGCGAAAACTTCACCTTCTTCGTTGTTTAGAGAATCCGGGATAATGAACTGAAAGTTCCGATTACCGGTGGTCCCGGTGAAGGTTTGAAGCGATTCAATTACACTTTCAGGATTACTGGTCGGAATTGCAACATAGAAATTAATCCTTTGTCCGTCCGGGATGCGATACTTATTTAAACCTCCCAGCTCTTCATAAAATTCCGGGATACTAAATTGAATGGTGTTTACCGTGGGCTCTTTTGGCGGCGGCTGTGGAGCTTTGGGCGATGATTTTTTGCCGCAACCGGCACCGCTACAAACAAACAAGACGACGGTGATGAAAATTAGAAGTAACCGAAAAACCGGATTCAATCCTAATTTTCTCATTTTAATACCCTTCCTTTCAGTTTGGATTTCTCTTTTCAAATAGAGGTTGTCCTATCCTAATGATAAACATATAAACAACTGAAGGATAAGTACTCAATATTATGGTACCTAAAACAAAAAATAACAATTGTTAGAATTGATGGTTTATGCCGTTATTATATAGGTGGAGTCTTATTTCCCCGGTGTGATGATCCCTTTCGTCTTTACTTTGACAATCGCATC
>DOID01000012.1:6748-13150 GCA_003511465.1 Bacillota bacterium | reverse complement strand
GCCACCGATCGTCACGGCGGCGGAATATGAAACTCGGATTGAGCGGGCGCGTGCGCAGATGAAAGCGGAACATTTGACCCATTTATTGGTTTATGCTGACCGAGAATACTTTTCCAATCTCGAGTTTTTCACCGGACATGATCCCCGTTTTGAGGAAGCCCTTTTAATTATCGGGACAGTTGGTGTAACCTTGGTGGTAGGAAATGAAGGCTTGGCTTATGCGGAGGCTTGTCCCCTCAAGCTTAACAAAGTCTTATACAAACAAAATATCCGCAGAGCTGGGCTCGGATCATGGTGCGTCGGCAATTTATGACAGAGACTTTGGGAGTAAAGCTCAGGGAGGAAGTACTGCCCCTCTCCAATCTTCAACTTACTCTTCATCCGTATATGCTTAATCCCCATGTCATTCTGGCGGTTAAGCGCTAAAGCCAAGTAACCCCATGGAGGCTGTTTTTTTCCGAATAGAAACTGGATATAATGAAGGGGTAACGAAGGGGAAGGAGGAAATAGCATCAGCGCCGACCACATTGCTGAAGATTATTATTATCATGGTGACGATTTAGGCGCCGTTTATACCCCTCAGCAAACGGTATTTACCGTGTGGGCGCCAACTGCCTGTGCCGTAAGCTTGTACGCGTATCGGCAGGGCAGGGGGGATGAAAAAACCAGCTACCCAATGGCCCGCGAGACCGGAGGAATCTGGCGGGCAGCGGTCGCCGGTGATTGCCACGGGCTTTATTATAACTATGGGGTAACCCGGCAAGATACCAGCTTTGAAGTGGTTGATCCCTACGCGCGGGCAGCGGGGGTCAATGGCGAGCGGGGGATGGTGGTTGACCTTGGCCGGACGAATCCGGTTGGTTGGGAAAAGGTAAAAAGGCCTGTTTTACCCGATCCGGTTGATGCAATTATCTATGAGTTGCATGTCCGCGATTTCTCGACCTATCCCCACTCCGGCATCGAACATCAGGGTAAGTTTCTGGCTTTCACCGAGACAGGGACGCGGGGTCCACAAGGGGTGCGGACCGGTCTCGACCATTTGGTAGATCTGGGGATTACCCATCTACATTTCCTACCAATTTTTGATTATGCCTCGGTTGATGAAGCCGAGCAGGAACAGCCCCAGTTCAACTGGGGTTATGATCCGAAAAACTATAATGTGCCCGAGGGTTCCTACGCCACGGATCCCTTTAATGGCGCTGTCCGCATCCGTGAGTTGAAAGCTGCTATTCAAAGCCTGCACGAACGGGGTATTGGTGTGATCATGGATGTGGTCTATAACCACACCTTTAACTCTTGGGACTCTTGTTTGAACCGTTTAGTCCCCGGTTACTACTACCGGATGAATTCGGACCGTAGTTTTGCCAATGGTTCCGGGTGTGGGAATGAACTTGCTTCCGAACGGCCGATGGTGCGGAAATTAATCATTGATTCTGTCTGTTACTGGGCGCAGGAATACTGGGTGGATGGTTTCCGTTTTGATCTGATGGGCTTACATGATCTAGAAACGATGCGGCAAATCCGGTCCGCCTTAGACCGGGTTGCTCCCGGCTGCATAATCTATGGTGAAGGCTGGACCGGGGGGCCGTCGCCGCTTCCGGCGGGCCAGGCCGCCTTAAAAGGAAATGCCCGACAGGTACCGGGGATCGCTTTTTTCAACGATTCGGCGCGGGATGGGATCAAAGGGGATGTTTTTAACCGGCGGGAAGCGGGGTTTGTCAATGGCCAAGCAGGGTTGGAAGAAAGCGTCAAATTCGGGATTACCGCGGCCACCAGGCATCCCCAGGTCAATTACGAACGGGTTAATTACGACCATCAACCTTGGGCTGAGGCACCCAATCAGGCTGTAATCTACTGTGAAGCCCATGATAACCTGACCCTCTGGGACAAACTGGTGGCGACGAATGGGGAGGAAAGTGAGGAGCAGCGTATCCGGCGACATAAGTTAGGCGGTGCGATTGTCCTGACCAGTCAGGGAATTCCTTTCCTCCACGCCGGCCAGGAATTTCTCCGCACTAAAGGGGGAAACGCCAACAGCTATTTAGCCCCGGATCAGGTCAATTGGTTGGATTGGGCGCGTAAAGCCCGTTATCATGAGGTTTACGCCTATTATCAGGGTCTAATAAGGCTGCGCAAAGCGCATCCGGCCTTCCGGATGCGCCACACCGAGCAAATACAGGCTCATCTTCATTTTATGGATTTGCCCAGTCAATTAGTAGGCTATACCTTGGATCAGCACGCCAACGGTGACCCTTGGCGGGTGATTATTGTACTTTTCAACGCCCGCACCACGCCCACAGCAATGGCGCTGCCCGCGAACGAATGGGTGGTGGTGGTTGATTCACGGCAAGCCGGTACGAAAGCATTAGGTTACATTAATGGCTCGCAGGTAGAAGTGGAACCTCTTAGCGCCTTGATTCTGGTGGATCGGGAAAGTTTCCGATCTCCACCCGTTGGACGCTAAAACCTTTAGCTTGGAGGAGACGGATCATCCCTTGGCTGCCAAGGAAATGGCCGCAGGGTAAAAGGATAAAATAGCTCTCCCCGGTGCTCAGGAGTTCCCCGATCTGGTCAGCCATCCGGCGGTTGCGAGCAAAATAAATCTGCTCATTATAGTCGCGCGCATCCGGATCATGGTCCCGCGCGGTGAAGATGATTTCTTCCAACCGCGCCAAATCCCCCTGCCACCAGGCGGTAACCAGTTCCCCTGTTTCTCGGCTGAAATCCTTCTCCAAAGCTGTCAGGAGTAGTTTTTTTTCAAGGGTAGGTGAAAAATGGGCGAAAAGAGTAGCCTGTTCGATGGGGTTTTCAAGTCCAATGATGTTTTTGCCGTCGGCTTGATTTAAAAAGTAAAGATCAAGACTTTGGTCGGTGAAATAACCAATCGTTTGTTGGTGTACGGATTCCAGCATCATGGATAAAAACCAGGGCCTAAACTGTGTAAGTTGCTCTAGCTCAATGCCATACCGGGCAAAGGCCTCCGTGCAACGCTGGATCTCTGTGGGGGTAAGCCAATCAGTGATCTCTTCACCATCCGGGTACAAGGCGGCGGTGATAATGGCTGCATTGAGTGCTTCGGGATCGATTTTTGTTAAGTCAACCGTTACAACCAGGTTGGCGCAGCTGCTAAATAAGTTTTCTATTTTGGCGTTGAGCGGATAAAAATCGTCGTTGCCCATGTTGAGGGTGGTCATTAAGTAAGCGGTTCCTTGGGTTCCGCTGACCTGCCAGACGGCGGGTTCGGGATGAAGGGGTAATTTAAGGCCAAAAGCTCCCATGGCGACGGTAATAGCACTTAAGGTGATTAGGAGAGCTAATCCCATCCCCAGCAGCGGTTTAAACCGGATCTTTCCGGTGGAGACTACCATCATCAAAACCTCCCTTCGATCAACATATTACCTATTCAACCGAAGGGAGGTTTTTCCTGCCAACAATTTCCTAAAAACGACTAGATCTGGCTTTTTGTGTTGCTATTGCCTTAGAATTAGGATTGATGTTTGACCACTTCTACGCCACAGAGCGTATCCGATACTGGACAGCGTTCTTCAATGACGGCTAGTAGCTGATCAATATTCTCTTGTGGAGAGGGGGAATCAATCTTAATTCTGTATCTAATCTGCTGGTAACCTTTGCGGGCTTCCGGGTTTTTACCTAAAAACCCGTCCGGATCCAGATCCCCTTCCAGTTCCACCGAGACTCCTTGAAGTTCAACTCGGCATTTGCGGGCGAAAGCCGCTGCACAGATGCACATGCAACCGCCCAAGGAACAAAGTAACAATTCGACGGGGTTCATCGCCCGATCATCACCGCCTAATTCCTTAGGCTCATCGGTGGCTACCGTAAAACCTCGGGTTCCCCCTTCACAGTACACCCCTTGGCCGGACCAGGCCATTTGTGCGTTGAAGACTTGTATAGGCATCACAGTTCTCCTTTCATTTCGGGAAATGGATTCCACCATTGTAGCATTCCCGTAATTGCGACTTAGTTTGATTACATCACTTCATGCTTATTTTCTGCGCGATTAGGGTTTCGCTTTTAATAAAGGGAAGGGTTCACCGAAAATGTATTCCCACAGGTTGGTTGGGGCATGGCAGACTTCACAGGTGGTGGTCGGGTGCTCGCCCCAGACAAAGGTTTTTTCTTCCACTTCCCGGCAGTGCGCATTGGGAAGGAGGCCAGTTTTTTGACAGACGCGGAGCCGGACTTTACGGTGGCGGGCACAGTAGACCGTTGGTTCATGACTGAAAAGGAAATATTCGTTATAGCTGGGACAATCCAGTCCGGCCAAGAGCCCGGTTTCCCGGCAGATCCGGTGGCTGACAATCCCTTCGGGAACCGGGAAGTCGCGGGCGGGGATGCCTGACAAAGCTTTATTCATAAAAGCAGCCCATAAAGGAGCGGCCAGGGATCCACCTCCGGCAGGAAGTGGTTTATTCAGATCATCACCGAGATAAACGACGGCGGCCAAATCAGGAGTGAACCCGACAAACCAGGCGTCTCGGTTCTCCTGGGAGGTTCCGGTTTTTCCGGCGGCCGGTCGTCGGAGCGTGGCCCGGATCCCGGCAGCTGTTCCCCCGGGCCCCAGCGTATCCTGGAGAACGGAAGTGATTAAAAAGGCCAGCCGCTCATCAAGTACCTGCCGAAAGCGGGGTTTCCGTTCCCAGATTACTTTACCCTGGACATTATAGATCCGTTCCACTGCGTACAGGGGAGTGGCTTTGCCGCCATTGGCGATGGGGAGATAAGCCTGGAGGAGTTCGAAAGGAGTCACTTCCGAGGTGCCTAAAGCTAGCGATAAGTTGGGCTCAAGGGAGGAAGTGATCCCTAACCGGCGGGCCAGGTTAATCGTGGGTTTAATCCCTAACCGCTGGTGGAGGGTGACAGCTACGATATTACAGGAGGTGGATAAAGCTTCACGGAGTGATAGATCCCGGTTATGGTAATGCTTCTCGCCGTAATCCCGGGGTTGATAGGCTTCAGTTTCGGTTGGAAAGGAAACCTCCCGGCAGGGAATAGTGGAAGCCAAGGTATAACCGCTTTCAAGAGCGGCAAGATAGACGAAGGGTTTAAAGGCCGAACCGGGTTGGCGGTAAGCTTTTAGACCGCGGTTAAAGGGAGTCTTATAGTAATCGGTGCCCCCAACTAGAGCCTTGATTTCTCCGGTGTTGGGATCAGCGGCAATTAACGCTCCCTGGGGCTGTAGATCCTTCTGCAGAGGGGCAAGCCGATTTTGTAATGCTTCTTCCGCCGCCTTTTGCATGGGAAGGGAGAGGGTGGTTTCAATCGTCAGGCCGAGGCTTTGAATTTGTTCCTTGGAAATTTTTAAAATCGTCCCCGCTTCCTCCAGAGCATAGTCTAGGAAGTAAAGGGCTTGTTTGGGCGCTTTCTTCAAACCAGGCAGCCGAATCTGCTCTTGTAAAATAGTATCTTTTTCCGCGGTGGTGAGGTAACCGACGGTTACCATCCGGGCGAGCACTGTTTCGATGCGGGTGGCGGCGGCTTCCCGGTTCAGATATGGGGAATAAAGGGCCGGCCCTTTCGGGATTCCGGCGAGCATTGCCAATTCAAGGCGGTTTAATTCGGGGAGCGGTCGTCCGAAATAAGTAAGGGCAGCGGTTTTAACACCAAAGGCACCGTGGCCGAAGTAGATTTGGTTCAAATACAGCTCGAGGATCTGGGCTTTTGAATAGTGTAACTCCAAACGTAAGGCCAAAAACAGTTCTTTCAATTTGCGAATAAGGGTTTTCTCCGCTGAGAGATACCCGTTTTTGGCTACTTGCTGCGTGATCGTACTGAATCCTTGTAAACCTTCACGGACAAAGAGGTTGTGGTAGACGGCGCGGCCAAAACTAACCGGGCTAAACCCGTTATGTTCATAAAAACGATGGTCTTCCACCGCCAGAAAGGCTTGTTGCAAAAAGGACGGGACTTCCGCAAGGGTTGCCAGTTGCCGATTTTCCTGGTATAAAAGACTGATCACTTCTTGCTCGGCACTGAGAATGCGGGTGGTCACCGGTTGGTCGGGTGGGGCCAGCGGCAGGCAGAGAATTAATAACAGGCAGCCGGCGACCCCGAGCAGCACCTTTTGGCAGAGGACTCGCCAGTTGAGTTTCAAAATAATCCAACCTTCTTTTCCTCTTGTGATTTTCGGATCTTCTCCATCTATATTCTCACCCGAATTTAGAAAATGCATAATTCATTAAAAATCGCCCTACTTACGGGGCGATTTCTTTGACGCGTATTCGGGGGTGCTTTGTAAGTTCTTCCGTGATAAACGGTGGTAGTTTAGCATTTTCTTTCCCCAGCGGGTGACATTAATACGGGCCAGTTTCTGGAGAAAGCTGTTTTTGCGCTCGAACATCGACTCCTCCTCCGCGTATAAGGCTTTCTACTAGGGCTTTT
>DOID01000012.1:1869-6545 GCA_003511465.1 Bacillota bacterium | reverse complement strand
TTACAAGGCTAACGCCAGATTCTCCACTTGGCGTTTGGTTTGATCGGAAGATGAATAGATCCGGTAATCCAGATCGGGAAAGATGTTATTTTTGGCTTCCAGTTCCATAAGCCACCGTTGATCAATGCGGTTGCCTGTGATCTGCTCATAGAGGCCGATGAAGTTACCAATGTGTCCTTGGGTTCGTCGTACCGCATAAGGAACCACGGTTCCAGTCTTCATGATAAAAGCCCAATCACTGCTCTGGGCGAGCAGTAGTTCGCGGGCCGCCTGGTTTAAAGCGCGACGAAGGACACCGGTGGCTTCCGGAAAGGTGTTGGTCAGTTCCACCATGCGGGTGGCAGCCTGGTGCAAATGACGGTAGATCCAGTCGTTGCTGCCCTCCAGCCATACCTCGTTATACCCTTTATACCCCCAGCTGGAGAGGGAAGGTGTACTAACTTGGTTCCGCGGATAGAGAGATAAATAGTCACTGGGCGTGGCCAGTTTAAAGGTTTGTTGGTCGTAATACACCTTTCGAATCAGGAAATCAAGCCATTGGGGGCCTTCAAACCACCAGTGGCCGAAGAGTTCGGCATCATAGGGAGAGACAATGATAGGTTTACGGCCTAAAAACGAGGCTAGGTATTCCACCTGCTGTTCCCGGTTGAACATGAAATTTCCGGCGTGCTGTGCCGCCTTCTCCCGCGCCCAGTCCGGGTTATAGGGTTGTTTATCATGGGTGCGTCCGGTAATCCGGTGATATTTAATTCCGGTATTCATCCGTAAGCCGCTGGGATCGATATAGGGTCTAATATACTCATACTCCAGGTCGTAACCGATATCGCGGTAAAACTCACGGTAATCATAGTCGCCGGGGTAACCTTCATTGGCGCTCCATACCTGTTTCGATGATTCCAGATCCCGACCGAAGGCGGCTACTCCGGAAGGACAATAGATCGGTGCAAAATTACCATACTTCGGACGGGGGGAAGCATGAAGCAGGCCATGGGCATCAGTGAAAAAGTAGCGGATGCCATAAGCGCGGAGGATTTCATCATCACCGGGGTTATAAGCGCATTCCGGTAACCAGATCCCACGGGGCGGCCGCCCAAAGCAACGGGTGTGGTATTCAACAGCATAGTGGATCTGTGCTCGGACCGCCTCCCGTTGCAGCATGAGGGGGAGGTAGCCATGGGTGGCACCACAGGTGATTAATTCCAGGTAGCCCTCGTCTTGAAGGCGGGCAAAAGCTTTCACCAGGTTTTTGCCGTACTTCTCCAGAAAGTACCGACGGGCGGAAGAAAAGAGATCATGATAATAATAGGCCATCCGGTTGAGATCCGGTTGCCAGCGGGTCCGCTCAATTTCCTTCCCGGCCAGCTCGATCAGTTTTTCAATCTGCCGAAGATAACGGTCCTGAAGCAGCCCGTCATTGAGCATAGAAAGTAAGGGCGGGGTGAGACTCATCGTCAAACGGAATTTTACGCCGTCGTCGGCGAGTTTTTCGAAGACTTTAAGCAATGGAATATAGGTTTCGGTAATGGCCTCAAATAGCCAGTTTTCCTCAAGAATATGTTCTTGCTCCGGATGACGAATATAGGGTAAGTGGGCATGGAGTACCAAACAAAGATATCCTTTTTCCAATAAAGATGAACCTCCTTTAAACCCGAAAATTGCCCGGCGTGGGAATTAATAGGTTTCCTTGGTTACCACCGGGGTGATGGTGATCTCATCATTCCCATCCTGGGAACAGGCCGTGACCGGAATGGATTTTTTTCCATCCGGTAAGGCAAAACGTGCCGTAAAAGAACCATCCGGACGTAAAATAACCGGTTGGCCGTCTAAAGTTAAAACCGCATCCGGCTCGGTTGCCCCATAAACAATTAATTCTGTATTCAGCACCAGCCAAAAGCGGCGGTCCGCCGGGGGTTGTCCGAAGGGACTGCTGAGGCTGCTCACTGCGGCCGAGCCCATTTCTTTTTCTAACCGTTTTAGCAATCCTCCGCCTAGCTCGGCCGAACTGGCTTGGGGATCACCGGCCATCCGGTATAGGCGACGGAAATCTTCTTCGATGATCATCCATTCTTCATCGATCACCTGGGAGAAGGTGGCACGGGGAGTGATTACCGTATTAGAACGGGCCAGGATAATAAAGTCTCCCGCCGGGGAAAAGTAACCCAGCTCGGCGGTATAATAGTGATTGGGCTGGACATTGAGGTACCAGTTGCTGGTGGACGGGTTAATGGAAACATGAAAAAGGTGCGGATCAGCGCCACCGGATTCCTTCTCTTCACAGATCCGAAGGCTTAAAGGTGCCTTCTCCCAGTCGCCGTAGTCGTTTTTTAATTGTGCTTTGGCCTCTGGGCTCAAGTCCCAATAGGTGTAAAGCCAGAACGGGTCGCGGATTAGCAGTGCAATTTTGGTTACATTATAAGTAGTGGGAAGGGGAAATCTGGTCTCCTCTGCGCGTGTTGGGGCGTGAGTTTCGGCTTTCGCAAGCCCGCTTCCATAAATAGGTTCAGGTGGCTGTTTAGGTAAGGCGGCAGCTTTGATTTGAGCTTCAGCTTTGGCGTCGCTTTGAACTTTGGTCGTTTTTAAGTTCTCAATTAGTTCATTTTTAGTCATTTTAGATCGGTTTTTGATCTTCATCTCCCTGGCTAAAGTAAGCAGTTCCTCCTTGGTTTTTTTAACCAGATCCTCAGGAGTCATGTCAATCCCCCTTCCGTAGATACTAAAAGCAAATGGCGCTCAAAAAGCACTTCTTATAATATGACTCAATGGTTTCGGGAATATGCAAAACTTATCTATTGATTAATTATTTGGCAGGAAAATGCATGGCAATCAAGAATTAGATGATGACAATTTGACGGAGGGACAAAATGCGACTGTTAAAAACTGTAATTACTGCTTTGCTGGTTTTCACCATACTTCCCCTTACTTGGTCTGCACCTGCTTCCCCCCAGTTCACTGCCGAGGATTACCTCTATGAAGCTTGGTTTAAAGTGGAAGCTGCCGATTTGATGGGTCTAGGCGCCAGTCAATTGGCGGTTTTAGGGCGTGATTATACAGAAAGCCAGCTCTCAGTGAAGCTTCTGACCTGGGAAGAAGGAAAGCTGACTACCTACTGGGAGAGCCCCAATCTTTCAAAGGAAGGACCGGCGCTGCTGGCAGCCGGACGACCGCTTCCATCTGGGGAGCCAGCGCTAATCATCCTCACCCAGGAGCAGCTTTATCTCTATACCTACGAAAATGAAAACATTATCCTTGTTTCCCAATTTAAGCATACCCTTTCTCCATATGAATTATCAGTCGCCGATCTGGATGGTGACGGTCAGGACGAACTCCTCATCGTCAGGGTGGGTGAAAGGCTACCAACTTTTGAGGAGAGAGTGGTGGAAGTTTACCGCCTGACTGCGGAAGGTTTGGTCAAGATGGGGAGCAGTCCCTTTCTGGGTAATATCCGGTGTCTGACGGCGGGTGATTTGGATGGGGATGGGTTAGCCGAGGTGGTTACCGATGCCGGTTTAAGCACTCGTTCGGGGGTATTTACGCTTTTGGATTGGGACCCGGTCAAAGCAGAGCTGGTTCCTCGTTTTCAGGAGAAAAACCTCCTTTCGAACATGGCTTTTGGGATGACGATCACCACCGATGCTTCCGAGCCCCTCCTTTATACGGCGGACGGGTGGGGACGGTTAAATCATTTTCGCTTGGAAAACAACAAATTCAGCCCCGCCACTGACTACTTGACTTTCCCTAATGGTCTGGTTGCTGTGGCCACTGGTGATCTAAACGGGGACGGACAAGGGGAGCTCATTACAGTCGGTCACCCCAACAACCTTTTTATCGTCGGTTTAATCTAGATTTAATATTCGAAGAAAGGGATTCTCTAGCGAATAGGTTAATAATAAACACAAGGGCGTACTTGCGTGGAGGTTTAAAGATGAAGAAACTTATCGTTGGAGTAATGGGGGGAGGAGAAGGCGCTTCTCCCGAAGTCTGCGAACTTGCTTATAAACTCGGCGGCTTGATTGCTGACGAAGGTTGGGTGTTGTTAAATGGTGGTTGGGGAGTGGGCGTGATGGATGCGTCCGCCCGCGGGGCTAAAGAACATAATGGTTTGACGGTGGGAATCTTGCCTGACCGCAACACCGAGGAGGCCTCTGCTTTCATCGACATTCCGATTTTGACGGGGATGGGTGATGGACGAAATTTCATTAATATCCTCACTAGTCATATTGTTGTAGCGCTCCCGGGACGTTCGGGGACGATTTCCGAGATCGCTTTGGCTTTGAAAAACGGAAAAAACGTCATTTTACTCAATTTTCCCTTAGGGGATTTATTTGTCGAGTACCAAAAGGCCGGAATTATGGTTTCTGTTTCTAAACCGGAGGAAGTAATCGAAACAATAAAACAAATATGCCCTGTTCAAAATAGCGAAAAGCTAGACGCCTAAAGGATTTCTCTAAAGCTTTTTGCAAGGCAAAAAGCCCGGATAAGCGGAACGCCCGCCTTAATTAATTAAGGCTGGGCGTTCCTTTTTTTCGCTTCTTCGAATAGCTCTTGGGTTTTCCGGAACGACTGTTCGAATTCGTCCCAGAAGGCAGCATCATCCTCCGGGAAAGCTGATTTTGCTTGTTCGGGGGTGGGGGCAGTTGGTTCCTCGCTCGCCACCGGGTCCGAAGTGTCTTGGACTG
>DOID01000012.1:582-1682 GCA_003511465.1 Bacillota bacterium | reverse complement strand
CGATCCTCCCAGACGAGGACGATCTTTTTAAACTCTGGCATTTGCCCCTGGGCCGACTGGATATAGAAAGGTTCGGCGTAGAGGAAAGTATTCTCCAGCGGAATGACCAGGAGATTACCACGGATTAGTTGGGATTGATTCTGACTCCACAGGGTAATTAATTCGGTGATCTCAGGGTGTTGGCCGATGCGGGTTTCGATCTGCATCGGGCCATAGGTGTTGGTTCCTTTTGGTAACTGATAGAGGAGTAATTCTCCATAGTGGGGCGGATCGCAACGGGCAGCCAGCCAGGCGATCATATTCTGTTTCCCCTTCGGTGTAAATGGCCGCATGAGGAGGAATTCCTCTTGCTGCTTGCCGGGCAAGACCAGGGTTACATAGTAGGGCTCTAAGGCTTCTTCACTCCGTGCATAAATTTGGGTGGGTAAATTCCAGAAATCTTCCTGTTCGTAAAAGGCCTTAGGGTCGGTTAGGTGATAACTAAGGAGCATATCTTGCTGCACGGCAAAGAGCGCTTCCGGGTACCTGATGTGTTCCTGTAACGAGGCCGACATGGCGCTAAACGGCTTGAACAGCTTCGGGAAAACCTTTTGCCAGGTTTGCAACACCGGATCGGTTGGATCAACCGCGTAAAAGTCGACAGAACCATGGTAAGCATCGACAACAATTTTGACTGAATTCCGCAGATAGTTATAGCCATTTTGATGGCGGCGGGCATAGGGAAGATACCGAGAAGTTGTGTAAGCATCAATAAGCCAAAAGAGCCGGTTTTCCGCCGCGACCAGATAGGGATCATTGTCTAAAGTTACAAAGGGAGCTAGTTTCTTAATCCGCTCCTGGATATTGCGGTGCAAGAGGATCTTACTTCGATCCTGAATATAACCGGAAAGGATTAAGTTCCGGTCCTTTAACTCCATCGCCATCAAGAGCCGGACCGGCCACCGCCGAAGGGAGATTCCATCCCGTCCTTCGTAGGTAGTCGTAACGTTTTCCCCGGTTGCGCCGGGATAATCAAACTCATTTTCGCGGGTGCGAACTATAGCATAGGAATCCGGGCCTTCCCCGAAGTAGATCTGGGGTCGTGTTAAGTTCAGATCGGG
>DOID01000012.1:0-374 GCA_003511465.1 Bacillota bacterium | reverse complement strand
CCATAGCCGTGGGTATAGATCAAGCGTTGATTGAGCCAGTTTTGGTCGATTTTTCCGGAATCCAGTTCCCGCGCGGCGATCATGACCTGTTTTTGCCCCTGCGGAGTGGAGTAACGGTCCAGATCAATATCGTAGAAAGTATAGTAAGATCGGAAGGATTGCAGCTGGTTATAGGCGGGTAAAAGGGGCCGCCAATCCCAGATCCGTAAATTGGTGAGTGAAGGATGGTCAGGTTGAAGACCGGTTAAATCGGCTTTCGGGTCTACATAGTAAGGCTGTTCTTTGATGCGATCCAAGCCAAACCCCAGCCGTGTATAATTGATATGGTGTTTGAGATAGGGTTCTTCCATGATAAATTGGTTGGGTTTGACGAC
>DOID01000014.1:15605-16464 GCA_003511465.1 Bacillota bacterium | reverse complement strand
GGCGGCGTTAGCCTTCCTGACCGCGCAGGGGTTGAAATTGGAGGTGCTTTAATGATCTGGAGTCTAATTGTTAAAGCAACAGTTGAGACCGGATACATGGTGGGAGTGGCCCTCATCCTTTCCGCCTTGGTTGGGATTCCCTTGGGGATCTTGCTGGTGATTACCGCGCCCCGGCACATTAAACCGCTCCCCCTTCTCCACCGGGTACTTTCCGTGGTGATTAATGTGGGTCGATCATTACCCTTTATCATTCTTTTGGTGGCGATCATTCCCTTCACCCGCTGGCTAGTGGGAACGTCGATCGGTACGGCTGGGGCTATTGTCCCGCTTACCATCAGCGCCATCCCCTTTATGGCGCGGGTGGTAGAGAGTGCTTTGCTGGAGATTGATTGGGGTGTCATCGAGGCGGCGCAAGCGATGGGCGGATCCACCAGGCAGATCATTGCGAAGGTTTTGATCCCCGAGGCGGTTCCGGGTTTGGTTTTAGGAGTGACCATGGTTGCCGTCAGTTTAATTAGCTACTCGGCAATGGCTGGCGCGGTTGGCGGTGGTGGTCTGGGAGATCTGGCAATCCGTTACGGGTACCAACGCTTTCGGGGTGACATTATGTTTTGGACGGTTTTGGTGTTAGTCGTGATCGTGCAAGGCCTGCAATCCTTTGGCGGATGGTTGGCTGCGAAGTTAAACCATAGATAAATGTGGGGAACAAAAAAACGGAGGTGGATTTTATGGGTAAAAAAAGGTTCTTACTGTTTGGCCTGTTTCTATTGGTTGTTTTCCTCGGGAGTCAAGTTTTTTCATCGACAACACCGGTCGTGTTGACCGTGGGCGCATCCCCTACTCCCCATGCCGGTATTTT
>DOID01000014.1:13836-15343 GCA_003511465.1 Bacillota bacterium | reverse complement strand
CTGACCCAGATTGCCAAGGTACACGTTGAACCGATGGGCGTTTATTCGCAGAAAGTAACCAAGATTGAGCAATTAAGGGATAAAGCAGTGGTGGCAATTCCGAATGATCCGACCAACTGCGGGCGGGCTTTGATGTTACTGGAACAGGCGAACCTAATTGAACTGCGTAAAGGCGTTGGGGTCCTCGCTACCGAACTGGATATCACGAAAAACCCCAAGCAATTACAGGTAAAAGCGTTGGAAGCCGCCCAATTACCGCGTATCCTACCGGAGGTGGATCTGGCGGTGATCAACACCAACTACGCGCTCCCGGCAGGTCTGGTGCCGACCAAAGACGCCCTCTTTATTGAAGGGAGCGAATCACCGTACGCCAACGTGCTGGCGGTGCGAACGGCTGACCAGAATAAGCCAGCTTTGCAAAAGTTAGCCCAAGCACTGAATAGTCCGGAAGTAAAAGCCTACCTGAATGAAAATTTCGCCGGAGATATTGTGCCAGCCTTCTAAAGCAAGGAAAACACGGCGATAAACTTCACCTTAATTGACAAAAACGCACGAAATGCGTACAATTAAAGACGTAACAAAGCTTTTTGCTTAAATCAAATAACAACGCAAAAAGCCCTAACAAAGCTTCCGTTGAATCGTGGGAGGTGAAGAAGTTATGGAATCGGACCTTTATGGCGATAGTATTCCCAAACCAAGGCGAAGGGAAAATAAGACTAAAGGGACAGATGATGACTTCTACTCATCCCGGCATCTCTTTTTGCGGAGGAAATAAAAGATAACCGCTCGCGCTCGGCGTCCGGTTATGAAGTCGCCCCTTTATTAAAGGGGCTTTTGTTTGTCCCGGAGAGGAAGGGAAAATGGTACAGATGATGCTAGAACAATTACTATTAGCCGGGAAGATTAGTGCCGCAGTGAAGCGCGTCGGTGAAATGCATCCGGCCGATGTCGCAGAGACGCTTGTGACCGTTCCCCTCGAAAGGCAAGTGGCTTTAATTACCACTCTTCCGGCTTCGATGAGTGCCTTGATCCTCCAGGAAATGGAGCTACCCGCGGAAGCTGAGCTTTTGGCCCAGCTCCAACCAGAACAGGCCGCCCGAATTCTAACCCGGATGTATACGGATGAAGCCGCGGATGTATTGGCCCTCTTCCCCTCGGAGGAAGTCTTGACCCTCATGGCTTTGATGGGCGAAAAGGGTAGCGTGGTCAAAAAGCTGCTCGCCTACGAAAGCGACACCTCCGGCGGGTTAATGGCAACCGAATTTATTACAATCCAGGAGGAACAGACCATTGAGGAGGTCTTACGCTTTCTGCGGGAACATACGCTTCCGCCGGAAAGTTCCTATTATCTGTACGTGGAATCGAAAAACCGGCGACTGGTCGGTGTTGTCTCACTACGCGCGTTAGTGACGAAACCGTTGACGGCGAAAGTGCGGGAAGTGATGTACCGCGAAGTAATCTCCGTTCCGGAGGATATGGACCAGGAAGAAGTGGCACGTCTCTTCGA
>DOID01000014.1:12169-13669 GCA_003511465.1 Bacillota bacterium | reverse complement strand
TTGATGATGTGTTAGACGTGGCGGAAGAAGAGGCTACTGAAGATATTCATAAGGCGGCATCGATTGTTCCGATGAAGGAGGCGTATATCGACGCCAGCGCGTGGACGTTGTTTAGTAAACGGATTCTTTGGCTCCTGGGGTTGATTGTCCTTAATATCCTTTCTTCCGAGGTGATGGCAAACTACGAAGAAGTGCTGTCCACTGTTGTTCCTTTGACCTTTTTTATTCCTTTACTAATCGACACTGGTGGAAACACCGGTTCCCAATCTTCCGCTTTGGTAGTGCGGGCGTTGGTCACCGGTGATATTCAGTTGGCGGATTGGGGGAAAGTCTTACTGAAAGAGTTGTTGGTCGGCTTATGTTTGGGGATCGTACTCGGCTTGGCCAGTACCCTCCTGGGGATTTGGCGGGTAGGGCCGGCAATCGGTCTGGTGGTGGGCCTTACGATGGTGGCGTTAGTGCTTTTCTCTAATATCATCGGCATGCTTCTCCCTTTCATCCTAACGAAGCTGCGATTGGATCCCACTGTTGCCAGTAGCCCCTTGATTACCACGATCTGCGACATTTTCGGACTCATGATCTACTTTTCCATCGCTTCCTTCGTGCTTCGGATCTAGGGAACAGGGGTTAATTAACGGGCAGAAGGATTAGTTATAAGATCTGTGAGGATTTGTGGAAGCTCGGCGAGAGAACAGGTGTAGTCGGGCTTTACCTTTAATTTGCCCCTGCTAATCAACCGGTCGGTGACCAGACAGGTTTTAAACCCGACTAGCGCGGCAACCATATCTTCTTCCTGATCATTGCCGACCATTATACATTCCTCGGCCTTGGCCCCGAGGTGGTCGAGGATTTCCCGGTAGTAGTTGGGATTGGGTTTGCAAAAGTGCATATTCTCCATAGCGGTTACCATCCGGTAAGGCAGATCATGACAATTGATCCAGGCTAAACGCTCCAAGAGTGCATAGTCGGGGAAAATGGGGTTCGTGGCAATGGTAATACTGAACCCTTGTTGGAAAGCCTTGGTTAATAGGGGCCGTACAGAATCGGCCGGGGGGATGTTCTTTCCGAGCAAGCGGTATTCTTGATTATAAAAATCACGGAGGATCGGTTCTAAAAAAGAACGGGGATGACCGATCCGGGACGGGAAATCCCGCCAAAAGACTTCTTCATTGGTTAACGTTGCGTCTTCACTTTTAACCATCGCCATGGTGCTGGCTAATAATTTGTCTTTAAACTCTTTTTCCGTCATGATCGTCGTAAACCTGGCACTGAGGGCGGAAAGATAATCCTGGAAGAAAAAATCCAAGTCAATGGGAAGGAGAGTACCATCTAAATCAAAAAGTAAATGTTTAATCATGGTGAATGAACCTCCAGTTTTGTAATCATTGCTCACAGCTACAGTGATCTTCAGATCTAAATGCATTATAGCCTTTTATTTTTCATCTGTAAAGGAGAGGAAGATCTGCTATTACTAGGCAGTCGCTCACGCTGGCTACCGCC
>DOID01000014.1:5394-11848 GCA_003511465.1 Bacillota bacterium | reverse complement strand
TGGCGCTTTCCTTATCAGAGGTGGTCATTCCCATAGCGATCCCTTTGATTCTTTTTTCTACAGATCTTAAAAGCTGGTTGAAACTAGCGCCGAAAACGGTTCTTTCCTTTGTTTTGGTTGCCATCAGCGCCATTGTCAGCGCCGTTTTGGCGGGTCTCCTTTTTTCTTGGGTGGCTGAATACTGGAGAATATCCGGGATGTTGGTGGGGGTGTATACCGGAGGGACTCCGAATTTAATGGCGATCGGAATGGGGTTAAAGGTTAAGGAAGAAACTTTGATTTTAACCAATACCGCCGATGCGATCTTGGGCGGGTTATATTTTCTGTTTTTGGTCACCGGAGCCCAATGGCTGATTGGTAAGGTACTACCAGACTTTTCTTCTGCAGTTTCAGAACCGGCGTTGGCGGCGACGGAAGAGGAGCAAACCTCGAAGCGGGCCTTGACTTTTGCGATTGTCCTCTCGATTTTGAACGTCGGGATCAGTGTTGGTTTTTCTCTCCTTCTCACCGGAAAATTGGAGGTAAGCATTATTATGCTAGCGTTAACTACCTTAGGGGTTGCCGCCTCTTTTCACCCTAAAGTCCGGAACATTAAAGGCACCTATGACGCCGGCCAGTATTTTATCCTTGTTTTTTCGCTTGCGCTCGGCACCAATATTAACTTTCGGGAAATGTTTGTTTCGAGCTCAGCGGTTTTTCTGTATACGGCTTTCGTCATGATTACGGCGATTGTGATTCATCTGATCCTTGCTTGGATCTTCCGGATCGATACCGATACGATGTTGATTACTTCCACGGCCGGGATCTTTGGTCCGGCTTTTATCGGCCCGGTGGCGGAGCGTTTAAACAATCGGGAGGTAATCGTGCCCGGGTTGACATGTGGTTTGGTCGGATATGCGATCGGTAATTACCTGGGGTTTGCGGTTGCTTGGTTCTTAATGCCACGCTAAAAACGGATGATGAAACAACCATAAAGCTTTGCACAAAGAATTGAGGAAGATAAATGATTCAAATTAAAGCGGTGAGCTGCTATGGAGATTTAAAAAGGTTTATTGGGCTGCCCTGGGAGATTTATAAAGACGATCAAAACTGGGTGCCCCCTCTCCGTAGACAACAATTAAAGATCTTACAAGGAAAAAACAACCCGTTACTTGCCAATGGTGAACATTGCTTTTTCCTCGCCTTTGAGGGTGAGAAAATAGTTGGGCGGATTCTCGTTGGGATTAATCAGAAACTAAATCGGGAAAAACAAAAAAACGAGGGTTTTATTAGCCTCTTTGAAACCATTGACCGAGAAGAAGTGGCCTTTGCCTTATTTGAAGCGGCAACGCAGTGGTTGAAAGCACACGGAATAACCAGTATGGTCGGACCAGTCTCTCCGACCAACGGCGATGATAACCGGGGGATTTTAATCAAGGGTTTTGACGGTTCGCCAGTGTTGATGAATGCTTATAACCCAGCCTACTACCAAGGCATCTTTGAAAACTACGGGTTCGAGAAAGATATGGATCTCTTTGCCTTTTATCTTGATGTCAATAGTTTGGATGATCAGCGTTTCGGCCGGGTGGTCGCGTATGCAATGCAGAAATACCATTTCCGGATCGAGCGTTTTGACCGGAAACAACTAGACCGTGAGATCCGGGATATCAAAACCATCCTTGATTTGTCGATGCCGGCGACGTGGGAGCATTTAACCCCACCCTCGCTGGAGGAAATTCAAGCGGAAGTCAGGACCCTACTACAGTTTATGGACCCTGACCTCGTGTATATCGCCCGTTCGGGCGCTGATCCCATCGGCTTCGTGGTGGCGCTTCCCGACTATAACCAAGTATTGAAGCGGCTAAACGGACGGTTACTCCCCTTCGGCTGGGCGAAGTACCTTTGGTTTAAACGCCGGATCACCGGCACTCGGGTCTTTATTCAGTTTGTGGTGCCCAAATTCCGAAACAAAGCAGTAAACAGTGCTATTTACCATCGTTTGATGTTGGCCTCACGTAAAAAAGGGTATACCTATGGCGAAGGGTCGGCCATTGCTGAGATGAATAAGGAGTCGATCCGCTCGGTAGAAGGGGCCGGCGGCCGACTATACAGGATCTACCGGATCTACCGGAAAGAGCTATAAACTTAAGCCTCTTTCTGTACCGGGAGTTTACCCAGTAATGGGCGGAGCACTTCCCCGGTGTAGGAGGTGGGATGATTCGCCACTTCCTCTGGAGTACCGGCGACAACGACTTCACCGCCGCGGGTTCCGCCTTCGGGGCCAAGATCGATCAAATAATCGGCGGTTTTAATCACATCCAAGTTATGCTCGATCACAATGACGGTATTACCGCTGTCCACCAACCGTTGCAGGATTTCCAACAGTTTTTCCACATCGGCAAAGTGTAGACCGGTGGTGGGCTCGTCCAAAATATAAAAGGTCCGCCCGTTACTCCTTTTCGATAGTTCGGTCGACAGTTTGACCCGTTGGGCTTCGCCGCCCGAGAGGGTGGTGGCCGATTGCCCCAGTCTGATGTAACCCAAACCGACATCGTATAGAGTTTGGAGTCGACGCCGGATTTTTGGATGGTTGGCGAAAAACTCAAGGGCTCCTTCGACCGTCATTTCTAAAATGTCAGAGATGGATTTTCCTTTGTATTTAACCTCAAGAGTCTCCCGGTTATAACGTTTACCTTTACAGACCTCACAGGGGACATAGACATCGGGCAGAAAGTGCATTTCAATTTTGATGATTCCATCCCCGGAGCAGGCTTCACACCGCCCACCTTTGACATTAAAAGAGAACCGCCCCGGTTTATACCCTCTCATCTTCGCTTCAGCGGTTTCGGCAAAGATGGTTCGGATCTCATCAAAAACACCGGTGTAAGTGGCTGGGTTAGAACGGGGAGTTCGCCCAATTGGCGATTGGTCGATGTTGATGACTTTATCAAGATGCTGGATCCCTTCGATTTTCTGATGGGAACCGGGATAAATAGTGGTGGCCCGATTCAGGCGGCGCGCCAACACCGGATAGAGAATATCATTAATTAAAGTGCTCTTTCCAGAACCGGAAACTCCGGTTACGGCGACGAAACAGCCTAAAGGAATGTTAACATCGATCTGCTTTAAGTTGTGTTCCTGGGCGCCTTTAATCTTTAACCATTTACCATTATTCGGTCGGCGTAGGACCGGGAGGGGGATTTGCCGTCGACCGGATAAATAAGCGCCGGTGATCGACTGGGGGCAGCGGGTCAGCGTCGCAAAATCACCGGCAGCCACGATTTCCCCCCCATGGGCACCGGCACCGGGACCAATATCAACTAGGTAATCGGCAGCCCGCATCATTTCCTCATCATGTTCCACGACAATCAATGTATTTCCTAAGTCCCGTAGATTCAAGAGGGTTTTGATCAAAAGGCGGTTATCCCTTTGATGTAAGCCGATGCTGGGCTCGTCCAAAATATATAAGACTCCGACCAGAGAAGATCCGACTTGGGTGGCCAAGCGGATCCGTTGCGCTTCACCGCCGGAAAGGGAACCGGCGGTGCGGTCAATGGTCAGGTAATCAAGGCCCACATCGACCAGAAAGCCCAGGCGCTGGTCGATCTCTTTTAAAACTTGCTTGGCAATGATCCTTTCATTTTCGGTCAACTCTAAAGTGGAGAAAAAAGATCGGGCTTCGACGACCGACAAAGCTGACACTTGGCTGATATTGTAGGGCCCGATTTTTACGGACAACGTTTCTGGGCTGAGGCGGGCACCCTGACAGCTGGAACAGGGGCGGATTGTCATAAATTTATTCTCGATGTCTTGGCGGATCGCTTCCGATTCCGTGCGGCGGTAGCGCCGATTAAGGTTGTTGATGATTCCTTCAAAGCGAACCTGATGTTGCCACTGGCGTCCGTTATCCCCCTGGTAGACCACGGGGATCTTTTCTTTCCCCGTGCCGTGGAGAATGGCGTCACGTTGCGCCGGAGTGGCGTCCTTCAGCGGTAGGTTTGGATCGAGCCCGTAGTGACGGGCAACACTCAAGAGATACTGGAGGGACCAGGAGCTTTCATGGGAGCTCCAGGCCAGGACAGCACCTTCCTTGAGAGAACGGTTTTCATCAAGGACTTTAGCCGGATCGATCTCCATCTTAAACCCCAACCCGTCACAGGACGAACAGGCACCGTAGGGTGAGTTAAAGGAGAACATCCGCGGGGTGATCTCTTCAAAACTAAACCCGCACTGGGGACAGGCAAAATTTGTGCTAAATAAAGACTCTTCTCCGGAAAGCGGGGCGATGATGACTAAGCCCTTCCCTAATTGGAGAGCCAGCTCAATGGAGTCGGCCAGACGCTGTTCAATTCCAGGGCGGTGCACCAACCGGTCGACGACAACGTCGATCCAGTGTTGCTTATATTTGGCTAGCTCGATCTCCTCATCCAACCCCCGAATTTCCCCATCAACGCGGACGCGGACAAAACCTTCCTTTTTCAAATCAGTGAAGACCTTGGTATATTCTCCTTTCCGCCCACGTACTAGCGGTGCCATCACCTGAAATTTAGTTTCGGCGGGAAAGGCCATTACTTGATCGACAATCTGTTCCACGGTTTGCTTGGCGATAGGCTGTTGGCAGTGGGGACAGAAGGGATGGCCGATGCGGGCAAATAAGAGACGGAAATAATCGTAAATTTCGGTAACCGTCCCCACTGTCGAACGGGGATTCCGAGAGGTGGATTTCTGGTCAATGGAGATCGCAGGCGAAAGCCCTTCGATGTAGTCCACATCGGGTTTATCCATCTGACCGAGAAACTGTCGGGCATAGGCGGAGAGGGATTCAACATAACGCCTTTGACCCTCGGCATAAATGGTATCAAAGGCCAGGGATGATTTACCTGAACCAGAGAGCCCGGTCATCACCACTAGCTGGTCCCGGGGAATTTCAAGGTCGATATTTTTCAGATTATTAACGCGTGCCCCTTTGATGACAATTCGATCTTTATTCATTTCTTGTTCATTCCTCCAATAGTTTCCGCCATTCCTTCAGCTCATCCCGGAGTTTAGCAGCTGTTTCAAATTCTAGTTTGCCCGCGGCCGCCAACATCTCTTCTTCTAACTGATTGATGGTTTCTTCTAGCTCTGCTCGTGTCATTTTTTCTTGTTTGGCGCTATAGGCGACCTTCTCTTCGGCCACTTGCTGTAGGGTGATGAGATCGCGCACTGCCTTGTGGACCGATTCGGGCGTAATGTTATGTTCTTGATTGTAACGGAGCTGTTTAGCACGGCGGCGGTTGGTTTCCTTGATCGCCCGGTCCATCGAATCGGTGATCTGGTCTGCATACATAATCACCTTTCCGGTTACATTCCGGGCGGCGCGACCAATGATCTGGATTAAAGTCGTCTCTGAACGGAGAAAGCCTTCTTTATCCGCATCAAGGATGGCTACCAGCGTCACTTCCGGCAGATCCAACCCCTCCCGGAGGAGATTGATACCGACTAACACATCGAACTTGCCAAGGCGGAGATCGCGTAGGATCTCGATGCGGTCCATAGTGTGCACTTCGGAGTGAAGATATTTGACGCGAAAACCCGCTTCTTCCAAATATTCCGTTAAATCCTCTGACATCCGTTTGGTGAGAGTGATCACTAAAACCCGCTCAGATTTGGCTACCCGGCAGCGGATCTCCTCCATTAAATCATCGACCTGCGCTTTGACCGGGCGGACTTCTATTTCCGGATCTAAGAGGCCGGTCGGACGGATCACCTGTTCAACGATTTGGGATGCTTGCTTAAGCTCATAAGGGGCTGGGGTTGCCGAAACATGAATTACTTGATTTACTGCTTGCTCGAATTCCTCAAAACGGAGCGGACGGTTGTCTAACGCAGAGGGCAAACGAAAACCGTAGCGGACCAGGTTTTCTTTCCTTGAACGGTCACCGGCATACATCGCCCGGAGTTGTGGGAGCGTAACATGGGACTCATCAATGAATAATAAAAAGTCGTCCGGGAAATAGTCAAGGAGCGTAGCCGGAGGTTCGCCGGGTTTACGCCCGGTCAGATGGCGGGAGTAGTTTTCGATGCCTTGACAATAACCGACCTCTTGCATCATTTCCAAATCAAAATGGGTGCGTTGTTCCAACCGCTGCGCTTCCAGCAGTTGATCTTCGCTGCGCATCTTAGCTAAGGTTGTTTCCAGTTCGGCTTCGATCGAACGAATGGCCATTTTAAGCTTTTCTTCACTGGTCACATAATGGGTCCCCGGATAAATTGTGATCTTTTCTTTCTCCCCCAAAAGCTCACCAGTTAAGGGATCGACTTCGAGAATTTTTTCCACTTCATCGCCAAAGAGCTCGATGCGGATGACGGTTTCACCGTAAACCGGAATAATCTCGATCACATCACCACGGACCCGGAAAGTTCCACGGGTAAAGCCAAGGTCATTACGGGTATATTGGATGCCAACTAGGCGTCGGAGGATCTTGTCCCGGTT
>DOID01000014.1:4780-5229 GCA_003511465.1 Bacillota bacterium | reverse complement strand
TAAATACAAGAGACACTGGCCACGATTAGCACATCCCGCCGTTCAAACAAGGCGGAGGTTGAGGCATGACGCAAGCGGTCAATCTCCTCATTAATACTGGCGTCTTTCTCAATATAGGTATCGGACTGGGGAATATAGGCCTCCGGTTGGTAATAGTCGTAGTAACTGACAAAGTAATGAACGGCATTTTCGGGAAAAAACTCTTTAAATTCACTGTATAATTGGGCAGCCAGGGTTTTGTTGTGGGCGATCACCAAGGTTGGCCGGTTGACTTTGGCCACAATGTTCGCCATGGTAAAAGTCTTGCCCGACCCAGTTACCCCTAAAAGCACCTGACTGCGATCGCCGGCCGCCAAGCCAGCCATTAGTTGGTTAATAGCCTCCGGTTGATCGCCTTGGGGAATATAAGGTGAAACCAGCTTAAAAGCAGGCATTAAATCATCTCCAAG
>DOID01000014.1:3187-4705 GCA_003511465.1 Bacillota bacterium | reverse complement strand
AGTCGTTTTTACATAAAACAAGTATAGCAAAGCGCCCTATAAAGCGCAAGAAATTATGAAAAAAGTCGAACACACATTCGTGTTCGACATGAGGGGAGGAATTCCTCTTTTCGCAACAAAAACTTATTTTACCAGACGAGAGACATGAACTAGCTCAATTCCAGCCGCATCAAACAGAGGAAGGGCAGCCGCGATGGCCTCGGCGACGCCAGGGCGGGTATGGGCAATCCCAATGGCCGAACCCTCGACCTGCGCTTGCTCAATTAGACGTTCAATCTGAATTAAAATCGTCTCCGGACCGCCCCCGTCTAAGAAGACATCCCGCGCTGCGGAAGGAACGCTATATTCTTGGGCAACAGATCCGGCCACCGAAGAGTGGATGGTCATACTGTCAACGAAGAATAAATCAGCCATTTTTAACTCGGCCATTACTAACTCCATTAGTTCCCGATCTTGGGTTCCTTTGGAACCCATGTGGTTATTGACACCACTGATTTCCGGGATGGCCGCCAGATTTTCCCTTATTTGGTGACGCAACTGTTCCGGGGAGAAAGTACTCCGCAGGGCGCCCGGGCCCGGGTCGGTCTGGGGATCAAGCGGCTCCAAGGGTAGATGGAGAATAACTTCTTGACCCCGGAGGTGCGCTTCATGGGCATGGTCCTGGGAGTAGCGTCCCCAAGGGAGGACGGCAAAGGTTAAGGGGACTTCCAGCGCCCAGAAGGCTTCGGTCGGTTCTCGGACAAAACCAAGATCATCGATGATGATCGCCACTTGCGCCTGGGCATGAAGTGGTTGTTCCTCCACCGGAGGGGGGAGCGGTTTTGCCGGTAAGCGGGGAATTAAAGGCTGCGGTCGTCGGGAGTAAAGCAACGACTCTACGGTTGCCTGAGCACCAATTCCGAAGTCGGCTTCGCCATGGATAAGCGGCGGCAACGGTGGTGTAATTTGAAACCAGCAGAAGTGCTGAACGGCGCAGAAAAGGAGGAATACCAAGGGTAGCAAGGGATGAAAGAAAGAACGGGCACTGGATCCGGGAAGCGGAAGTTTGGTTTGGGGCTGCGGCGCCATTTTGTTCACCTCCGTTGATCAGTGCAAATAAATCTTTTTAAGCGGCGGGTTTGAGACGAGCCCGAATTAACTGTTTCAGTACCTGTAAAGCAGTATCGGCTTGAAGTTGATCGACCCGTCGGAGGAAGAAGAGATCATTTTCTGACTTCGAGGGCTTCGGGGTTATAGGAAGGGTAACCCGGACGTCCGGATGTACCCCCGTGTTATGGATCGAATACCCACCCGCCGTCAAATACCGGGCTACCGTAAGGTAGAGGGCACCGCCGTCGCGTAGAGGAATTACATCCTGAACCAGGCCTTTACCGAAAGTCGTATTTCCAACTAAAACTCCGGCGCGGAGGTCTTTAAGCGCACCAGCGACAATCTCCGAAGAACTGGCGCTCCATTCATTGACCAACACCACCAAGGGATAGGACGGATGGGGGTTGTCAAAGGCGGTAAAGGTTTCCG
>DOID01000014.1:0-3021 GCA_003511465.1 Bacillota bacterium | reverse complement strand
TGGCTGGTGACTTCCACCGCAGAGATAAGCAACCCACCGGGGTTATAACGAAGATCCAAAATAATGCCGACAACCTTTTCGCGGGTGAATGTTTCAAGAGCACGCTTCAAATCGGCACCGGTTTCTTGCGTAAACTGGCTAAGGGAGATCCAACCAATCTTACCGACTTCCCGATCCCACTTGATCTCCCACTCGATGGAAGGGTCGATTAAAACGCGGTTTAAAGCAATCTCCTTAGTGGTGCCAAGGGGGCCTTTCCCCCGCTGGATGGTGAGGACGACGTTGGTACCGGGTGGGCCTAGGATTGCCGCCGTCGCCTTTTCTTTCGACATGCCATCTGTCGGCAAGCGGTCGATGGCAATGATCCGATCCCCGGGTAATAACCCGGCTTGGGCTGCTGGGGAGTTTTTGATCGGTTTAAAGATGATCAACTGGCCGTTCTTATATTCAAGATAGAGGCCGACTCCACCGTAGAGCCCCTTGTTCTCCTCAAGCAATTGGTTATATTCCGAGGGCGTAAGGTAGCGGGTGTAAGGATCGCCCAAGGAGGCTAAGAGTGCAGGTACATTTCCGGTCTGGCGGTAGGTTTGCAGCAGCCGAGAGAGGCTTACGGGCTCATAGAAATTTAACTTCAGTAAAGGGATTACTTCACAAGCAAGCAGCAGATCGTGATAGCGGCCACGGGTTAAAGAAAAGCCTACCTTGATAAAGAATACCAGGAAAAGAAGGAGTAACACCCATAAGAACAGGGACTTTTTTGAAAACCCTTTTAAAACCACGCCCTCCGTCTCCTTTGCTAGCTTCCGCTTAAAGTCGCCAACCGGCGGTTCCTTAAGAGCTTATGAGGAGCGTAAGGCGGATATAACTTAAACTTTCAGGTACCGTTTTAGCGAAATGTGGCTCCCAAAACCGCCGAAGAAAAGCCCCATCGATAACAGGGAAACCGTTAGTGTTAGATTGATTTCCTTCCCGGTCAGGAGTGGAAGGAAACGCCGATAGTGCTGTAACCGAAAGACCAGATAAGTATAGCCCTCGCGTAAAAGCAGCAAGGCTAGCCCGGCACCGAGTAAGCCTAAGATAATTCCTTCCAGGAGAAAAGGCCAACGGACAAAGGCGTCGGTAGCCCCCACCAACTTCATAATTTCGATCTCTTTGCGGCGGGCGTAAACCGTAAGCTGGATCGTGTTGACCACTATATATAAAACGGCCAGCCCGGTTAGGAACAAGAGGATCAATCCGGCGACCATGACTAAACGGATGGCGATCTCCATAAATTTAACAAAGTCCTGTCCAAACACGATTTCGTCTATGCCGGGAATGGCGGTCACCAAACGCGTAAGCTCTTCCGGATCGGCGGTTTTCGTGAGGGTGAGATTGAATGCATCAGGCAAGGGGTTTTCTTCATCGAGAAACAAGTGGTTATTGTTGAACATTTTTTCTAAAGAAACAGCCCCTTCTGCTTTAGAAATGTAGGTAACACTCTGGACGCCCGGTAAAGCGGAGAGTTGTTTCCCAATTGCCGCCTGGTTGGTGACAGCTGGTTTTAAGAAGACCCGCAGTTCGATTTCGCCCCAGGCTAAATCGGTAAAATATTGCAGGTTAGCGGTGACCAGAAGAAACAGGCCAAATAAAAAAAGCCCGACGGTGATGATCCCCATCGCGGTCAAAGACATTAAACGGTTACGGACCAGTCCGAGAAGGGCTTCATGGAGAAAATAAAAAAAAGATCTAGGTTTCAAGGGCATAACCTCCTTTTGGCGTATCACGAACCAGCCGCCCTCGGTCTAAGGCGATCACGCGCTTTTGTAAGCCATCGACAATCTCCCGGTTATGAGTAGCCATGACGATCGTCGTGCCCCGTTTGTTGATTTCGCTTAAAAGATCCATGATTTCCCAGGAAGTATCGGGATCCAAGTTACCGGTAGGCTCATCAGCCAACAACAAAAGCGGGCGGTTGACAATTGCCCGCGCTAAACAGACCCGTTGTTGTTGCCCTCCGGATAACTCCGAAGGGAGCACATGGGCTTTATTTAGTAAGCCCACCAATTCTAGAACCGTATAAACCCGTGGCTTAATCACCTTGGCCTTGGTTCCGATTACTTCCATTGCGAAGGAGACATTTTCATAAACGGTTTTTTGCGGGAGCAGCTTATAATCTTGGAAGATTACGCCGATACAACGTCGAAGGTACGCAATCTCCTTTTTCTTCAGATAAGCAATGTTTTGTTGATTAACGGAGATCACCCCAGAGGTGGGAACTTCCTGTCGGATTACTAAGTTGAGAAAGGTGGATTTACCGGCACCACTAGCGCCCACCAAAAAGACAAACTCTCCCTTATCAACGGTAAGCGAGACCTCATTTAAGGCAAGGACGCCGTTGTTGAAGATTTTCGTTAGTTTTTTGGCAATTAGCATCGTAACCACCTCTTGGTGTAGGGATCTATTCTTTCTTCGACAGCCCGGAATAATCTCCTGCTGGTAAATGCCAAGACCAGAAAATCGGCGTTAGGCCTTTACTTGGGATTTTTTAACTTCATAGCCTAGTTTCGTGATGGTCTCTTCGATCGCTTCGATTGAGGTTTTTGCGTCGTCAAAGTCTAACTTTACTTTACTGGAGTTGAATAAGACACGTAGACTTTCTTGACTCACACCGTCTAAACCCTTCAAGGCATTTTCAATTTTTTGCATACATGATGGACAAGTTAGGGTTTCCAATTGCAGCGTTGCTTTTTTCATGGTCAGCCCTCCTTTATATTTAATTTTCCTAAGCTTTTAATTTGTAGCTCAAGAGTCGCATCCCGTTTAAAATTACCACTAAGATACTTCCTTCGTGTACTAACATGCCGATTGACATATTCATCCATTCACTCCAGAAGACACTGGCGAGTAAAACTAAGACAACGCCCACGGCAATGACAATGTTTTGGTGCATGTTCCCCGCGGTGGCTTTGGCTAAACCTAACGCATGGGGCAGGCGACTGAAGTCTGAATTCATTAAGACTACATCGGAAGTTTCAATGG
>DOID01000120.1:10713-13226 GCA_003511465.1 Bacillota bacterium | reverse complement strand
GGCTGGGGTGTTGGACTACTTAGTAATGGTCTTTAGTTTTATCTATTCTATTATAGTGGTATAATTAGAAAAAAGGTGTTACCAAGGTAACACCTTCACCGCCTTTGAGGAGGATTAAGGCATGAAGAACGATCAGGAGCTCATGGAGCAAAGTATTCTGCTCAACTCTTTAGCTAGCGCGGAAATGAATACGTATCTTGTCGATGGCAGCTTCAAAATCTCCACCTACGGTAAAAATAAAATCGTCCATCTTATGGGTGAAGAATGTGTCAAGTTGGAGATCATCCTCGCGGGTCAGGTGGTCGTCGAACGGATTGATCAATCCGGAAACCTGATGACGGTAGCGGAATTGTTCAGTGATGATCTGCTGGGTGGGAACTTACTATTTTCGAAAAATCCCTATTACCCGATGACCATTACCGCTAAACAACCAGCGGTGATTTTAGAGATCAAGAAAGAACGCCTTTTTCAACTCTTCACGGCAAACCACGTTTTTCTAAAAACCTATCTCGAATTTGTCTCGGATCAAGCAACTCTGCTCGGGGATCGCATTAAGCACTATGTGAACAGGACAATTCGAGAAAGTATTGTCAGTTTTCTTGAATACGAAAGCAAAGCACAAAACTCCAACCAAATCGTCCTCAAGATGACCAAAAAAGCGCTGGCCGAAAAGATCGGAGTCCAGCGCACCTCATTATCCCGGGAACTGGCCAAAATGAAAAAGGATGGCCTAATTCTCTATGATAGAAAAACGATTACCCTTTTAAAAAAGCGCAAATAGTTGTTCTAAGGGAACCTCCAAACCGGGGAAAGCCATGGATTGGGCTTTTTCAACCCCTTTATACACCCGATATTCCTGAATATCCTCGTCATCAAAGCAGTACACATAGATCTCTTTTCTTAACGGGCTAACAATCCAATACTCTTTGACGCCACCGAAAAAATAGACATTCAGCTTCCTAAGCATGTCGTTCTGTCGCGTTGTCTCGGAAAGAACTTCCACAACCATGGTGGGAATCCCCATGTACCGACCCTGTTCATTAATCTTGTCCGTATCGCAAATCACCATCAAATCCGGTTGGACAACATTTTTCTCCTCATCCTTCGTCAGAGTCACATCAAAGGGCGCCGTTAGCGGTCGGCATTCCTTTCCTTTGAACCAATTGTACATTACGTTCGCCATCTCCAGTACGATCCTCTGATGGCGATACGAAGGAGAGGCAAGTAAGAACACTTCACCATCAATGTACTCATACCGGTTTTCACTTTCCGCCGTGAGTTTTAGAAAATCCTCATAAGGCATCTTTTCGCTCCGCCAACCATAGGTTTCAGCTTTTTCAGCCACCAGCGCGGAGTCCTTTTCACGTTCGGAATACCTCTTAAGCACCGCCGCTTTTTTTCCATTCCTAGTGACGATTACGTCTTCGAACTGCGCCAGTTTTAAATAAGCACCAAAATTGTTCTGTACCTCCGTGGATGATACTTCCACTAATCATCCCCCCAAGTTAGCTAATCTGTCCCTTTAGCTAACTTAATTATACAACAATTAATTAGGGCGTCAATAACGTACTTAAGCGACAAGTCGTTCGAGCGCGGATCGCCAAGAGAACAACCGACCGCTAAAGATTAAGCCTCACCAAAAAACTGTTCCGCCAGCATCTCCCAGTCCTGCAAAAACTGGGGCCTAAGGTTGGGTCTCCTCCGCACACCCCGCAGATTTTTCACCCGCGCCTCTTCATCATTAAACATCGTTAGTAAACGGCCGACGAATATTACTTTAAATAACCCCAAGAAACCTGTGTCCAAAATGAACTATTATGAGTCCCCAGTCGTCATACTAGTGAGGTGATGAAAATGGGAAAAGAACTAATTCGCCTGGACAAAATCGATAAAGCCTTCTCCGGAACAAAGGTCATTGACAAGCTCTCCTTTTCCGTACAGAAAGGCGAAATCCTGGGCTTCCTAGGACCGAACGGTTCCGGGAAAACCACCACCATCCGCCTGCTCAATGGGGTGATTTCTCCGGATGCCGGCCACATATGGGTGGCTGGTTTCGATCCGGTCACTTCTGGTAATGAAGTCCGTAAACGGTGTGGAGTCTTAACCGAATCAGCCGGTCTTTATGAAAATATGACCGCCCTTGATAATCTCCTCTTCTTTGCGGAACTTTACGGAGTCAGGGCACCGCTCCCCCGGGCGAAAACCCTCCTAGCCGACTTCGGTCTGGCTGATGCCGCCCAGAAAAAAGTAGGAACCTTCAGTACTGGAATGAAGAAACGTTTAGGCATCGCCAAAGCCCTGCTGCATAACCCGGAGATCCTTTTCTTAGATGAACCCACCAACGGGCTTGATCCAGAAGGCGCCCGCGACCTGATTAACTATATAAAAGATTTAAACCGGAAGTATCAAGTTACGATCCTGCTTGCCACCCATCTCCTCAAACAGGTGCAGGATTTATGCCATCGCTTTATCTTCATCCACCAGGGTAAACTCCTAGAGTCTGGTACCCTTTC
>DOID01000120.1:6514-10489 GCA_003511465.1 Bacillota bacterium | reverse complement strand
AAAAAAAGCCGATATCCCGCTGCTCTTAAAAGAAATCCTCCTTGTTGCTCCAGTCTACACGGTGGAAATCCTCGGTCGGAATCTGGAATCTTTATACTTTACGATTAGGGGGGAGAAAGATGAAATCTAGAGCCATGAAGGCCATTATTAAAAAGGATATTCGGGCGATCAGTAGTAGTGTTCAACTCTGGTTACCAATGTTGTTAATCCCAGTCATCTTCAGCATGGTCTTACCAGGGGTTATAATTATTCCCGCCCGTTTTACCGATTTATCGACCATGGGTAATATGGATCCCATTATCGATCTATTTGCGCAATTACCCCCAGGTCAATTAAGAGAGTCTATTCTTTCCCTTGACACGACCAACAAACAACTCATTTATTTTGCTGTTAATTATCTGTTTGCCCCCTTTTTCTTGATCATCCCGCTGATGACGGCCAGCGTAATTGGGGCGAATAGTTTTGCCGGCGAAAAGGAACGAAAAACAATGGAGAGCCTCTTATTCGCGCCGGTAGAGCTCTCTACCCTGTTTTGGGCAAAAATTCTTTCCGCTTTTTTACCTGCTTGCGGCGTAACCTTTTTATGTTCTCTTTTATATGGCCTCATGGTGAACCTTGCCGCCTACCCGCTCTTCGGGGCTTTGATCTTTCCCCAGTCGAACTGGGTAATCCTGATCTTATGGGTCACGCCAGCGCTCAGCCTGGGTACGGTCTTTCTGAACGTCTTAATCTCGTCTAAGGTCAAGGGGTTCCAAGAAGCCTATCAATTAGGAGGTGTGGCCATCCTGCCAATCCTCGCTTTGTTGATCGGACAATTCGCTGGTCTGCTCCTGGTTAATGCGGCTTTTCTTTTTTGGGTCGGGGTTGGTCTCTGCCTCATCGACCTGGTTTTAATTAAAAGCGTTGAAAAACGCTTGAACCGAAACAAACTCTTCACTAGTCAGGTATAATTGGAGTACAAGCGTCGAAAAGGTAGAGGTGATTCGTCATCAAGCAAAAATCAACCAAAAAAGAACCACCCAGCAAGGAAAAACAGACTCTAGCCCTCTTGCTCCAAGAAAACTACCGAAAAGTCCTGGGTTATTTCCTGAAACTTACCCAAAACACCGAACTAGCCAAGGATCTAACACAGGAGACAATGGTTAAAGCCATCAAAAACTATCATCAATACCGGGGAGACGCCGCCTTTTCTTCCTGGTTAATCACCATTGGGAGCAACCTCTACCGCGATCAATTACGACGTAAGCACCGGCTAGAAAAAAACTATGACGCCATTTTGGAAAGTAAATCCCCAGATGGGCTCCTGGATATCCCAGGGGAGGTGACCTTCGATCTCAAACCGGCGCTGCTCCGCTTGACCCTGGAAAAACGAATTCCGCTGGTGCTTAAATATTACTATGATTTCACCTACCAGGAGATTGCTACTACTTTAAAAATACCAATCGGAACGGTTCGTTCTCGTCTTTTCTCCGCTCTCCGAGAGCTTCGGGCGATGTTAGCGGAGAATCCGAATTTTGATTTTTGATAAGGAGTGACCACCATGGGTAGATCCGGGAAACAGAAAGGAAAACAAGGCGAAAAGATCTTCGGAGATGAAGAGCTTGAGATGGCCTTCTCCAGCTTACAAGAACCGCTCGACAAATTTAACCAAGACCTGGAAAGAGAGTTAGCAAAAGTCGAAACGCCTCCCCTCTCCTTTTTTACCGCTTTGGTAGAAAAGAATAAGGCTGCCGCAAAAATAATAATGGTGTTCGAAACCCTAACCTTTATTATTGTTGCTTTAGCCTTTTTAACTTTGGTCGGTTATATCTTGCGCGCCGGTTACCTTCTGCCCGTCGCGCTCATCTATCAAACCGCCACTTTATTACTGCCAACCGTAATTTTATTTACGCCCCTGTACCGGGAAAAGGAGGTAAGTGAAGAATGAAGTCGATGGAATGGTGGGTATACCTACTGCTTGCGATCTTGCTCTTTAGTCAAGCCCTCTGGATCTTTGTCGATGCCCGAAAACGTGGGGAAAACGCCTGGCTCTGGGGGCTCTTAGGTTTGTTAAACGTGCCTTCTTCGCTCATCATTTATCTGCTGGTGACGAGAAGAAAAAGATCATAGCGGCGTTCACCTCATGCTCTACCACCCGGCGATCTTGAAGAGACGGGCGATGGCTTCGCTAGTTTCCACCAGATCTTTATGGGCGCGGAGCCGGGCTTCGGAAAAGGGAACGGCGACCCGGTTGGTACTAAAAATAGCGGAAATGCCCCGTTGGTAAATGGCTTCAAGCCCATCGCCGACGTCCCCGACGATGGCAATCACCGGCACTCCACTGTTCTTAGCCCGGTCAGCAATGCCAATCGGAACTTTTCCCCGTAGACTCTGTCCGTCGATCTTTCCTTCACCAGTAATGATCAAATCAGCATCGGCAATGATCGCACTAAAGCTAACCGCATCTAAAATAATTTCAATGCCCGGCTTTAGCTGAGCCGGCGTAAAAGCGACCAGCCCTGCTCCCAAACCCCCCGCCGCTCCAGCGCCGGCAATCTCCTGAACAGAGAGGCCTAAATCTTTTTGCAGTACAGCCGCGTAGTTTTGGAGGTTTTGGTCTAAATCCTCAACCATCGCTTGATCAGCGCCCTTTTGCGGCGCAAAAACATAGGCGGCGCCATGCTCTCCATATAACGGATTATCAACATCACAAGCTACTAAGACTTGACATCGATCGATCCGGGGGTCTTTTTCCGATACGTCAATCCGCCTCAACTGGCCTAGACCTTCTCCGTTCAGAGCGATTGGGTTCCCTTCTTGGTCCAGAAATTTGACGCCTAAGGCCGCAGCCATGCCGATTCCTCCGTCGTTGGTTGCACTACCACCGATCCCAATGATCAGCTTGTTGCAGCCCCGCTGTAGCGCATCTAACATTAATTCTCCCGTCCCATACGTAGAGGTTAAACGGGGGTTTTTTTCTTCTTCGACCAAGGGTAACCCGGAGGCCGCTGCCATCTCAATGACCGCCGTTTTTTGGTCAGGGAGGATCCCATAGAAGGACTCAACATCTCTAAATAAGGGGTCTTTTACGGTTACTTTGATCTTTTCTCCACCAAGCGCGGTCAGGAAGGTGTCAACTGTGCCTTCTCCACCATCAGCAATCGGTACTTTCACTGTTTCGATCTCTGGTAGAATCGCTTTGAAACCCGTCTCAATACGTGAACAAACTTCTATTGAGCTCATGGTCCCTTTAAATGAATCGACTGCAATCACAACTTTTTTCATTGAGGTCTCCCCTTTCAAAACTAATTAATACTACGATCAACGGTTTCTTTTATTATATAAGAAGTACAGCTATAAAGCACGGCCTTTCCGATTTCCATAGTCCCGGCCAACGGTTCGGCCAAGCTGAACGAGGAGGGACTTGATGCGCTCCAGATCACCCTCCAAACTTATCGACCCTTCCCCTTTGCCTGGGTAGATGGCATACCGCTTTCTGTATTGATTCCCGCCTATATTAGGCATGATCACATTTGCGCCGCAGCTTAATCCTTTTTCATACCCGGCGCTGTCTTTGATCCCCAGCGCTGTAGTGGCGGGCATATTGATCGTCGGTAGCAACAACCTGGCCAGCGCCATCATCTTTAAAACCGTATCCACCTGGCCACCAGTTTCATTTTCCAGGGGAGTACCGGGACAGGGAATAAAAGGACCCATCCCAATCATATCAGCATCAAGCTTTTTGAAAAATATAAGGTCAGCAGTGAGCATTTCCCGAGTTTGACCCGGCAGGCCAATCAAGCAACCCGTACCCGTCTCATAACCCAGCGCTTTTAGATCTTCTAGACACCGCACCCTTTTTTGATAGCTCATCCCCGGATGCAGCTTGGTATATAGTTGTTGATTGGTAGTTTCAATGCGGAGAAGATACCGGTCAGCGCCAGCCCGCTTCAAAGCCGCATATTCTCTTTCTGTTCTTTCGCCGATGCTGAGGGT
>DOID01000120.1:4166-6272 GCA_003511465.1 Bacillota bacterium | reverse complement strand
CCACGGTCTACCCCTTGCTTGGCATAGGCAATGATCTCCTGGGGCGCCATCCTAAATCTACTTATTTTTGTATTGGCGGCTCGAAGTCCACAGTAGAGACAATTTCGCCCACAATAACTACTGAACTCAATCAACCCTCTTAAATGTACAGCTCTACCCAGATATTTCTCTCTTCCGCGATCCGCAGCCACATAAAGCGGAAGCGGCTCTTCACTGCCCAAGAGTGTACTCAAACCGCTATGGTCCAGTTGATGTTCATCTTCAAGGAGCCCGATCAAGCTTTCCGTTTCAGGTGTAAGCTTCATTGTTAGACCCTAATATCCCTTTCGCCTTCTTCCAGTCTTGCTAAGGCTTCTTGCACAAATTGTTTTATTTTCGGGTCGGCCAAGCCCTGCACAGAGCTTACGATTGTTTTTTCTCCCACTGCTTTCGTTTCCGTCGAAGCATAATCCAGTAGATATTCCTTTAGAGTAAGAAGGGCGTTGGGCATACAAAAGTTATGGACAAAACTGGATTTGGCCACCTCCATAAAGTGTTCACCCGTGCGGCCGGCCCGATAGCAAGCCGTACAGAAGGATGGGATATTGCCCAGTTCACATGTTTCACGGATCACATCATCCAGGGTACGGACGTCGCCCAATTGAAATTGCTCTTTATCCGGTAGCATATTGCCACTGGATTCTCGGTATCCGCCTACCCCGATCCGGCTTCCGGCATCAATCTGCGAAACCCCCAGCGGGACCACAGCTCTCCTTACTTCCGGCTTTTCCCGGGCAGTTAGGATTAAACCGGCATAAGGCACCGCCAGCCGTAGGATGGCCACGATCTTCTTAAAATCCTCATCACTTACCACATATTTGGGTTTGGAGGCAAAAGGAGTCCCAATGGCCGGTTCGATCCGGGGAAAGGAGATGGTATGGGGGCCGACCCCATTATATTTTTCCTCCAGATGAATGGCATGGTATAACAGGCCCATTAATTCGAATCTCCAGTCATAAAGACCAAAGAGCGCACCAATGGCCACATCATCAAGGCCCACATCCAAGGCCCGGTCCTGCGCATAAAGGCGCCACCGGTAATGACCTTTAATCGTTCCTGCCGGATGCATCTCTCGATAAGTTTCATGATGGTATGTTTCCTGAAACACCTGGAAGGTGCCAATGCCAACTTCCTTCAGTTGCTGAAGCTCGGCCCGGGACAAGGGCGCGCAGTTAATATTCGCTCTTCTGATTTCACCCTTCCCCCGCTTGGTGTTATAAACCTGGCGCACGCTGGCACAGATAAAATCCACACTGGTCTCCGGGGACTCCCCATAAACCAAAACGGTCCGTTTTTGCCCCTCATCGATCATGATCTGAACTTCCTCGGTGATTTCATCCAGCGTCAGGGTACGGCGTTCAATCTGATGGTTTTCATGGCGAAAACCGCAATACTTACAGTTGTTTGCACACTTATTGCTGATGTATAAGGGCGCGAAAAAGACAATCCGGTCGCCATAAATCTCCCTCTTCAACCGGTTGGCTAAGGCATACATTTCATTTATTGTTTCCGGATCTTGGTTTTGAATGAGGATCGCCATCTCCTCCGGTTCTAGTCTGACCTTTTTTTCCGCTTTGTCCAGCACGCTTCGGACCTCAGCCCTTGATGGGTTTTCCTTCTTCTTCAGCTGCGCCCAGATTGACTCATCATCGATAAAATCTTGTTCCAAACAATCGTACTCTTCGAAATCCTTCTGGTATTTCTGTAAAAAGCCCATTATCTTTCCTCCTTGGTTCTTTTTAGTTCCTTAGCGAAAGGTTGGAGCGCCCGATCCAAGATGCCATGGACATAGGCTAGGATAATTCCGTAGTTAACCATCGGAACCCCATTTTCCACCGCAAAAATTTGGCGGTATTCCATCTCTCTTTGGTTCAGCATACAAGCCCCACAATGAATGACCATTTTATACTGGGACAGGTCTTCAGCAAAATAACCACCGGCGACATGGTGGAAATCAAGGCGTTTCCCCGTCTTTTCACGGAGCAGTTGCGGGATCTTTACGGTACCAATGTCATCATCCTTCCGGTGGTGCGTACACCCTTCTGCCACCAGCAGACGGTCACCGTC
>DOID01000120.1:0-3914 GCA_003511465.1 Bacillota bacterium | reverse complement strand
GAAAGACAGTTGCTTTAAAGCAAGGGCAAGGTCAGTCTCTTTCACGACCAAAGCCAGGGCGTCATGATCCAAGATATCCCGCAGCACCTGCTGCTGCGGGAGGATCAACCGTCCTTTGGGCGCACCTGAATCAAGGGGAGTTACCAAAACCACCAAATTGCCCGGCTCGACAATCCCGTCGACCAGGTGCATCCTTTGATCCTCAGCCTTTTTTACCCTCAACAGCTCGGCAAAGAGGGCTTCAATTCCTGCCCCGGTTACCGCCGAAGTTTTGATGAAAGGCACCTTCGCTGCTTCAAAATCATCAGGTAACCCCCTTGGTTCAGGGGTTTCATCCCATTTATTCATCACCACGAGCAGCGGGATCTTCCTCGTTTGCAACTCTTGGCAAAGCTTGCTTTCCGGCGCTCCCCAGTGCTGCTGACCCGTAATGACCAGAATCCCTAGATCGGTTTTTCTCAATACCTCTTTGGTTTTCTCAATCCTCAGTTCACCAAGGCTCCCCTCATCATCTATCCCCGGGGTATCGATAAACACGACCGGCCCCAAAGCTTGAAATTCCATGCTTTTATAGACCGGATCCGTCGTCGTACCAGGAAGCGCAGAAACAATCGCCACCTGCTGCCCAGTTAAGGCATTAATCAGACTTGACTTGCCCACATTTCTGCGGCCAAAGAAGGAAATATGGAGCCGGTCCCCTCTGGGAGTATCATTCATCGCTTTAACCTCCTTCCTAAAAACAAAAAGCCTTTTACCAAGAAAAAGAAAATTCTTGATAAAAGGCTTCAGTACCATTTATACCCAAATCTTCTTTTGCCTTGGACCTTTCCTCAGCATTAGAAATTTGAAATGAGGGGCTGCTTTCTCCCTTGAGTTCTAGCCTCTTGGGGTCAAGCGTGTAAATCTACCATAATCTTACTCTGGTTTAATTATATTGTCAATCCCGAGCCAGCTTCATTTTTCAAGCTTAGCATCGCTTTTATTCCCTGGATGGTTAAGATTCTACTCTTTTCTCCATTACCCACCCTGTGACCAAGAACAAGAGCGCAAACTCAATAAGCATCACCAGAAAGGTGGCGGTTGTAAATGAGAAAATATCGACACTCTCCAGGTTTATAAAGTTAATACTTGGGGCAAAGGATAACCACCGAACTAGAATTTCACTGCTCTTTGAGGTGAGATAAATCAGCCCAATCGTAGCTGCAATGCTGACCAGTCCACTAAAGCGATTAACCGTTCTACCCAGTAAATACGCCAGCTGAAAGATGATACTACCCAATAATACTCCCAAGGCAATGCTGGCACCAAAGACCGCCACGAATTTGATCCTCTCCACCAAATTCGGCAACTCCGCGAGTTTCACCCATTCCGCGCCCCATAACGGTGCGGCGGCGTAAAACAAAGCGGAAATGGTCAGCGTGGCTAGGACCAATACGACCCACTCGGTGAAAACTGCCAGCAGTTTTGTGCCAATGATGCTCCAACCGCTAACCGGTAATGAGCGCAGAAAAGGAGCAGTCCCTTCTTTCCATTCCTCCCTTACGATGGCAAAAGCCCGAAACATACCCCAAAAAACAAGAAAGGCTAGGGGCAGAAAGGTGAACCCAAAGACCTGCCAATAACCCCAGGTGGAAATCCGGGTGAGCAGAAAAACACCCAGTCCCAGAATAAGCCCTAGAATAGTTAGAAATATATTCCGCGCTCCACCCAATTCTTTTCGATACAAGGCAAAAAACATCTTACTCATTCCAATACCTCCCCAAAAAGTTCCTCCATCGAATGGCCGGTTTCCGCCCGGAGGGTTTCCGCATCTCCTTCTAATACATTACGGCCTTCACGCAGAAAAACTACGTGATCAAAAATAGGTTCGGCTTCCTTGACTTCATGGGTGGAAATAATCACCGTCTGTCCTTCCTGACGTAACTCGCCCACCAATGCGTGGAGGATTTTCGCACGGGACGGCGGATCTATTCCAGCCAGTGGTTCATCCAGCAGCATTAAGTCCGCTTGGCGGGAGAGTCCCACAACCAATTTTAGCCGGGCTTGCTGCCCCTTGGACAAAGCCCCAATTTTGGCTGCACCCTTCAGCTTCATAAATTCTTTTAGTTCTGCCGCCTTTTCAAGACACAAGTCCGGATGAAAGGATTTGACGAAATTGAGTAAGCCATCGACAGTCATCCAATCATAATAAGTGTTTACCTCGGATAAAAAGGCCACCCTTTTTTTAGTTTCAACCCCGGGTGTCATACCAAACACCTCTACCCTACCACTGGTAGGACGTCTTAACCCCGCAATAATCTTCAACATCGTGGTTTTTCCGCTCCCGTTATGACCAAGTAGCCCAACCACCTTGCCGGGGTCAATAGCCAAATTCACCCCATCCAACGCTTTCGTTAACGGAAACCTTTTAACGACATTATCCAGTATGACAGCTGGAATAGTCATCTTTTACCTTCCTCCTTCAGTTCAGCCGCCAAACGCTGAACATCTTCATTAGTAAACCCGAGTTCACGAATTTTTACCAAAAACTCTGCCCATACTTCCCGCGCCGTTTCTTCCCGACAGTCTTTAATTACTTTCGTATCAATGGTCACAAACGTACCCTCCCCGCGCCGTGTTTCTACCAAACCGGTTCTTTCCAGTTCCTGAAAAGCCCGCGCCACTGTATTTGGATTGACCCGGACCCCTTCCGCTACTTCACGGATGGAAGGCAATTTCCCCCCGGGAGGCCAATGACCGCGGGCGATCTGTCTAATCAAGGCATCCATAATCTGTCTGTAGATCGGTTGCCTTTCGTCAATTTCAAACTGCACCGTCCCACCTCCGTAATGTATTACTTAACTAGTACACTAAGATTATAGGAGATCCCTGTTTCTTTGTCAAGCGGTTTTTTCGAGCGTGTTTTTTACAAGCGGCCTATGACTTCGTATCTGTCAATGAACCCAAAATAATAAGCCATCCTTTCGGATGGCTTATCTCAAGCAACTTATTTTTTTCGAATCGGATGTCGTATAACTGTCCGATATCTTTCCGGATCGACCTTGCTAATATCGGATAAATAGATTTCATGATGAAATCGATCATTGGAAAAGTCGTTTTCATAGCCTTGTTCGAGCAAGTATTCATCCATTTTAGCAACCGTTGTCGGTTCATCATCAAAAGGACCAATATGCATCATCTGGACGCATAACCCTTCCGTAATAGTTAAATACTCAGCTGATGAAGGGTCAATGCTCTTTTTGTGCGCCGCTTCTCCCTTTGCCCACTCAAAATCCTTTTTGGCCACAAAATCCGGAAGTCGGATCACCGAAATCCAATTGAAAGTATCTTTATTACGATAATCTACCCCTTTTACCCCTTCCTGCCACCAAAAGCCTTCCAAAGGCGGTACCACATATTCAAAGAAACCGTCAATCTTATATTCGCCTTTGTAACTCATTTTAATCGTATAGGCAATGGCGTAAAGAAGACTAATGGCCTGTTTATAGGCACCGCCTTCTACATTGGGATTCCCTATGCCCCGTACCGCTATAAAATTCATCTCCGGAAGATCAATGATTTCCGGTTTGTTTTTAGGCAGATAAAACTCTTTATACTCTTTTTTAAAATCAAATGCCATGATCAATACCCCTCAGCGGAAAGACAATCTTGGTCAGAAGTTCGCTCTCGGGTACTTCTTGCGGTGAGTTATAGTAAAACTCATAGGCTACTCCGGTCGGCGTTTCTCCTTTTGCCGCAATCCATTTGTTCATGGCTTCATATACGGCCGTGCACTCCTGATAGGGTCCTTTGTAGAGACTTGAAACTCTTTTCCCAGCGGGGATGACGCTAGCTTCAATCTCACCCTGGCCCGGAATGGGCTCCGCCACCAGAAAACCCGCCTCGATATCCAGATTTTCCATATCCATGTTGTA
>DOID01000124.1 GCA_003511465.1 Bacillota bacterium | reverse complement strand
GCAAACTCCACTCGCTGCTCGATCTTCATCCTTTCATGTGTCCCAACCGGCTGGGGTGTTGGACTACTCAGAAAATATTAGTCTGTCGATTCTCGCGGCTTTCATTTCAGCAATTTAGCTTGGTGACGCCGCTCCGAACGACCAGCTGCTGTAGCCTTCGACGCTTGTCACCCTCCCTAGCTTTGATTTTCAGTACTTCGTTGTCCTAGCGGTAGCTAAGGTTGGTGACTACCTAGGTCGGAACCGACTATAGTTCCCCACGACCAGTGCCGGGAATTCCTGCTGTAACGCAGTTAGAAAATCGGCAATCCCAATGACTTTTCCCGCCGGGACCAGCTGTTCCCGGTGCATTTTTACCCAGATAAAATCCGGATCAATATTGAGGTTTCGGATCTGAACCATCCCCACCGGATGCGTCCGGAGAAACGTAAAGAGTTTTTCCATTTGGGATTCCCGGTCGGTAAAGCCGGGTAAAGTCAAGAGATTCAAAGAAATAAAAACAGCGCGCCGGTGTAGTCGATGGATCGAGTCACTGACTTGCTGAAGATCATAACCCTGTGGTTGATGATAAAACCGGTAATACTCTGGATCAGCCGAGAAGAGGCTGATCCGGGCCGTATTCAAACCGGCAATTGCTAACTCCTCAAGCACATCAGGGAGTCCGGCGTTGGTATTGATATTTACCGTACCCGCCTGCGTTTTCTGGCGCAAACGGGTAATGGCTTCTTTAATCACGGTCCCAGCCATTAACGGTTCGCCTTCACAGCCTTGTCCAAAACTGACCATCGCCTCATCTCCGCTGAGATGAGGGAGGGCAATCTCCACCACCTCTTCCGGAGTTGGGGCGAATTTGATCCGGCCTTGGGGGGAAGGACAGCACTCCGCCACCTGTTTGGAGATACACCCCAGGCACTGCGCGTTACAGACCGGTGAAACCGGGATTCCCCCTTCCCAGCGTCCATAAAAGATATTCTGCGCCGTAAAACAATGGTACTCCTTGGCACAATGGGCCAATTGTTTTAAGATCCGATTCTGGGGGGCTTGGGCCAATTTCTCCTGAATTAAATCGGACAATTCCGGTGCATTAAAGAACTTTGGATCCCATTTATTAAGTTCATCAGTGCGATGGGCGGCGACCCAGAGTTGGTCATCTTTAAAGGCCACCGCCGTATAGCCGAAAAGGGGGAGGCGGGGGGCGTCCGGTTCCCGCTGATAGGCCGGTAAAAACAAGCGGGTATACCCCTGCGGCAAAATCGCAGCCACAGCCGTAATTCCTTGCTCCGTAATCGTCTCTACCTCTCCCCCGGCGTCGATCCCCAAGGGCGAACGTCCCGGCAGATAAAAAAGGGTAGCCCCGGTCGGGAGCGGAACCAAATCCGTTGCCCTAAGCTCCCAGTATTCTTCCCCGTCCGCTCCTAAAGCTTGGAGGGTGGGATCAAACTCCAACTCCCCCTGGGCGGTGGAATAAACCACATTAATCTTGGTTCCCATGCACGTTTTCTCCCCTTCACAGTCGGCCGCTCCTTGACCGAAACCCCTCCGAATCTCCTTAACCGAAATATTTAAGCATAAACTCTAAATCAAGCTCGGGATAGACCGGAAAACGGGCGATCAAGGATTGGATTTGGGTACGCACTTCCGTTTTTACCCCCTCATCCAGTTGGTACTTGGCTTTACTGTACTGACCGGCGTTGGTTCCGCTGCTAATCGGTGCCGGTTTAACATTACTTAAAACTTGGTACATGCAGGCCCCAATCTCCTTCATCTCCGCTTTGCCCATCCCCAGGGTCGTCACGGCCGGGGTTCCCAGCCTTAAACCACTGGTGTACCAAGCCCCATTCGTATCATTGGGCAGGGAGTTCCGGTTCAAAGTAATCCCGCATTCCCGGACGGCGCTCTCCGCCTGCCGCCCGGTTAACCCAAAGGGACGGACATCAATCAAGAGCAGATGATTATCGGTGCCACCGGTCAAGACGGTCATCCCCTGGGCCTGGCAAGCCTCTGCCAGACTCCTGGCATTCTCCACAATCCCATGGGCGTAGGTTTTAAACTCAGGGGTATTCGCTTCGGTTAAGGCGACCGCCTTCGCCGCCATCACATGGGGTAAGGGTCCGCCCATCACTAAGGGACACCCTTTATCCATATGCTCGGCAAACTCCTCGGTACATAAGACCAACCCGCCGCGGGGTCCGCGCAGGGTTTTATGGGTGGTAGTCGTGACCACATGGGCGTGGCGAACAGGATCAAAGTCACCGGTAAAGACCCCACCGGCCACTAAACCGGCAAAGTGAGCCATATCCACCATCAAAACCGCTCCCACCCGGTCGGCGATGGCCCGCATTTGTTTGAAGTTAATCGCCCGCGGATAAGCGCTATAACCGGCCAGTAAAATGAGGGGCTTGATCTCTTCGGCCTGGCTGGCAATGCGGTCATAATCCAGCAAACCGGTTTCCGCATCAACGCCGTAACTAAACGCCTCAAACATCTGGGCGGAGACGTTATGCCGGTACCCGTGGGTTAGATGACCTCCCGAGTAATAGTCCATGCCCAACATGCGTTGATTCCCAAGGAGCGTACGGAGTTTGTTCCAGTCTTCCTGGGTGAGTTTGGCTGGGTCAGTAACGCCCCATTCTTCTAAAGTAGGCGTTTTGACCTTGGCGTTTAAAATTCCCCAGAAGGCAATCAGGTTGGCATCAGCACCGCTATGGGGTTGCACGTAGGCATGGTCCGCGCCAAATAAGCGGCAAGCTTCGGTGGCAGCATAACTTTCAACCTGATCCACATTGTCGCAACCAGCGTAAAAACGGTGGAAAGGAAACCCTTCCGCATACTTGTCCGTTAAAAGATTACCCATCGCCAACTGACAAGCCAGGGATGAGTAGTTTTCAGAAGCAATTAATTTGAGGTTGTTTCTTTGGTCCCTCAGTTCATGCACGATGTCCCGGGCAATCGTCGGGGTGATTTTCGCGATTTCGGTAAGACTAGCAAGGTATGCTATAAATCCCGGGTTCACATTAGCTGAATCTGTAGCATCTAAATAAGCTTTGAGGGCAGAGTTGTTCATCGTCGTATAGCTCCTCTCTTTCTTCTCAATCCGTTCTTATTTTAAAAATTATACCACCTTCCACCTATTTGTCAATTTCCCTATTAAGGGGAGGCGTTTTAAAACTTTGTTCAAAGGTTTATCCCAATCCATCGCGAATATAATCTAAACTATAAAAGCTAATGCTTTTTCTTGCCTTTCCTACTTAGTGAACAACATAAGCTATTTTCGTAGTTGTAAAGGAGAGTTACCCATGAAAAGAATTGTCTTAACCGGTGGTGGTACAGCCGGCCATGTCATGCCAAACCTAGCCCTGTTGCCAAACTTGCAGGATCAAAATTGGGAAATATTATATATCGGAAGTGTTGACGGGATCGAACGGGAGTTAATTGAGGAACAACAGATTCCTTACTACCCGGTGGCGACCGGCAAGTTCCGGCGTTACTTTTCCGGACAGAATTTAACCGATCCTTTCCGGGTGATCAAAGGGTTAGTGCAATCCTATCGCCTCCTCAAGACCCTCCGTCCCCAGGTGGTTTTCTCCAAAGGCGGTTTTGTGGCGGTACCGGTCACGATCGGCGCTTGGCTCAATCAGATTCCGGTCGTTCTCCACGAGTCGGATCTCACGCCCGGCCTGGCCAATCGGCTGGCACTACCCTTTGCGTCAGCAGTCTGCGCTACTTTTCCCGAAACCTTAAAACATCTGCCCAAAGGGAAAAGTGTCTTAACCGGTAATCCGATCCGACCGGAATTACTGGCCGGTTCCGCGGAAAAGGGGCTCGCCCTCTGTGGTTTTAACGCCGAAAAGCCGGTTTTACTCGTCATGGGCGGTAGTCTTGGTTCTGTAACCATCAATCAATTAATCCGCGCCATCCTCCCGGATCTACTCCTTACCTTTCAGGTGGTCCATATTTGCGGTCAAGGTAATATTGACCAGAGTTTGACCGGTTACAAAGGCTACAAACAATTTGCCTTTATCGGACCGGAACTACCGCATATCCTAGCGGCAGCCGATCTTTGTGTCTCCAGGTCAGGCGCTAATTTCCTCTTTGAATTACTGGCCTTGAAAAAACCCCATCTCCTGATCCCTCTGACCAAGAAGGCGAGCCGGGGCGACCAGATTTTAAACGCGCAATCTTTTAAACAGCAGAATTTCAGCATGGTCCTTTACGAAGAGGATATTAATGAAACTAAGCTTAAGAACCAGATCTTAACCCTTTACCAGAACCGGGAGGACTATATCAAAGCAATGAATGAAAGTAAGCTCTCTGATGCCGCGTCGGAAATTAGCCGAGTCATCGCCGAAACAGCGGCTCCGGTCTCTTAGCTGTAGGAATAAATAAGATTTTTCTATTATATAAGCTTGATTGAGCCCCATATAACTCTCCTCCCGCCTTTTTTTTCATAAAATAGAGCGGGAGGTGATTAAATGAGTAGCTCTTGTAGTGTATTACGTCGAATCGAGAATGTCTCCCAGGCGGTTGCCGAATTCTTGGGTAATCCGGACGCGCTTACCCCGGCCATTGCCGCCGATCTGATCACTCAGATTGAACTGATCCGCGGTGCCGTCCGCAACTTACCCTTAGCTTCCGGTCCGAAGAACGATATCCTGCGCCGACTGAACCAAGCCCAGTTCATTCTGCAGAACGGAACTTTAGGACTGTCTGACATTGAACGGGTATTGTCGGTGTTGCAAATTTTACAGTTATCCGCCTTTAAAGTCAATAGCCGCAAACTCCCGTGTGTCCAGGGTTTCGTAACGGTTCATCCTTCGAACCGTTTTAACACTGCCTGTCGTTGTTTCTAAAAACTAACCTCCGCCCAGCGGAGAAGTTGACAGTACCCCCCGCACCACGGGGGGTCTAAAATTTGGGGCCGCCGCAACTATCCTAGCCTGTGTAATATACTCCCCAGCTGTAATCGCCGCTTTCGCCCCTTCTCCCGCGGCGATAATAATCTGTTTTTCCGGCAGGGTCGTCACATCACCGGCGGCAAAGACCCCGGCGTTACTTGTCCGGCAGTTACAATCGATAGCGATTTCCCCCCGTTCGTTTTTCCATAAATCAGGGAAAATTTCACTATTCGGGTCCAACCCGATCTCTACAAAAACTCCCTCAACTGCCAGTTGTTCTTCGTGCCCACTTTCCCGCTGTCGAATCGTCACCGCGGTTACCGCGTTTTCCCCATGAATCGCCGTAACCTGGGAAAAAGGGTAGATCCGGACGCGGGGATGGTTACGAATTTGGGTGGCTAAAACCGGGTCCGCCGAAAGATCCTCCTCAGTAACTAAATAAACCTCCCTGGCCTCAATGGCTAAAAGATCCAACACTGCCTGCACCCCCGAATTACCGCCGCCGACTACCGCCACCGGCGCAGCGCGAAAGAGGGGCGCATCACAGGTGGAACAGTAACTAACCCCTTTCCCCTGAAAGCGCTCCTCCCCAGGAACATTCAACTGCTTCGGCCTTTTTCCGGTCGAAATAATTACGGCTCGACCGCGGTGCTGACCGCTTTTTCTTCCTTCAACCACAAAACCTTCCGCCTCCGGCCGTAAGGCAATGGCTTCATCCTCAACTAGGGTTAAGTATTCGCCCCGTAATTGTTCCTTGAATCTGTCCATTAACTCCGGGCCCTCAATCTCCATAAATCCCATATAATTTTCGACCACCGTTGTCCAGTTCGCCTGGCCGCCAAAATCCTTGCTGAGCAGTAAGGTCTGTAGACCCTTCCGTTGGCAGTATAAGGCAGCAGTCATCCCGGCTGGACCAGCCCCAATAATCATTACCTCATAATCCGTAGCCATCGCCGCCTGTTCCACGGTCTTCACCCTAGGAGCTCCCGGATCCCATTAGGATTATAACCGATGATAATTTGCTCGCCGATGGTCGTCACCGGTACGCTCCGCTGTCCGGTCAACTCCACCATCTGCCGGGCCGCCTCCGGATCCTGAGCGACATTGACTTCATGAAAGGAAATTCCCTCTTCCGTTAAGAATGATTTTAGCTTAACACACCACGGACAAGTTGAGGTGGTGTAGACGGTGACTTCAGCCATGATCGTCCTCCTTATCGTTTTTCTTCCACTCCTGTTTTATGATTTGTTGCCCCCGACGATTTCATGCGTAAAAAAAAACTGCCTCCGTGTCTACGACACTTCCGCAGTAAATTTCTTTTTGGTGCCCAGGACCGGACTTGAACCGGTACGGTTGCCCATACGCCCCTCAAACGTACGCGTCTGCCAGTTCCGCCACCTGGGCACGTTCAGTAAAAATTATTATACACCCTTTAGCCTATAATGTCAAGCTTCCACTAACCCGAGCCATTTGCGCTGTCGCCGTT
>DOID01000092.1:4314-6543 GCA_003511465.1 Bacillota bacterium | reverse complement strand
AGGGACGTCGATCGGCCTGAAAAAAAAGCTTCTTCTGGGCTTTATGTTTATAGCCTTCATTCCGGCGGTTACGATCAGCTTATTTTACTATGTGGATTCTAAAAAAGCCTTGGAGGCCAATGTTGGCGATACCTATGTCATCCTGCTGGCTCATATCCTTAACAACGTTGAACAGCAGATTGAAGAGGCTTATCAGTTTACAAATTGGTTGTATTTAGACCGGGACGTGATCCGTCTGATGCAACGAACCGCTGAAGAAGCTGTTCGTTATGACCAACAGAACATTGATGTGGTCCAAAAGATCGAAAGCCAGTTTCGCTTTTTACCCATCATGGAGCATGTAAATGCTTTCTTTCTCTTGGGACATAATGGCATTGACATCCGGTATGGTCCCGACAGCTACCGGACAAATCCGGTGGCTTTTGCCGACGAACCCTGGTTCCGACAAGGGATGCTCCATTCAAGCGAACTCATCTGGGGCGCCATAACTCCGAACTACTCCCCCCGCACTTCCTATCCGTATATTATCCCGGTCTACCGTAACTTTATCGATATTCAAAACGGAAAAATCCTCGGCTCCATTGTCCTTTTTCTCAACCTCTCTTTTTTTCGGCAGTCTTACAGTGGCTTAGTAGCGGAAAAGGAAGCCTTTCTCTTTATCCATGATGCCGACGGACGCCTCTTTTTTAGCGACTACTACGGTTCTCAGGTCCCAACTGTAGACTGGTCGTCAATTTTAAATGGGTTAGAGGCTGAGAAAAGGCCCTACTTTGAGACGACAGAAGGGAACCAAAGCCACCTGGTGGTCCACCGCACCTCGGAAAAGGCAAAAATTCGCGTTACGCTCATCACCCGCTTAGATGAACTACAAAGACAGCGCCGGTTAATCGCCAGAACAACCTTTTGGCTGGCTGGGGGGACCATTTTTTTGTGCCTGTGGTTTTCCTTATTCTTATCGGAAAACCTGGGTAAGCCCATTCGCGATCTAACCGAAACGGTGAACCGCATTGCCGATGGGGATTTTGGGCGGGAAGTAGTATTGAAAAACAACGATGAAATTGGCGTTTTGGGACGCTCGATCACGCGCATGTCTAAGCAGATCCAACATCTGCTGGAGGAACGGTTGCAAATTGAGCAAAATATTCGGCAAACGGAGATCCGTCTTCTCCAAAGCCAAATTAATCCGCACTTTCTGCATAACACCCTAAACTCCATCAAGTGGATGGCCACCCTGCAAGGGGCTGATGGCATCAGAGCGATGATTAGTTCCTTAGGCCGGTTACTCCGGGCGGTGATGGGGGATGTGAATGAGAAAATAACGATCCGGGAGGAGCTAGCCCTCTTGGATGACTATTTACATATCCAGAAAATTCGTTACCGCGGTAAGATCGGGTTTCAACAAATGATCGAAACACCCGCTCTGCTCGACTGCTTGATCCCTAAGTTTACGCTCCAGCCCCTTGTTGAGAACGCTGTTTTCCACGGGATCGAACCGAAGGATGGTTCCGGAGAAGTTGTGTTATCGATTAATGCTCGCCAGCAAGAATTGGTCATCTCCGTTTGGGATGATGGGGTTGGCATCAGCGCCGAGAAACTAGCCGCCTTACTTGGGAAAGACCAGACGAGTGGGGGTAAGACCCGGGATGGGATTGGACTACCTAACATCAACGATCGGATTCAGTTGATCTATGGCGGAAGCTACTGCTTGGAGATCAACAGTACGGAGGGGGAATATACCAAAGTAGTAATTCGGTTGCCAATGGAGGTGAAGCCAGATGTTGAAAGTAATGATTGTTGACGATGAAGCCATTGTGCGCATTGGCTTAAAATCCATGATCGACTGGGAAAGTCATGGGTTTCAGCTTGTTGGGGAAGCAAATGATGGGCAAAGGGCATTGGATTTATTCCAGAAAAACAAACCGGATCTTGTGATCACTGATCTAAAAATGCCGGTGATGGATGGTCTCCAACTAATGCGGCATCTGAACGAATTAGATGCTAGATGCCGGGTTATTGTCCTTAGTAGTTACGACGAATTTTCATTGGTCAAAGAAGCTATGAAGCTGGGGGCTGCGGATTATCTCCTCAAACTGGAAATGGAACCCGATCAGTTAGTGGAAGTGCTGAGTGGGTTTAAAAGTGAGATCTTGCAGGAGAGGGAGGAGAAAACGCAGCAAGCACAGATTGATGAAGAATTTCAAATTAACCTCTCCGCCCTCCGCCGGGTCT
>DOID01000092.1:2154-4043 GCA_003511465.1 Bacillota bacterium | reverse complement strand
AAGAGTTACGAGGAAATTCGTACGTCCTACCGACAAGCAAACCAGGCGATTCAGTACCGTTTTTTCAAGGAATATGACCAAATTATCCTCTGGAATAAGGTAAAGTTACTCCCGGCGCCACTGGAAACCTATTCCGTACATCAATACAGGGATCAGCTGGAAAAGGCTTTTCGCCAGAACCAGGTGGATGAGTTAAGTTCATTGCTGGAGGCGATCAGTCATGATTTTGCGGAAAAGCATCTTAGTCAAGAAGCCTGTTGCCATGGGGCTTTGGAATTACTCTCCATGATCTGCGAGATCATTGACCGCCAGGGGTTGCAACCGGAGGAGATCCTTACCTCAAGCTACCAAACATATCGCGAGTTACTCCAGATGGTGAATTTAAGTCAAGTCTTGGCGTGGCTGGAGGAGCTAAAGAAAGACTTGGCTCAGTTCGTTAAAGAAGAAGAAACCAAGAACTACCCAAGGGTAATCGGGGAAGCCAAACGGTATATTCGTGAACACCATGCTGAACAAGTATCCCTTCCCGAAGTAGCGGCAACCGTGGGACTTACTCCGTCGTATTTTAGTACGCTATTCAAAGAACATTTAGGGATGAGTTACTCCGAGTACTTGACCCTGGTCCGTCTGGAACGGGCAAAGGAACTGCTAAAAGAGACCTATTACCGGGTATATGAAATCAGCCATATGGTTGGTTACGCCAATCAATATTACTTCAACCGGCTCTTTAAGAAAGTAGTTGGCTTAACCCCCCTTGATTACCGAAAAAGCGAAAATAACTGCAACAAATCCAAATAAAAGTCAATAATTTCGGAACGCTGTTTGGCGGCGTTCTTTTTTTAGATACAAGATCGTTACAAAATATAAAAAAACGAATGATTAAACATTTACCATCGCGTCGGAAAACAATATTATTAAACTGTAAAATTCATTAAGGAGGATGTGCTGATGAGGAAGGGACTGCTTGTTTGGATTTTAGTGGGGTTGTTGTCGGTCTCACTAATTGGAGTAACCCAGGCTAAATCCGGGATCACGCTGAAATTTGCCTGCTGGGACTATGAGCTGAATCAGTACGATAAAACACTGATCGCCGAGTTTGAGAAGACCCATCCCAACATCAAAGTAGAAGTCTATGATATGCCGGCGTCGGAATACCCGGATAAGATGCTGATCATGTTGGCCGGCGGCGAGGATATTGATGTCTTCTATGCCAAGGATCCGACGATGTATGGCGGTCTTGTTTTAAGAAAACAAATCATGCCCCTGAATAGTTTGATTGCCCGTGACAAGGTGGACCTCTCCGGATATGGCGGCAATGTCGACAATGTTGTGATCGATGATCAGATCTATGGTTTACCCTATCGGGGAGACTTTTGGATCTTGTTTTACAACAAAGACCTTTTTGACCGCTTGGGGTTGGCCTACCCGTCTAATAATATGACGTGGACTGATTTCCAGAAAACAGCGAAACTCCTAACGAAGGGTGAAGGTGCCGCGCGCACATATGGGGCGTACATTCATACCTGGGCGAGCACCTATTTTATGTTCGGCTTACAAAAGAACATGGGTAACCTGGTTGAAGGCCCTTATTCCATGTTGAAAGATGGTCTGGAACTGGCTTACCAAATCCAAATGGTTGATAAATCAGCCGCCGACTATGCCACCAACCGTTCGATGAGCGCCCACTACCGGGGTTTATTTGAACAGGGAAATATCGGCATGATTTACATGGGAACTTGGTATATGCAAGCCCTTGTTCAGGATGCCAAGGAAGGACTACACAATGTGAATTGGGGAATTGCCCGTCTTCCGCAGTGGAAAGGGATTGAACACTCGACGATTGGTAATGTGACGCCGGTGGTGATTAACACCAAAACCAAAAAATTGGA
>DOID01000092.1:1661-1949 GCA_003511465.1 Bacillota bacterium | reverse complement strand
GTCTTTGAAAGCTTTGCTAAAGTGGAAGGATTCCCCAGCGATGGCGGAGAGGCGCTTGTCACCAATATCGTGCATATGGAGTGGCCGGCCCATCCCCTTTCCGGTCTCCTCGGCAAGATGGTTGAAGAAGAGATTCAGCTGGCGATGACGGCGAATAAGAGTATTGATCAGGCCATCGCTGATATGGAAAAAAGACGTGAAGAAATCACCAGATTGAATCAATAATGTAATTGGATAGCAAGTAGTCGCTCACGCTGGCTACTGCCCGCGCACATGAAATGATGAAAA
>DOID01000092.1:0-1519 GCA_003511465.1 Bacillota bacterium | reverse complement strand
GTTGTTCACGCCGACTACTCTTCTTTTCTAAGTGAACAACATGGGCTATTTTCTAGGTAGGTTCGACGTGAAGTACCCTGTACGAGAGCGGCACAGGGTACTTTATTATAAGGGAGGAGAGGATCGCTTGAATAAAGTCACGAGAAATCGGTTAACTGCCTACAGCTTTCTTTTACCCAATTTGATCGGTTTCATTGTCTTCACATTACTCCCGGTATTTGCAGCCCTTGGTTTGAGCTTTGTCCGCTGGGACAGCTATTCACCCCTTAAATACGTGGGGTTACGTAATTTTGAGATGATGTTTAGCGACAGCAGCTTTAAAATTGCCTTTTGGAACACCCTTTACTTCACCGGTCTAACGGTACCCTTGACTGTGCTGGTTGCCCTTCTTCTGGCTTTGGTCCTGAACAAGGCTTTCCGTGGCGTCAAGTTTATCCGTTCAATTCACTTCTTTCCCCATGTGGCTTCGACCATTGCGGTTGCTGTGGTCTGGCAGTTTCTCTATAACCCAGATATGGGCCCCATTAATCATTTTTTACGTGCGGTTGGGGTCGCCAGTCCGCCGCGGTGGACCTCGTCGGTGACTTGGGCGATGCCGGCGGTCATTATCATGACGGTCTGGAAATCGGCCGGTTATTATATGATGATGTTTCTCGCCGGCTTACAAGGCATCCCTGGCCATTTGTATGAAGTAGCCACAATTGATGGAGCGACATCCTGGCAAAAATTTCGCTACGTTACCTTACCACTACTGACGCCCACCATGTTTTTTGTCGTGACCATGAACCTAATCTATTCTTTTAAAGTCTTTGATCAGATTCATATCATGACGCAAGGAGGGCCGGGGCGAGCCACTTCGGTGCTGGTCTACTACATCTATGTACAGGCGTTTGTCAACCAAAACTTCGGTTATGCCTCCGCGATGGCGACGACGTTTTTCTTGATCATTTTGGGTTTCACCATTGTCCAGTTTCGGCTTCAAGAAAAATGGGTCAAATATTTGGATTAGCGGGAGTGTTTCCCTGAAAGATTAAGAAAGATGAAAGGATGGATTCCATGAAAAACAAACGTCTTTACTTAATAATACCCTTAATTGCTTCATCCCTCTTGATGCTGCTGCCTTTCTTCTGGATGCTTTCGGCTTCCTTGAAGACGAATATCCAGGTGTTTCAATTCCCGATTCAGTGGATCCCGAAAGAGCCCCAGTGGAAAAACTACCTGACAATTTGGTCGAAGATCGACTTTGGTCGCTATTATTTTAACACGATCAAACTAACAGTGGTCATTACCGTTCTCCAGTTGCTCACCTGTAGTTTGGCCGCTTATGCTTTTGCCAAAATGAAATTTCCGGAACGAAACGGACTTTTTGTGGCGTATATCGCGACGATGATCGTGCCTTTTCAAGTCGTCATGATCCCGCAATTTATTTTGCTGCGCAACTTAGGCCTGGTCAATAAACACATGGCCCTCATTTTACTACAGGCCTTCAGTCCCTTTGGGGTGTTCCTGATGCGCCAGT
>DOID01000015.1:8226-12358 GCA_003511465.1 Bacillota bacterium | reverse complement strand
CTTCTATCGCTTGTCTCATCTATTCCTTCCCCTCTCTGTTCTGGTGTTACTCATTATCATTAATCTGATCAAGGGCGCTGATTACTTCAGCATTACCATGGTAAACGGTGCATTTTACGGGAACATACCGAATATCCTCTTCGGCGCCTCGGAGTTGGTTATTTTGTCAATCGGTATGACCTTAGTTACTGCGGCCTCACGAGGGCAGGACATAAGTATCGGTGAGATTGGCGCCATTACTTCCGCCATCTTTGTCCTTTATGTCTTAAATGCCGGAGAGGTCACCTTGTGGACCATCCTGGTGGGTTTCCTCATCAGCTGCGTGGCCGGGCTAGTCATCGGCGCCTTCAACGGCACCCTGGTTTCGGTCTTCAAGGTTCAGCCAATGGTTGCGACCCTCATCCTGTTTTTAGGGGGCAGGTCGGTCGCCTTTATGATTGACGGCAAAGTATCTCCCATCTTGGCGAACGAGATATCGAATCAAATCGGTACCGTAATACCGGGAGTGCCAATCCAGACACCAATAATCTTGACCGCCGTCTTCATCGCCATCGTTGCCGTGGTACTCAAGACCACAAATCTCAGGCTCTATGTGGAATCTGTGGGAATCAACCCAAGTGCGGTGCGTCTAAACGGGATCGACCCGAAAAAGATTATCTTCCTGACCTTTTTGATTATGGGAGTTTGTAGCGCGGTCGCAGGTTTCATCGCAGTTAACAAGGCAGGGCGCCACGACAGTGTCAATCTGCTCAAGTTTATCATGATGGACGCGATTCTCGCCGTTGCATTAGGCGGAAACTCGCTGGGCGGCGGAAAATTCAGCATCTCCGGTTCGATTATCGGCGCGTACACGATTGAGATGCTGAACAGGACTCTGCTCCGGCTGGAGGTAAACCCCGAAGCCATTAAGGCCTTCAAGGCAGTCTTCATTATCATTCTTATGGTAATTGCCTCGCCGGTGGTTAGGGTTTTTGTCAGGAAAGTCTTAGACAAGGCGAAAACCATCGTCGTTCGCTACTCCGAACGCCAGACAGATGGACTAAACAATGCAGGGATTTCCATAACGGATACACCTGGGAAGAAGGAGGAGTAGAATGCGACCCTTGAACACAACCAAATCAAAAACTAGACTTTCGAATTCGAATCTTCTTTTTATGATCGCCGGGATTATTTTTGTACTGATGTATGGGTTTGCCCTGATCAGTTATCCGGGTAGTTTCATGCAGTTTCAGACCTTCTTTGACTTGTTCAACCTGAACGCTGCGCTCTTTATCGTTACACTTGGCTTGTGCGTCGTTATGATCGCAGGAGGCATCGATATTTCTGTCGGCGCCGTATGCGGCCTGGTAACCATGGCCTGTGCTATGTTGCTGGAATCGGGAATAGGGAACGTTTGGGGCGCCTTATTTCTGGCGCTTGGGATCGGGACCGCCTTTGGTCTCTTGCATGGATATCTCATTGCCTATCTTGAAATACAGCCATTTATCATAACGCTGGCCGGAATGTTCTTAGCGCAAGGGCTGCTGACGACACTCCATAAAGATCCGATCAACGTGACCATGCCTGCTTTTGTTGCCTTGCGGAATTTCAGAATAGTGATTCCTTGGCTTGGTACGGAAAACAGGCTGGGTTTTTTCATCCCGTGTGAAATCAAACCAAGCGTCATCGTTGTGGTAGTCCTTGTTCTCCTCTATGCCGCCCTTATGAAGTGGTCGCGTTTCGGGCGAAATGTCTACGCTGTTGGCGGCAATAGTCAGAGCGCCCGGATGCTCGGAATCAACGTAAAGAGAACAATATTCTTCTCATACGTGATCTGCGGATTGACCGCCGGTATCTCAGGCTTTGTGTACCTCATGACAACAGGAGCTGGCAATATCGGAAACGGGGCGTTGTTTGAAATGAAAGCAATCGCTTCGAATGTAATTGGCGGCATTCTGCTCAACGGCGGCGTGGGGAACCTGCTTGGCGCGCCAATCGGTACGTTGACCCTGCTGACCATCAATGAACTGATCCGGGCGGCGGGTGTCCAATCGAACTTACAAGCGATCGTCAGCGGGCTCTTGCTGTATCTCTTCATTGTGCTGCAAAGCATCGTTATGTCGTTACGGGGCAAAAGGAAATTCAGACTTGCTCTCCCTCCATGGCTGAAACCGCACCGGCTGCAGGACAAGAAACGGGCCGAGCACCAAGGGTAACCGAAAGCGCATTGGGACTATTTTTCTGTTCTTTTGTGGGATAAAGAGGAGTTTCGCCAATGCCGTCAGGCTGTTTCGATTATTCCTTAGCAACTTTAATATTCTTGCGTCGACCCAGAAAATTGATGGAACGAATTAGGGAATTTCTAAAGGGAATCCAGGTCTGGATCGAGAAGTTTTCCATGATAAATTTCCGGATCGACGGAGGATAGTACTTAATGGAAATCGGCATAAAACTAACCAAGCCCCTGCAAGAAGTGAAATACCTGGCGACAGAGAATTCCTGGCGCTACCGGCCGATTATGCGCTTTTTTTATTATCAATACGAACAATTACAATACTGGCTCTATAAGGAAGAGGTCTATGCGGAACTAAGAAGTCACTCGGAGTTTGCTGCCTATACCCTCGAAGAGTGCCAACAGGACTTAGAAACACTGGTGCAATGGGGGAACCTCGTCCCGGTGCAAGATACGGCGAAAGCCAGGACACCGGAGGAGTTCAAGACTAAGCAATTCCGGTATCAGCTCTCCGAGTACGCAGTGGAGATTGAACGAATGACCATGACTTTGGAAAACCTGTCGGTGGAAGGCGCTTCTCTTGAACCCGGTTACATTGAGCGGATCAGAGAAGCTGTTGCCCGCTTGCCGGAGATGGTGGAGGCCGATCCGAAGACGGTTGGGTCCTGGTGGCATGGGCTCAACGCCGATTTTAAGAGTTTAAACCAGAACTATCAGGATTACATCAGAAGCTTCCACAGCTTGCGGGCGGAAGAACTGATGAAGAGTACGGCGTTTATTGCTTACAAAGATTCAGTCATTGATTATCTCCGCGATTTCATTAAAGGCCTGCAGACTAATTCATATTGGATTGAAGAACAGCTCCGTTGTTTTGAGCAGCGGGTGGTCGAAAAGGTCTTAGTAAACGTTTTTACTTACGAAAAATCCATCCCCCGTCTGGAAATCGTCAGCGAAAAGGAGATCATGGAAAACATTCAAGGCCGTTGGCAAAGCCTGCGGCAATGGTTTTTAGGCTCAGCGATGAGAAGTAGCGAAGTGGTGAAACTTTTTGAGATCACCAATGAGTTGGTCAGAAAGATTACACGCTACGCCGCGCGGATTGTGGAGGCTTTAAACAGCGCGGCGAACCGGAAAGAAGAATACAAAAAACTGGCCGAACTTTTTCTGGCCTGCCCCGAGGCGGCGGATTGCCATAAGCTGTCGGCATTGGCTTTTGGCGTCTTTAACTCCCGTCACTTCAAAGGAGACCTGGAACGTACCACCGAGAGTATAAACAGTAGCGTCTTTGCGGAGCCGCCGCTGATGGTGGAGATTCGGCCGCGAACTCGTCGGTATAAAGAGAAGACCGCGAAACGGCCGATCGTCGATAAAAGCGTGCAGAAGGAGCGCCTCTACCGGGAATACATTGACCAAATTAACCGGGAACAAGCCGTGATCCAAAGTTACATTAAAGATGATCAAATTGACTTTGCGGCTTTGGCGGACGGGCCGGAGCTCCCGGCCCATGTGCGGATCACTTTGCTACATTGGGTGAGCAGGGCTTGTTCCACGGTAAGCCGTCGGGGTAAGACCGAAGACGGTCGGGTCTTCCGCCTGCTGGACCCACCCCACGGGGACAGGTGCCTGCTGCGGTGCGCCGATGGAGAGTTAGAGATGCCCGCCTACATTATCCGCTTTGAGGAAGCAAAGGGAGCGCGGGGGCTTGGCGCTCTCCGCCCGCCAGCTCCCGTCCACGCGGAAAACGGGAAAAACAGAGGGACGTTGTGATGAGAGAATTTGAAGCTTTACTTGAGAACTTCTGGATCATCAAGGAAGAGGAGAAAGAACTGTATCAACAGGTGAAGGATGTGCTCCCCGCTCTGAAGCCGCTGATCGAAACGAAACTGGGTTATCGCCTAGTGGTTAACCCGTATTTGATCA
>DOID01000015.1:1870-7862 GCA_003511465.1 Bacillota bacterium | reverse complement strand
GCCACCGAACCGGAGACGGAGGTTTTGTACGAATCCACCGGCCTTTCCCGCTATTTTGCCCGTAACTTCTCCCAAAACATTTTGTCTTACCAAAGCTGGCGGGATTTGGAGCAGGATGAAGGGTTCGACCTGGACCCGGACCGGGGCGCTCTCCGTCGGCACCGGGTTTACCGGCGGCTTTTTCTTTCGCCTGCGCTTTTAGCGGAAGGCTCGGAGGACCAGGATTTTCTCTATTTAAAAAATTTCCGGGCGATGTTCCAAAAGGATGTGGAAGAGCTGTTAGGGAGTGGTCTACACATTCATAAATCCTGCGCCGTCTTGATGCTGAATGCGGAGAAGAATTTCAAGGATACCTTGCCGGACCAGAAGGTCATCTCCGGCATTGCCATTCAGGTATGCACCGAACTCCGGAGCTTGGTGGAGACCGGCGCACTCACCCCCGGACTCGATGATGGGATCTTAATCGCCCGAGACCGATTGGAGAGGGTAATTGATACCTGTCGGGAGCGGTATGGGACGGGCTGGAGTAAGGAATTCCGCGAGCTGACCGTCGATAAGTTATATCAGGAACTTATTTCGTACATGGCTGGTTTCTCTCTGCTAGAAATCGTCAATAAGCAAGAGATTAGGATTTTGCCGCCCGCCGGTAAGGTCAGCGGCGATTATCCGGAAGACTTCGGAGGGAAAAAGGATGACAAGTAACCGCTGGATCATAAACCGCATCGGTCTCCTCAATTTCTGGTATTACGATGAGGAAGAATTCGACTTTACCGGAGGCCGCCTGTTACTACGGGGCGCTAACGGCTCGGGAAAATCCGTGACCATGCAGAGCTTCATCCCACTTTTACTGGACGGCAACAAGAGCCCGGAGCGGCTGGACCCCTTTGGTTCACGCGCCCGGAAGCTTGAAAATTATCTTTTGGGCGAGGAAGACACCGGGGAGAATGAGCGTACCGGTTACCTATATATGGAGTTTAAAAAAGCCCAGTCCGACCAGTATCTGACCTTAGGATTGGGCCTTCACGCCAAACGGGGGCGTCCCATGGATTTTTGGGGATTCGCCCTGACCGATGGGCGGCGAGTAGGCCGCAATTTCCAGCTGGTAAAAGAGACCGGGGAGAAAGTGCCCTTGACCAAGCAGGAACTGAAGAACCGGGTCGGCGAGGGCGGAGAGGTTCATGAACGGCAGAAAGATTACATGGCCATGGTCAACCGGCTCCTGTTCGGTTACGACCGGCTGGAAGAGTATGATGAATTGATTAAACTTCTGGTCCAACTACGTACGCCTAAACTGTCCAAGGATTTCAAACCTACGGTCATTTATGATATTCTCACCAATTCCCTGCAACCCCTCTCCGATGAAGATCTGCGTCCCATGTCTGAAGCCATTGAAAACATGGACAATATCAAAAGCCGTCTTGATCAGTTGCAAGAGAGTAAAAAGGCCACCGACCGGCTGGGCCGGGAGTTTGATAAATATAATACCTTTCTCCTTTGGGAGAAAGCCGGTAAATACCTGCAGAGCGCCGAAGAGGTGGTTAAGGCGGAAGCTGAGGAGAAAAGGCTGGAAAGCGCGGTAGAAGAGTATATACAGCTCCACCAAGGGGCGGAAGTAAAACTAGCCACCTTAAAAAGCGAACAAGAAGCTCTCCAGGTCAAACAGGGGGAGCTGATGCAACACGATAGCTTCCGGATTATGGAACGACTGAACAAACACACGGTCGACCTTGCGGAGTGGGAAAAGGAGAAGGCGCTGAAGATCGGCGCTGTGGAGCAAAAAGAGGAACGGGAGGTTAAGGTGCGGACCGATCTCACCCAAGCCCAAAACGACCTTGGCCCCCTGAAGACGATGATGCAGGAGCTATGGGCGGAATTAGACGCTCTCGCTAAAGAAACCTGCTTTGACGAACACTTTTTTATCCTGGCTGATTTCCCCATAGACCCGATGGCGGAGGTAGACTTTGTGCCGCTCAAGAAGGAGCTACAGCGGTATAAGGAACAGGTCCGCAAGATCCTGGCTAAACTGCGGGAAGAAGAAGAGCGTAACCGAGCCTACGACCAGGCTTATGGCGAATTGGAAGCAGCGAAGAAACAACAGGAGACAGCCGGAATCGCTTTCGACCAAGCCGAACAGCTGCTTTTTGAGATCAAAGAAGAATTCACCGAAAAGGTCTACGCCTGGCGGCAGACGAACCGGTTCCTCATTCCCACAGAAGAAGAGATGGTCCGTTTGCAAAGAACGGTCAACCAATATCCGGAGAAAAGCTATGATGACCTGATCGCGGTGGTCCGGGCTGTCCGGGAGGAACAGGATAAAGAACGCCTCACCGCCATCTCTAACTTGTCGGCAGCCAAGGAAGGCCGGATCGAGATTTTACAGTCGAAAGAAGGAGAACTTGCAGAATGGCTGACCAAGAAAGACCCGGAGCCGGCGCGTAGAGAAGAAGTCCTCCGGAACAGGGCCCGGCTCAAGGAGGCGGGGATCCCGTTTATCCCCTTCTATCAAGCGGTGGAATTTCGTCCGGAGATCCCGGAGGAACTACGGGGCAAGATTGAAGAAGCCTTAGCGACCATGGGCGTTCTGGATGCGCTAATTGTGCCGGCCAAATACCAAGGTAAGCTTGGCCGCTCGCCCCAAGGCGCCGCCGAGCAATATCTGTTCCCCAAATTGCAACTGATGACGGCCGATCTGGCCAATTGGCTACAACCGGCGGTGGGGAGCAATTCCCCGGTCTCTGCGGAAGAAGTGGATCTGGTGATCCGGAGTATCATGATTGAGGAAAACCCGGATCAGCTCTATCTGACCGAGGAAGGACGCTTCGGCGTCGGTGGAGTGCTTAAAGGAGAGGTCTCTGCCGTCTATCAAAGCAGATATATTGGGGTGGAAGCCCGCCGTCGCTACCGGGAAGCAGTAATTGAAGGTCTCCGCGGGGAAGTTGCGGAACTAAAAGGGGAAATCGCCCAATTTGGACAAAAAATCCGGACCCAGGAAGAACAAGGCCGGGCGCTGGCGGCGGAATTCGCCGCTTTTCCGGGGAAAGAAGACCTGGAAACCGCCTACGCCACCTTACGCGATCGCGAATTAACCTTAGAAAACAAAAAGAAAGCAGTGGCGGAAAAAGCCGAGCGAGCGGAGGCCTATTATCGCAAGCTCAAGGAGACCAAAGAGGAAATTAGGGAATTGACCCTTAAGATCCAGCTCCCGGTCAACCTGGAGGCCGTTACCGCTGCCGAAGACGGAGTAGAGGAATATGCCGATACCCTCCGCGATCTGGAGACCACTCACACTAAATATTTGGGGAAACGGGCTAATTTATCCGCACTTGAAGAGCGTTTGGCTGAGGTCGAGGGGGACCTGGATGATCTCCGCTATGACCTGGGACGGCTAAACCGGCTGATCGACCGGGAGACACAGGTGATCCGCAGTCTCCGGGAAACACTGGAACAGACCGACTACCAATCCCTGCTCAAAGCGAGCGAAGCTTGCCTGGCCCGGCTGGCGGCCATCCCGCAAGAGCGGGAAGCGGCAGCCGCCCAAGCCCAAAGTGGGAAGGACAAGGCGGCGGATACCAAGGAAAAACTAGCCGGCCTGCGTCGGAAAATGTATTTTCGCCGGTTTTACGCTGGGATTCGGCGGCAGGGTTTCGCGGAAGAATGCAATCTTGGTTATGTCACCATTGCTTCCGTTCAGGATAACCTTTCAGCGCTGGCTAAAAGGATCCGGGAGGAATACAAAGACTACCGGAGCGAAACCAAATCCCCCGAAGATTACCTCCGCGTTTTGCAGGAACGGTACTACGAGGTGCGCCACCAGTTGACCGAGTACCGACTGACCCTGGACTATCTTTTTAACCCGGTGACCGCCGAAGGAGAGGAGAGCGGGCTACCCACAACGCCGGACAGTCCGGACGCCCCTCACCGCGATGTGGAGTTGACGGCGGAGGAACGCGCCACGCTAAACCAAGCCCGCGCCGAATTGAAACGCCTCGATATCCGAGGCCGGATCCAAGGACGGGACGTCAATTTCCAAACCTTGGCCGGCTTTTTGGCCGATTCGATCACAGAAAACGAAAAATTGCTCCGCGACAGCGACCGGCAATTGTTTGAAGATGTACTAGCCAATACCATCAGTAAAAAGATTAGAGCCAAGATCTACCACAGTGAACAGTGGGTCGGGAAGATGAACAGTTTGATGGCGGCGATGAATACTTCCAGCGGGCTTACCTTTAGCCTAGCCTGGAAGAGTCGGGCGGCGGAGACCGAAGAACAGATGGACACCGCCGAACTGGTCAGTTTATTAAAATCCGAGGCCAGTCTCCTGCGGTCCGAGGATTTCCAACGGCTGGCCGAGCATTTCCGTTCGAAAATCAATCAAGCCCGTAAGGGTTTAGAAGAGGCCGGGGTGACCAAGACCTTTCATACACTGGTCAAAGAAGTGCTGGACTACCGGCAGTGGTTTGAGTTTCAGCTCTTCTACACCAAAACCGGCGAGCGCAAGCGGGAAATGACCAATAACGCCTTTGACCGGTTTAGCGGGGGCGAAAAAGCCATGGCCATGTATGTTCCACTGTTCTCAGCAGTATACGCTAGATACGAGGCGGCGAGAACGGACGCGCCCCGTCTAATCTCCCTGGATGAGGCCTTTGCCGGCGTAGACGAGAATAATATACGCGACATGTTCCGCCTCCTGGAAGAGTTGGAACTGAATTTTGTAATGAACTCCCAGATTCTCTGGGGCGATTACGATACCGTCCCGGCCCTCTCCATCTGTGAACTGGTCCGGCCGAATAACGCCGATTTTGTTTCGGTAATCCGCTACCGCTGGAACGGACAGGTCCGGGAGTTGGTGACCAATGACTTGGCCACTGGGGAGTTGACGGCGAAGGAAGCGATCGCACGATAATTGTCTAAATAAAGGAGTTACCGGAAAGATGGAGCAGGATCATGAACATAAAAGGCCGAAAGCGGCGGAAAATCCCACTTACCGGGAAGCAGTGGCCTATTTCCGGAACCGTCCCGGGTTTCACCGTCTTTTTTGCGCGCTGAAGGAAAAGTACCGATCTCTAGGGACGCTGGGCGGGCGGATTCGCCTTACGGAGCTGACCCCTGAAGAAAGAACAGACTTAGCCGGTTTTCTGCGGCAGGATTTTGCGGGAAAAACCAGAGCTATTATTAAAGTTGCTGATTTGGCCGCCGCGCTCGGCTGGACGAAATTCCACCATCTAAGTCTGGAGGAGATCCTCCACGGTTACTGGGGAGAAGAGCTGCTCTCTAAGAAAGAAGAACGCTCCCGCTATCGACAAGACCGGGAGCGCTTTTTCGCTTCTGTGCTTCAGGAATTGCCATCTGCCGCCGCCCACTGGCTACAGGATACCTTGGCGCAGAAAGAAAACGCCTATACAATCCTGGCAACTAGGTACGAACAGGATCGGGAAGGTTTAAGCCGGGATCTGAAGGCCGTCGGACAAGCCCTGGCTAAGCTGCCCTGTTTGACCGGGGATGGGACTCAAATCGCCCTCTTTGCCGCGGAAATTACCGCTGATCCCCACTATTTTGACAAGACGAGACCGGCCCGACAATTGTTCCTATACGCCTTGAGTCATTATTTTCAGGTGGGAAAACCCGGTAGCGCCTTTGCTGAAGCGGAGTTATTGTATAAAGGGGGACTCTTTAATACGGAGATTTCCAACTACACCATCTGTCTAGGTCTATTGGGGCGGGAAAAGGGGACGGATCTGCACCCAGGGTGGGCAGGATTTTACCAAAGCGGAGAGACCCTTCAACTCTCCTTGGAGAACCTGAGCCGGATTGAACAGGTCACAAGTCCTACCGGCTTTGCCTTCGTCCTGGAGAATCCGGCGGTTTTTTCCGCCCTCGCCGACCGGTGGCGCCGGGAGAGGGGTAAAGGAGCCCCACCCCTGGTCTGCACCAATGGACAGGTCAATTTGGCGACGATCGTCATCTTGGAACTATTGTCGAAGAGCGGGGCGAT
>DOID01000015.1:0-1664 GCA_003511465.1 Bacillota bacterium | reverse complement strand
AGAGCGATCTCCGAACGCAAATTATCCGCTGGGCGGTTGAAACAACTAGAGCGGTTAGAGGATAATACCTTAAAGCAAGTGGGGCAAGAGGTGCTGAGCAGAGGCTACGCCGGTTACCAGGAACTGCTCATTGATGATTTATGGGTGGATCTTAAAGAACTTATGGAGCATTGTTCGTCAGGGAGTTAAACTTCTAACCGCAAATTAGATTAGGGTCTGTTGAGGCCTTTTTATCGAATTTAATCGATAATATTACTTTCCACATAGATATTTTTAGTATCCGCCCAAATCAAGTCATTTCTACCATCCTTATTAAGATCATTTATCTCTATTGAATTTGCAATCAAACCAGTATCGATTACTGTTTTAAACAGCTGTTTTTTCAAATCAAATGCAAATATTCCCGGAAAAGCTTCATCACTTTCAATATCTCCGTACCAACCTGAAAAATACATTATTCCATTTTTAATAAGAACGTAGGACAAGGTATTTATGTCATTGGGGATCTCATTGGTTGAAATTCGATTTAATTGGTAGTCTTTTAACTCATATATCATTAACTTACCAAGTTTATCTTGAATACCGGTAATAACAGCAAATTTTATTCCATTCTCATTATATGTATATACACTATGAATCCAGTCAACAGTCTTTAATTCCTTAAGTACGGTATTTTTGTTTACGTCTATTTCTACGATAACCAAGGATAGTTTAAGCGGTTCATATGCGCGAATTTTTGCGGCAGTAACAATCAGATCATTATTATTCTGATAAACATTATATATTAGATCAATCATAGAATCTAAATTTACTATTTTTATCAGACCTATCTCATCACTCGAAAATTCACATAAATATAGTGCCTTGTTATCAAAGATAAAAACCTCATTATTAGCTGTAAAGATATTCCTTATTGGAATACTAATGCTAAATTCGTTCGTTTTTTTCAAATCTCCATTTTCATTAAAAGAATAAATTGTAACGAATTGTCCTTTTTGTGCTAACAACTCATTTCTTTGATCCTCATTCATATCGAATACTATTATTTTATTTACTTGACTTTCCGGAGTTCTAGCATTTGGATAGCAGGGATAAACAATTAAAAGGAATGCCAATATAAGTCCTAGTTTTTTCATGCAATTCACCTCTTAATACTTTATCCCTGGAACAGCTCGAAAACTATCAAAAATACTCTTGTAATAAGTATTTAAGTTGGAAATAATTACACCTTTTGAGCTAGAGGCATGTATAAACTGATTGTTTCCAAGCCAGATTCCAATATGCGATTTATCATTAACATCTTTTTTCCCATCGTAGTTCGAATCATATGTTCCATGAAACACAATAAGCATTCCTAGCTTAGGCTCATCTACTTTAACGGTTTCTTGATAGATTGATTCAACTCTTCTCGTTAATTTTTTACTGAATCCATAAGAATAGATCCAACCTACAAATGATGAACAATCAAAGGACTTTGGGGGATCTGGGTATTGTTTTTTACTTTCATCCCATCCATATGGCTTTCCCAATTGTTTCTTCGCTACTTCAAGCCATGTGGGAGTGTGTCCTAAAGTTACGCTAAGCTTATCAAGAGCATTTTTATTCATTCCTGCTTCAACTGCTAGATCAAGAGCACTCATGGTCTGTTCATCCATTTTCCCTGT
>DOID01000039.1:9337-9691 GCA_003511465.1 Bacillota bacterium | reverse complement strand
AAAAAAACTCCTTGTCGATTGTTTTCCGGTATGATATAATGCAATCAATTATTTTAAGGACGAGGAAGAGGAAGAGTAGCCTTGGCGTGAAGGTAGAGCGAGCCTCTGTTGGTGGAAGAGAGGCCCTGTAGCCCAGAGTGAAGTTCTCCTCGGAGTTGCCGACTGAAGCCGTCGGAAGACAGGTGGTAGGATCGGTCGGGTTTGTTCCGCCGTTACCAGTGAACAGCCATCGGGACGATTAATTTTTCCGTCCCTGTGGTGGAGTGACTGATCAGTAAGCGCAGTGGTACCGCGGAAGCTAAGCTTTCGTCTCGCAAGAGGCGAAGGCTTTTTATTTTACCAGAAGGAGTGAGC
>DOID01000039.1:8607-9016 GCA_003511465.1 Bacillota bacterium | reverse complement strand
GCTGATCTGGATGAAGTGGTACGGATCCACGCCTCATCGGGAACCACCGGCAAGATGACGGTGGTAGGTTATACCAAAATGGACCTTGGAACCTGGGCGGAAGTAATGGCCCGCAGTATTATCAGCGCCGGCGGCGGCCGCCATGATCGGATTCAGATAGCCTATGGTTACGGGTTGTTCACCGGCGGCCTTGGCGCCCACTACGGGGCGGAGTTGGTCGGGGCGATGGTGGTGCCGACGTCGGGCGGGAATACCAAGCGGCAGCTGCAGGTGATGCAGGATTTTGGCGTGACGATGCTGGCCTGTACCCCATCGTATGCTTTGTACATGGCAGAAACCGCCGCCGAGGTTGGGGTGGATCTGCGTGCCCTTCCCCTCCGGAACGGTATCTTTGGTGCCGAACCGTGGT
>DOID01000039.1:8144-8494 GCA_003511465.1 Bacillota bacterium | reverse complement strand
GGAACGGTATCTTTGGGGCCGAACCGTGGTCGGAGCCGATGCGGAAACGGATTGAAGAATTGTTCGGGATTAAAGCCTATGATATTTACGGCCTGTCGGAGATCATTGGGCCGGGTGTGGCCATCGAGTGTCCGGAACAAAACGGACTCCATATTGCCGAGGATCATTTTTTACCCGAGATCATCGATCCCCAGACGGAAGGCCCGCTCCCGGATGGTGAAAAAGGAGAGTTGGTCTTTACCACGCTGACGAAGGAGGCTTTTCCTTTACTGCGTTACCGCACCAAAGACCTAAGTGTCCTTTATCCGGAGGCTTGTCCCTGCGGACGCACGACCAAGCGAATGCACCGG
>DOID01000039.1:7690-8006 GCA_003511465.1 Bacillota bacterium | reverse complement strand
TCATGGGGCGGACTGATGACATGTTAATCATCCGGGGGGTTAATGTCTTCCCCTCGCAAATTGAAAGTGTTTTACTGGAAAACGGCGATACTACTCCCCACTACCAACTGATTGTGAACCGGAAGGGGAATTTAGATGATCTGGAGGTCCGGATTGAAGTCTCGGAAGAGATGTTTGCCAGCGAAATCCGTAAACTGGAGGAACTGGGGACCAAAATTAGACGGAAGATCGAAAGCTCCTTAGGGATCAATGTCCGGGTGAAATTGGTGGAACCAAAAACCATTCCCCGCAGTGAGGGGAAAGCACAGCGGGTGAT
>DOID01000039.1:7041-7422 GCA_003511465.1 Bacillota bacterium | reverse complement strand
GGATTAATATCCGTGCCCTGTCGCTGGCTGATACTACTGATTTTGGGGTTTTACGTTTGATCGTCAATGATCCTGAGCAGGCGCTGACGGTTTTGCGGCAGGAAGGACTGACCGTGCGCGAGACCCAAGTGCTTGCGGTCGAGATGCCGGATCAACCCAGCGGCCTGGCTGGGGTTTTGCAGGAATTAGATGATAAGGGGATTAACATTGAGTATATGTACGCCTTTGTTGGCAAATCTGCAGAGCAAGCCATTGTCGTTTTTCGCGTGGAAGAAGTGGACCGGGCGATCCAGTTACTCCGCGATTCGGATGTTCATTTACTAGGGGAGCGCGATCTGGATCAGCTCTAAAGAAACGGTTGAAAAACCGCTTCTTTTTTTA
>DOID01000039.1:5314-6917 GCA_003511465.1 Bacillota bacterium | reverse complement strand
GTAAATATTCTGGCCGAAATAGCCGAAAATAATCTAAGACGGAAAAGTTAAGGGTAGAATTGAAGGTGCAACTGGATGGAACAGCGTAAACCGGCATGGTTGAAGGTTAAAGTACAAGCTAATCAAGGAAAAAACGAAGTGGAACATTTACTGCAAGAGTTGGCATTACCCACCGTCTGCCAAGAGGCCCGTTGTCCTAATCTCATGGAATGCTACAGCCGGAAGACGGCCACCTTTTTACTCTTAGGACAAAACTGTACCCGCCATTGTGCTTTTTGCAACATCGGCAAAGGCAAGCCCCAGCCCGTTGCGGCGGATGAACCGACCCGGGTGGCGCAAGCGGTGACAACGCTTAAATTAAAACATATGGTGCTCACTTCAGTGACCAGGGATGATTTACCCGACGGCGGTGCCCATCACTTTGCCGCGGTAATCGCGGCGGTCAAAAGTCTAAACCCGGAGACCACCGTCGAAGTTTTGATCCCGGATTTTCAAGGCGAGGCACAGTCCATTGCGGCCGTAGTAGCGGCGGAGCCGGATGTGATCAACCACAATGTGGAAACCGTACCCCGTCTTTATCCGGCGGTCCGCCCCGAAGCCGACTATGACCGCTCCTTAGCCCTATTGGCACTGGTTAAAAAGCTTGCCCCCCGGATCTTGACCAAGTCAGGCCTGATGGTGGGGTTGGGTGAAAAAGAAGCAGAGCTGGAACAGGTTTTTCGGGATTTACGGGCTTCCGGCTGTGAAGCGTTGACCGTTGGTCAATATTTGGCGCCTTCTCGTCACCATCGTCCGGTGACGGCGTACATCACCCCCGCCCAATTTGCCCGGTATGAGGCCTATGGGAAAAAGCTTGGGTTTCGTCATGTGGCGGCTGGTCCCTTTGTCCGTAGTTCTTACCGGGCAGCGGAGGCCTTATTAGACGATTAATCTTCTGTATTACGAATTGTTTGGGAGGAAGGTTCGTGCTTTATGATTTGATTGTGCTCGGGGGCGGACCCGCCGGTTATCACGGCGCCATGCTGGCAGGGAAGAAAGGCCTCCAAACTTTGCTCGTGGAAAAAAGCGCTTTGGGCGGTGTTTGTCTAAATACCGGTTGCATTCCGTCGAAAACCTGGCTCCAGTCGGCAAAAATCTATGCCCATGCTCAAAACGGGGCGGCGTATGGGGTCCATGCTCAGCAGCTCAGTTTTGACCAGCGAAGAGTGAACGCCCGTAAAAACAAAGTGGTAAAACTTCTGACCGCCGGGGTCAAAAGTCAGCTGGAAAAGTACAAAGTGACCGTGGTGGCTGCCGAGGGGAAAATCCAAGGTCGGAACGGAACAGGATTTAAGATTAAGGCTGGCGAAGAATATTATTCTGCAAAAAATCTGTTGATCGCCACCGGGTCGGTACCTGTTGTTCCACCGATCACGGGGCTAGCGGAGGCCCTGCAGGCGGGTACGGTGCTGACCAATGAAAAGATCTTCGCGATCCCAGAGGTTCCCGCTTCACTGGTGGTCATCGGCGGGGGCGTCATTGGTTTGGAGATGGCGGCCTACTTTAATGCGGTCGGTAGTAAGGTGACCGTCATTGAGATGCAAGACCGGATTGGGGGCGAAAT
>DOID01000039.1:2266-5146 GCA_003511465.1 Bacillota bacterium | reverse complement strand
TTTCGCTTAAACGCCACGGTTACAGCGGTCAGTGCGGGGAAAGTACGGTTTACCACCGGTAATGGGGAGGAAGAAGTAACGGCGGAGACGGTGCTCCTCAGTGTCGGTCGGCACCCTTTCTTTACTGGGTTTGGCCTAGAAACCCTCAGCCCCGTGGTGGAAAAGGGCCGTCTCCAAGTGGACCGGTCTGGTCGGACTAGTGTGCCTGGGGTTTATGCGGCCGGTGATGTCAACGGGCGTTCGATGTTGGCCCATACCGCGTACCGGGAAGCGGAAGTTTGTGTCGGGCAGATCCTAGGTGAGGACGAGGAAGTAAATTACGAGACGATTCCCGCCGTCATTTATACCGACCCTGAGGTGGCTTCTGTCGGTGAGACGGCGCTGTCAGCGGCGGAGAAAGGTCTAGAGGTCGAAGAACATACAATTTCCATGCGGTACAGTGGACGTTACCTGGCGGAGCATGAAGGCGGAGATGGGATTTGCAAATTGGTGCTGGCACGGGAAGACCGGCGGTTGTTGGGAGTGCACCTCATTACGGAGTACGCTTCAGAGCTGATTTATGGAGCGGGCTTGATGATTGACCGGAAGATGACCACGGAGGAGATGGGAAAGGTGATCTTTCCCCATCCAACCATGGGCGAGATTATAAAAGAAGCTGTTTTTAACATTGAATAAGAGATGTTGCTTATACGTTGGACTTTTTTAAACTACGGAAAGTTGGTGTCGTAAATGAGATATCTACCTATGGATGAAATCACGGAAGAAATGTGCCTAGCCCGGCCAATCTTTAATGCTGATGGTAAAATTTTGTTATCGAATGGGGTAAAGTTGAACGCTACCTACCTTGCGCGCTTAAAAGCGTTGGGTTACGAAAATCTATATGTCTACCGGGATGGTGAAGAGATCAGAGACTTTTCTATTCCGATTAGTGACCAAACAATGCGGGAAGCCCTGCAAGGGGTGAAGGCTTCTTTTTCAAAAGCTTCTCAAGAGCAGCAATTGAACGTCAGACAGGTCAATGATGTGGTTAATTACATCCTGGATGAAATCTTGACGAATCCCTCCGTCCTCTATAACCTGATGGATCTGAAAAACCATGATAATTACTATTACCAGCACTCCGTAAATGTTTGTGTGATTTCAACACTGATCGGAAAAAAGCTGGGATTAGCTCGGGATAGGATGAAAGACCTTACGACCGGCGCTTTGCTCCACGATTTAGGCATGGTCTGTGTCGACCCGCGGACCCTGGCGCAACCTCGGCGGTTATCGGATGAGGAGGCTGCTTCTGTCCGTGAACATACCAATTATGGGTTTCGACTTATCAAAAGCGAGCGGGATTTAAGTATTTTGGTGGCGCATGTTGCTTATCAGCACCATGAACGGATGGACGGGAGTGGTTACCCGAAGGGGATTGCTGGGGATGACCTTCATCTTTACGGAAGAATCGTCGGAGTGGCTGATTCCTACGAGACCATGACGACCGGACGGATCTACCGCAAAGCCTTATGGAGCCATGAAGCGATCCGTCAATTGAAAGCCGAAGCTCCGGAAAAATACGATCCAGAAGTAGTGGCAGCGATGGAGACTTCGATTGCTTACTATCCGGTCGGCAGTGTTGTGGTTCTAAACACCCACGAAGAGGCGGTTGTGGTCGATGTGAACGCCAAAAAGATCACCATTCAATTCTCCAGCGGACCACGGATTAATGCCCTGATGGATTTAGCCCCTGATTCACCGGTAAAAATTGAAGAGCGTTTATCGTAAAGTCGGACTTAGCATTCACTCTAGTTCCTGGAAAAGTGGGGTGGAGAGATAACGTTCACCCCCATCGGGGAGGAGGACAACGATCATCCGGCCGGAGTTTTCCTCCCGGCGCGCCAGCGCGGTGGCAGCATAAAGCGCGGCACCGGAGGAGATGCCAACTAGGACACCTTCGGTTTGGACCAACCGGCGACAAGCGCTAAAGGCGTCTTCGGTACGGACGGTGATTACTTCATCGATCACCTGGCGGTTTAAGATGGCAGGCACAAAACCGGCACCGATCCCTTGGAGTTTATGAGGACCGGGCTGGCCGCCGGAGAGCACCGCCGAACTTTCTGGTTCTACGGCAATGATCCCGATGGAGGGCTTTTTTTGTTTTAAAACTTCGCCGACCCCGGTAATAGTGCCGCCGGTTCCGACTCCAGCCACGAACAGATCAACCTTACCGGCGGTATCTTGCCAGATCTCAGTGGCGGTGGTAGTTTGGTGGATCGCCGGGTTAGCCTGGTTATTAAACTGTTGGGGGATGAAGGAGTTGGGAATTTCGGCGGCGAGTTCCTCCGCTTTGCGGATTGCGCCGTTCATCCCCTCGGCGCCGGGAGTGAGTACCAGTTCAGCGCCGTAGGCGGCGAGGAGCGCTCTCCGTTCTTGACTCATCGTCTCCGGCATGGTGAGAATGATGCGGTAACCGCGGACGGCGGCGATAGAAGCCAGGGCGATCCCGGTGTTACCGCTGGTCGGTTCAATAATCACGCTTCCCTTGCTGAGTAGTCCGGCGGCTTCGGCGGCCAGCACCATCCCATAACCAACCCGATCTTTGACACTACCGGCTGGGTTAAAGTACTCCAGTTTCCCGATGAGACGGGCACCAAGTCCTAATTCCCGTTGGTAGTTGGTAAACTCCAGGAGCGGTGTATTACCGATTAAGTCCGTAATTTGCCCAGCGATTTTCTCCATTTTAATCCTCCCCTTCTTCCCCGTTCAGGGCTGTGCTGAACGGGTTTTCTTTCTTGACCAAATCCTGAAGAGTGGTTGTCGAGAGGACTTCATCCATTTTGGCCGATAGTTCCTTCCAAAAGGACATCGTCAAACAGGAATCCATCTTATCGCACTCCA
>DOID01000039.1:435-2072 GCA_003511465.1 Bacillota bacterium | reverse complement strand
GTGATCTGCTGGGCGGGTCTGGTCAGGACATAACCACCGTAAGAACCACGGATTGCCTTAACTAACCCGGCTTTACGCAACAGGGCAAAGACCTGTTCTAAATAGGATTCGGAGATGCCTTGTCTTTCGGCGATAGTCCGTAAGGGGACAGGGCTGTCGTGGGCGTTTATTACCAGATCTGCTATTGACCGCAAACCATATCTGCCTTTTGTTGAAATGAGCAAAGGACCCGCTCCTTTCTAAACCTAGTAAAATGGTAGGATTACTTTAAATCTACCATAAATGCAGGGGAGAATCAAGTTTCCGTCCGGATAAATAAAAGTGAAACCTACCAAGTTTTGTGGGTAAAAACCCTTGAGAGAAAGAGGATAGCAATAAAAGGGGCCAAATGATATACTATAGCTAACTTTTCCAAAGAATATTGGCCGCTCACCACAATTCATTGTAGAAAGGAATACAACAAATGTCTGAACTAAAAGGTCAAGGGGGAATGGACAGATCGAAAGCGGTCGCTTTATTGATCTTAACCGCCACCCTTTGGAGCACAAGCGGATTATTAATTAAACTGGTGAACTGGAACCCGGTGGCCTTAGCCGGAACGCGGAGTGTCTTTGCCGCGATCTTGATGTGGGCTTATCTAAAAAAACCGAAGCTTAACCGGTCAGGTTGGCAATGGGGGGCGGCTCTGGCCTACGCCGCGACCATGATCACTTTTGTGATGGCCAATAAAATGACTACTTCGGCCAATGCGATTCTTCTTCAGTATACGGCCCCGATTTATGTGGTGTTCTTTGCCCGTTTGTTTCTTAATGAAAAAACAACCAGGATTGATTGGGTAACGATCATCGTGGTCCTTGCCGGAATGGGCTTATTTTTCAAGGAAGAACTGGCTCCCGGGGCGTTCTGGGGGAATGTCATAGCGGTAGTAAGCGGCGTGGCCTTTGCCATGACCGCGGTACTCTTGCGTAAACAGAAGGATGGCATCCCGGTGGAATCGGTTTTGCTTGGCAATCTGATCACGGCGGTAGTTGCGCTACCGGCCATCGCCCAAGGGCCTTTTCCTGACCGCACCGGCTGGCTCGTCATCATCTTTATGGGGTTCATTCAGATTGGGCTCTCCTATATCCTTTATAGTATTGCTTTGCAACATGTCTCTGCCCTGGAAGGGATTCTCATTCCTTTAATCGAACCCATTCTCAATCCGATCTGGGTGTTGCTTTTCACCGGCGAAAAACCGGGGACGTGGGCGCTGGTAGGGGGGGCAGTTGTTTTGGGCGCTGTTACCGCCCGCAGTTTATTACTGACGCTTCGCGAAAGGAAAAACAAAAGATCATGATTAAAACTTTAATCCTTAAAAACCGTAGTTATCGCCGGTTCCACGAAGCCCAACCGCTAACACGGGCCACTTTGGTGGAGTTAGTGGATTTAGCCCGGTGTACGCCGTCAGCTGCCAACCGGCAACCCTTAAAGTATTTTTTATCATCCACCCCTGAACGGAATGGCCGGATCTTTCCCTGTTTGCAATGGGCAGGTTATCTAAAGGACTGGCAAGGTCCAGCTGCCGGGGAGCGTCCCACCGGCTATATTGTGATCCTTGGAGATACCACGATTAGTAAAAACTTCGACTGTGACCTTGG
>DOID01000039.1:0-200 GCA_003511465.1 Bacillota bacterium | reverse complement strand
ATCCCTGCTCATTTGGAGATCTTGTTGGTGTTGGCGCTAGGGCGACCGCAGGAAGAAGTGGTGCTGGAAGAAGCTGCGGAGGAAGGCGACATCCGATATTGGCGCGATGAAAAGGCCGTACACCATGTCCCGAAACGAAGGCTAGCTGAGTTGATTATTGACTAGTTAATGATTGCGGAGGATGATTAGTAATGTCCCTT
>DOID01000007.1:22358-23166 GCA_003511465.1 Bacillota bacterium | reverse complement strand
ATCACAATGATCTCCGGGATCTTTTTTTTCTGGAGGAGCAGGCGGACTAAATATTGAGTAATCAAGCCGCCGCCCGCAATCACCACCCGCCGGAAGACGGGAGTCTTTTTCTTGATTAATCCATTTAAATGCTGAAAACCGGTGGTCTCGCCAAGAAGCAAAATTTTATCATTTGGCAGGAGGCAGGTATCCCCCCGCGGAATCAAGGCTTTTTCCCCGCGGGACACCGCGACAATCGTAAATCGGTCCAGACTTAGATCAGCGATCTTCTGACCGGCAATCGCCATTTCCTGAATGACTTTAAGTCCGATTAAACTTAGTTTCCCCTCATAGAAATACTCCATGTCGGTGGCCATCGGGATTTCGATTAACCGGAAGATCTCCTGCGCAGCCAGGTGTTCGGGATTGATAATCAGATCAATTCCATAACTGGAATAGGAGAGCAGATAAGGATGGGAGGAAGTATAATCGGAATTCCGGATCCGGGCCACGGTCATTGGGACCCCGCATTGTTTGGCGGTCATACACGCAATCATATTCAGTTCATCGTTTTCGGTCACGGCAAGGATAATATCGACCGCTTTAATGTCAACCGTCTCCAGCGTCCGCGCGCTGGCCCCGTTCCCCACCACCGTCATCACGTCCAAATTAGCAGCGGCGACTTTTAATACTTCGGCGTCCTTATCGATAATAATAACATCATGTCCCTCTTCGGAGAGGGCTTTCGAAATATTGTATCCGACGCGTCCAAGACCAACAACGACAATACGCATTATCCTTCCCCACACTTTTCTTTATATTGGAAATT
>DOID01000007.1:18907-22137 GCA_003511465.1 Bacillota bacterium | reverse complement strand
CGTCAGTCTGCTCAGCCTGGGCCTGGATCTCCACCGCCAGCGTCTCCTCGAGAATATTGTCTTTGAAGGCCTGGATGGCGGTGGTCACTTCCGGACCAGCCCAGTAGGTGAGCTTAATCCGATCGGTCAGTTCAAACTGGGCATTCTTCCGCATATTCTGCACCTTGGAGACAATCTCCCGTGCCAATCCTTCCTGCTTTAATGCCGGGGTCAGATCGGTGTCTAAGATTACATAATTATCCCGGTCCGCCTCTAGGGCAAAGCCGGGGCGATCCTCAGTCCGAATCTCCAAATCTTCGGCGCTCAGTTCCACCGGGCCGCCATCAAGGTTTAGATTAAGCTTTCCGGTTTGGCGCAAGGTTTTCACCAGGTCGGCCGCGGCGCTCGTGGCCAAGGCCTTGCTGATCGCTTTCATCAATGGACCGTATTTCGGTCCGAGGACCGCAAAATTCGGTTTCACGGTATAGGTGACGTAATCGTCCGGAGCCTCCACGTACTTAAGGGTCTTCACGTTCAGTTCCTCTTTGACCAGTGCTTCCATGGGTTTTAACGTTGTTTCACACTGACGGTCAACTCCGAGCGCTGCCAAGGGCTGCCTAACTTTGATCTGAACCTTGTTCCGGGCGGCCCGCCCTAAAGAAACCAGGTCGATCACCAAGCCCATGTGCTCTTCCAGCTCGGCATCGATCAGGGCATCATCGGCTTGGGGATAAAGCTCCACATGGACCGATGGTTTTTTCCCTTCGCCCCGCACCAGATTGCGGTAGATATCTTCAGACAGGAAGGGCGCAAAGGGCGCCATTAATTTGGCCACTCCCACCAGCACTTCCCATAAGGTACGGTAGACCGCCTTTTTATTCTGGTCCATCTCCGGTGCCCAGAAGCGGTCCCTAGTGCGCCGGACGTACCAGTTGGAAACATCGTCAACGACAAAAGTTTGGATCGCCCGTACCGCTTTGGTTAAGTCGTAAACGGCCAGATCGACCTGGATCTGTTTGGTCACCGAATTGAACCGGGAGATCAGCCAACGGTCGATCTCCTCCCGTACCGCCACCGGCAGGTCATTGGATTCAGGGTCCGCCTCATCAATATTGGCGTACAACGTGAAGAAGGAGTAGACGTTTAACAAGGTCCCGAAGAACCGTGCGGAGACTTCCTTCAACCCTTCTTCATCAAAGCGCGTCGGCATCCACGGCGGGGAGACCGCCAGCAGGTACCAACGGGTCGCATCAGCACCGTATTTATCCAGCACACTCCAGGGGTCCACCGTGTTACCCCGGGATTTGGACATTTTTTGGCCGTTTTTATCCAAAACCAAGTCATTCACGACCACATTCTTGTAGGCCGGTTGGTCAAAGAGGAAAGTCGAGATCGAGAGGAGCGAGTAGAACCACCCGCGCGTCTGGTCGATCCCTTCACAGATAAAGTCGGCTGGGAAAAGTTGGTCAAAGTCTTCCTTATGCTCAAAGGGATAATGCCACTGGGCATAGGGCATCGACCCGGAATCAAACCAACAGTCGATCACTTCCGGCGTTCTCATCATCCGCCCGCCGCACTCACACTTCAGATGAAGGTCGTCAATGTACGGACGGTGCAGATCGATCGTTGCCGGATCCACCGGTTCAAAGGCGCGCTCCGCCAGTTCCGCGCGGGAACCAACGGCGTCTAGCCGGTTGCAGCTTTCACACCGCCAAATATTTAGGGGGGTCCCCCAGTAACGGTCACGGGAGAGGGACCAGTCGATGACATTCTCCAACCAGTTGCCAAAGCGCCCTTTTCCCACGTGTTCCGGATACCAATTAATCTTATTGTTATTCGCAATTAAGCGGTCTTTATACTTGGTCACTTCGATATACCAGGATTTCCGAGCGTAATAGAGTAAGGCCGTATCACACCGCCAGCAGTAGGGGTAGGAGTGGGTAATCCGCTCTTTCTTGAACAGCTTCCCTTCAGCCTTTAAGTGGGCAGTGATCTCATCATCGGTGTCACGGACAAATCGGCCAGCCCAGGGGGAAATCTCCGCGGTAAAATTCCCGGCTTTATCCACCGGTTGTAGCACCGGTAAGTTATGCTTCCGCCCCAATTGATAGTCGTCTTCACCAAAGGCCGGAGCGATATGCACGATCCCTGTTCCATCCTGGGTGGAGACAAAATCCGCCCCGTAGACCCGGAAGGACGGTCCACTTGCTTCTAGAAAGGGGAGGAGTTGCTCGTACGCTAGATTTAGCAGCTGTTCCCCCTTAACCTCCTCAACAATCTCGGCTTCTTTCCCCAGAACCGCCGCAACCCGTTCCCGGACGAGGATATAGATGCAGTCGTCCTCCGGCCGTCTTGCTTTCACGTAGGTAAAAGCAGGGTTAATCGCCAAGGCTACATTGGAAGGGAGGGTCCAAGGGGTAGTGGTCCAAACTAGGAAATATTCATTCGCGGTGCCGACAACCTTCATGCGGACATAAATCGAGTTGATCGTTTCGTCCTTATACCCTAGGGAGACCTCGTGGGAAGCTAGGGGAGTACCACACCGGGAACAGTAGGGCATAATCTTATGGCCTTCGTAGATCAGCCCAGCGTCAAAATACTTTTTTAGAATCCACCAGACCGTTTCGATATAATCGTTATTTAAAGTAATATAGGGATCATCCAGATCGATCCAGTAACCGATCCGTTCGGTCATCCGCCGCCATTCCTTTTCGTAGGTGAAGACCGACTGCCGACACTGGTGATTAAAGGCTTCGATCCCATACTCTTCAATCCCCAGTTTTGAGGAGAGCCCCAGCTGTTTCTCAACTTCAATCTCCACCGGGAGGCCATGGGTATCCCACCCGGCTTTCCGGTTTACCTGATAGCCTTCCATCGTCTTATAACGGCAGACCGTATCCTTAATCGTCCGCGCCAGAACATGGTGAATCCCCGGCCGTCCATTGGCGGTGGGCGGCCCTTCGTAAAAGATAAACGGCGACGCCCCTTCGCGGGCGGTGACGCTAAGCTTTACCATATCCTGAGCTGACCATTGGCGCAGAATCTCTTCTTCCCGTTTACTGGCGGGACTCTTCACATTGACTTCGCGAAACTTTCCACCCATTGGTTAAAACCCCTTTCCTCCAAACCCTCCAGTTATATTTATTGCACTTCGCTGAATAAAAAAACAGAAAAACCGCCCACAAAGGGACGGTTTTTAAACCGTGGTACCACCCAATTTGGCAGGATCGACATCAATTGCCAGTAAATAA
>DOID01000007.1:15189-18541 GCA_003511465.1 Bacillota bacterium | reverse complement strand
TCTCAGACGGAGGCATAGATATTTAAGTGTATTTTTTAACCGAAGTGTTGTAAGGGGTGATCACTTGGGTCCGTTTGCTTATGCTTTATTTGGTGCCATCTGCTGGGGGTTAGCCCCAATCTTCGGCAAATTGGGTCTAAAAGGAGTGCGGACTTTTGATGGTCTGGCCGCGCGCACTTTTATTACCGTGCTTTTGGTGACTGGCTGGCTCCTCGGTAGTGGAAGCTTCAAACGGATTACCACTTTCCATCCCCGCACCTGGTTTTTTCTGGCGATCGAGGCTTTTCTGGCTACTTTCGCCGGGGATCTAGCCTATTATGCTGCCCTTAAAAATGGGGAAGTGGGGCAAACTGCTCTAGTCTTAGCCAGTTCGCCCTTGGTGACGTTCTGTGCCGGGTTTCTCTTTCTCCAGGAAAAAATAACGTTCCTCAAAACACTGGGTGCCGCTTTTATTTTTATCGGCATCATTTTAATGGCGATCAATAGTTCCTAATTTCTTAGCGCGCTTTCCCGGGTTACGCTCTACTACCTGCGCCAACGGGTAATAGTAATCCACCCCTCTTTTTTTGATCGTTTTTTCCCCAGTCGGCGCTTCAATCGTCAACCAGGAGCGTACCCTCATACCTTCCGCTCCTGGGATAATCACCCTTTCTTCCCCTGGCTTCAATTGATCATTCTTCCGGTAGATGGTCTGATAGTCCCAGCGCCCTAATATCTCATGCTGCCAGATTACCTTCGGCGGCCTTTCTTTTCCATAGAATGCTATATATAGGGTCTGATCCTTGCTTTCTGCCCAAATAACCAGCGGAAACCCGGTATTGTTCCGGAACCGGAAATCCTTATAAGCCGCAATCGTGGCATCTTGTCCCGGAGGTACATAGGGGACAAGCATACTGTGGGGCCACCGTTCGACGATTTCCAGATCAGCTAAGATCGCTACATTATATAGGGTGCTGGCAATTTTACAGATTCCACCGCCAACCGTCTGAATGACCTGTGAACCGTAATAGGCAGGCCCTTTTTGGAAATTCCGCTCAGTCGTCCGCGGTCCGATTGCCCCGTTGGTGGAGAAAACCTCCCCCGGATTCACTACCTTTCCCGCAATTATACTGGCCGCAAGCTGCACGTTATGTTCTTCTCCCGGGAGTGGATCGGGAAGGGTCGTTTGGAAAGCGCCGCGACGTACCGTCGCTTGATGTCTGAGACATAAACTTTGAAAATCCGGATCATTTTCCCACCATAGCCTAGTCTTTTCTGGAATGGGTTTTCCGTACGGATGCTCTTTTTCCAGTTCGATCCCTAATTTATTTTGTTGTGCCTTAGCCCCTATTTTCGTTTCCGAGGGGTCCCCTTCCCTCCAAGGACCCTCGGGCAGCCCCCAAAAAAGCGAGCCACCGATCAACAGGATGATGAAAAAAAAAGCACAATTCGACGTGAAAACATCTCAAACCACTCCTCTGGATAAGTGTTCTTCGACCGTATTTTCCCCAAAAGTGCGGTAAAAAAAGCGACCACCCAATTTGTACTTTAAGGAAAGTTCGTCGACATCCAGATCTTACCGGAAGAAAATTTGTAATCTTATGCTAAACTTATTATGTAACCTTTTATATTACTTTTAGAAAGAGGCGAATCGCTTTGTTGCATCGATCCACTTCTAAATTGCTTCTGCTCCTTTTCATCCTTGGCCTTTCTGTTTTCGCGCTCCATTTGTCTCCTTGTTTGGCTCAGGATAGAAACGCTCAAGTCCCTGCTCAGCGGGGAAGTGCTCGCCAAAGTTATTCGGTGCGGAAAGGGGACTCGCTTTTCCTAATTGCCGAGAAATACCAAACAACCGTTAAGAAGCTAGTGGCGGCCAACAACCTTAAATCCGATCTGATCATTCCCGGCCAGGCTCTAGTTCTCCCGAGCGGAGCAACGCTGCGGAATGACGCAGCAACCAACAGCAATTCAAGCCTGACGGCGATTCTTCGTCAGAAAGGGATTACTTCCTCCAGAGATCTATCCATTCTGGTGGTAAAATCGGCCCATAGTCTTTCGATTTTAAATAAGGGTGTTTGGCTTAAAACCTATCATGCCGAATTTGGGGACGGCGGCCCAGGAGACAAGGAAATTGCCGGTGACCACAAGACCCCGGAAGGAACTTTTTATGTTAGTCAAAAATCAGTGCTAACTCCGGAAGATGAATATCTTGGGACCCGTTGGTTGAGACTGAGTTATCCCAACATTGAAGATGCCGAACGTGGACTGGGGCAAAAATTAATTGACCGTGCGACCTACCAGCAGATCGTCGCGGCGATCCAAAAGGGTGCCATCCCCCCGCAATATACGAAACTTGGCGGCGGGATCGGAATTCATGGCGCGGACAAGTCTGCTTTTGGCACTAACTGGACCTGGGGTTGCATTGGCCTACGCAACCAGGATGTGGAAGAATTTTATGACCTAATTCCGGTCGGCACCAAAGTGGTGATTAGAAAATAAAGCTGGGGGAGGAAAAGACCGGCTTTCTGTGGAATGATGTTTGAAGTACTGCTTATGGGAGGAAAGATGGAAACCGTTTATTATACTGTTGCGCGGGAATTTACCTGGGAACAAAAGATTGAACGTTCGCTTTTTATCGGACAGTCCAGGTCGGTGGTTGATGCCGAGGAAGCGCAAGCCTTTGTCGCTCGGATCAAAACCGAGGTCCACCCCCAAGCGACCCATAACTGTTTCGCCTACCGGATTGGCAGTGGGGATCACCCCCTGACCTACTATAGTGACCAGGGCGAACCGACGGGTACCGCCGGGCGGCCGATTTTAAATGCCATCCTCCAACAGGAGCTAACCAACACTGTGGTTGTGGTTACCCGCTATTTCGGCGGAAAGAAACTAGGCATCCGCGGCTTGATCGATGCCTATCATTCCACCGCCCGCGAAACCTTGGTCGCCGCCGGACGGAGCCTCCTTGTTCCGACCTTCCTCCTAGGCCTAGAAATCCCCTACCCCCAGTTACCGGTCGTCACCCACCTTTGCCAAACTTACGGGGGAGAAATAGAAAACCAGGATTACGGGGTCACCGTCCGGTTGGACATCCGCCTGCCGGAGAAGCATCGCGCGGCGCTGATCACCGCTTTAAACGGTCTCCCCGACGTAAAATGTTCCCCCGAAAAATAAGGCTTTTGGCTTGTGCCCTTTTTTGACGCTGGGCATATCCTAATACTAAAGAAATGAAGTTTAACCACCGATTAGACGACGTTTCTTTCCTCACCAAACTTCTCCGGCCTTTTCCGCACCAAAGGCCATCCGATCTCTAATCTGATCGTTCAAGATAAAGGCGGTAACCCCGCCTTTTTTTATTGGCCAAAATTAGGCA
>DOID01000007.1:4257-15042 GCA_003511465.1 Bacillota bacterium | reverse complement strand
ATTTGCCGAAGTGGCGGAATGGCAGACGCAGTAGACTCAAAATCTACCGCTCGCAAGGGTGTGCCGGTTCAAGTCCGGCCTTCGGCACCAAGACTTTAAGCCAAACAGGCTATAAATAAATTAGAGTTTTTACACACTTTGTACACACTCTAGAAAAACCGGGGTTTTATCCCCGGTTTCTGCTAGGTATGCTATGTAGTTAATTTCTTAGTTCCCTTCCTCCGCCAAGGAAGGCTTTTTCTTTTTAAAGACGTCGTTAATACTTTCCGCTGCCTTTTCTTTAATTTCAGGGTCTACATGGCTGTAAATGTCCATGGTTACCTGAATAGTGCTGTGGCCTAATAGTTCCTGAACTACTTTAGGGTGCTCTCCGGCTTTTAAAAGTAGGGACGCATAACTATGCCTCAAGTTATGAAAATGTATTCCTTCTAAGCCGTTCGCCCTCATCAGTTTAAGGAAGTGTTTTGATAGGGTGCCCGGTTCAATCATCCGGCCATCTTCCCAGGTGAAAACAAACCCGTTATTTTTATATAACCCGCTTATTTTGATTTTTAGTTCCTCCTGGGTCTGCTTAGACTTCCACTTCTTAAGGTCGGTCACCACTTCTTCGGGAATTGGTATAATCCGTTTCCCTTTTGCTGTTTTCGGAGGCTGAAATATTAACTTAGTTTTTGGGCCGGTTTTATCTTCGTTTTTAACCCTTGAAACGGATTCCTTAACGTGGATAACTCCTTTTTTAAGATCAACATTTTCCCATCTTAGCGCGCATAATTCGCCTAACCTTAACCCAGTTCCTAAAGCCGTAAAGAAAGCTGTAAACCATCTATCTGTTGAAATGTTTTTAATAAATTCTATAATCTGTTTTTCTGTCAGGTAAGCCGCCTCTCTCTTTTCCTGCTTTGGTACTCTAGTCGCTTTGGCCGGGTTTCTATAGATTTTACCTTCCTTTAATGCCTGCTCTAGACATTCGTTAATAAGAACGTGCATATACCGGACCGATCGGGGGGAAAGGGTTCCAGGTCTACCGTTTAGTTTCTTTTCCTTAAGTTTTTTATTGTAAAACTTTTGAATCTGGTTAGGCTGCAATTCACAAAGAAGGATTCCGCCTAATCCTGGTTTAATGTGGTTATTGATCCACCGGCCATAATTATCCCAGGTGGTTGGTCTCACGTTTGCTTTTGCGTATTCGTTATACCATATATCGATCCACTCGCCAAAATATAAACGGCTTGATTCAATGTATCCTCCCTCTTTTTCGTGCCTGTGAATCGCGTCTTGAAGTTTTCTTTTTACCTCGGCTTGGGTTTTCCCGTAAAAATAAACCCTTTTTGGTTGGTTCTTTTTAGCGTCCCAACCGATTAAAGCGGATGCTTGCCATTTACCATCTTTGCGTTTAGTGATACTCCCTTCACCGTTAGCGCGCCTCTTTGCCAATTACTCCGCCTCCTAAATCTTCTTTCCTGTCGCGTAAGGCCTCCCGCTTAACCTGCTGTAATTGCTTTTTCTCCCGTTTCCGCTCCCTATAGGCCTTCTGTTTGCAGGCATTACAGCAGTATGTCTGCCCTGGCTCTAACGGCTTTCCACACACTGGGCAATTTAACCCTTCCGTCTTACTCGTTACAACCGGGGTGTTACGGCGTAACGTTACAGGCCGTTTCGTAACGTTACGAGCGGGGCCGTTTGTTACAGGCTTCAGCTTGTTGGGTTCCGCATTTTTAGCGGGTGCCACTGGATTAAGCACGATTAGGCCAATGTAAACGAAGAGGATCAATGCCCCGAATGATATTATTTTTAGCCGATCCGCGCTTATACCGGTAACCTTGGCCATTGAGGAGAAACCTGTCGTAACTTCGGCGGGGGTAATGGCTTCTTCCTGAGTTTCGGCTTTGGCTTTTAACTCAACGTTCTCCGCCTTCACCCGGTCGATCTGCGCCATAATTGCTTCCGACCGGCGGCCGTAGCCGGACTCCGCTTCCGTGCCCAGGCTCTTAGTTAAGGTCTTAATTAAATCCTCGTTTAGTGCCATTTCCGCTTGAACGCTGGCCCGGCTTTCCAGGGCCCTTTCGACTGTTATCTCCTGGACCGTCGCTTTAGTGAGAAAGAACATCATACTGCTCATAACTCCGAAGATTAAGATATACACCCCGTACAACCCTATTTTAATCGCAGCGGGCCAGTATTGCTTATCTCGCCAGTTGGCCTTGCCCTGGCTAAGGATCAGCTGGGCCAGACACTCCACTGTTATGATCATAACCGGCACCAAGGCCATATAATAGGGATCATCACTGATCGGCCTATAGTGCAGGATTGAGGCTGTTATGCTTAGCCCCAAGCATATAAGCCAAATACCCTTGTAAATGAGCCAGTTAACCCCTTGTAGTATTCTCTGGATCATAGTGGATCACCCCTTTTACTCCTTCAAAAGCTCTTCTAAAGCGCTTAGCAGGCTCTCCTGTGCACTAACATAAAGCTTATTCGTGCTGCTTCTATCACCTTGGAGCATATAATCGCAGACCCCTCTTCGAAACGTTATAAACTCCTGGATCTTCTCTTCTAAGGTCATCAGTATAGCCCCCTTTCTGCCGGGATTTCGTGGCTCCCGGCGGGCCGTTACGCGGTTTTATTTGGTTATCCCGGCCAATCTGTGGCCGTCCCGGATACCCTGTTTGTAATAGGCTCCTTCAACAACTGAAAGCAGGCTGCCGGTTAATTCATCCAGCCTACGCCCCATTCTCTCCGTCTCCGGGCTACTTGATAGTTTTTGGCGTATCTCTTCCAGCTCGTCCACTATCTCCCGGTATTCTGGAGTTTTTGAGGCTTTTACCCCAATTCTATCCCGCCGGGAATAAAGGGCATCTTCAAAAGCACCAAAGATCCATTCAATTTCCGGGTTTTCAAAAGGGAAGGTAAACATCTCCTGAGCAATAACACTTTGAATAAATCGCCGGTTATAGCTTCCGGCTAATGTTGGGTTCTCCCGGAGTTCCTTTTCTAAACCGATAGAGATCCTTTCCAGTAAAGCCTCGACAAAAGGAATTGATAAAGCTGACATCTTCTAACCCCTTTCTATGTAATAGTAATTACTAGTAGTTAATAGTAGTATAGCATTAACTCCTTGACCTTGCAAGTAGTTAATAGTAATATTTAATAGAAAGAGGTGATACTTATGGCGAGATTAAAAACCAGAATTCAAATATCGAATTCCGTTGATAAAGTTATTTGGGGGCAGTTTCAAAAACTCTCAGAACAGACTAGAATCCCCCTGGCCCGTCTTCTTGATGAAGCCATGGAGGACTTACTAAAAAAGTACCAAAAGTAAAGGTACTAATATTCAGGCTATTCGCGCCCTCGCGAAAAAGAAAAAGCCCCGGTAATTTACCGGGGCCGGTTGCTTATTTGGTTTTCTTTAGGTGTTCAATAATAGCGCTTTTAAAATCATTAAGAGCATAAAAGGTATGTTTCCCTAGCTCTTCTAAATCGTATTCAGTAATTTCCCCTTTCTTCGCTTCGCAGTAAGCTTTTACATTCTCTTGGAAGTCTGCTACAGCTTTTGTAAGGGCCTCTTCCAACCTTGCTATGTTAATTATAATCACCCCCCTTATTCAATAATCACATAGGCATAAATCTTTAAATCTTCCTTGTACCCCTCAAAGTCATCTATGCGCGTTATTTGATATTGCCTACCCCTAAACTCAATTCTCATAGTGGTATCAATATCCTTCCGCCAGTTAATTTCAAAGACTACTTCTTCTTTAGCGTTCACGGTGGCCGCCTCGAATAGCTCCTTGCCGGACGTTTGCCGGTAGTACGCCCAAATATTAGCGCCCCCCGGTAAGGGTGCCCAGCCTTCAATAAAGCCGCCCTCGCCATCAGATACCAAACCCTTTTTTAATATCGTTATCTTCTTATCCTTGAGTTTCAACGCCACACCTCCCTATAAAGCCCTTAAAAACTCTTCGTAATGCTCAAATAAGCCCACATAAGCGTTTAACATACTGGACGCGCCGTCTATTCTCATCTTGGCCGATTGAGCCTTAATCGGTACTATATTCCCATTACGATCTGTTTCAACGCCTAGATTAGTTAAATTCCACTTGAGAATAGGGCTATTGCTATAATTAATCTTCTTGGCCTGCAAGTCCGCGCCCATCATCTGCATAGGCAGGCTTAAGGTTTTAGCCCCTTGAATACATCTAACCATTTTAAAACCGTGGTTCTCCATCTCTTCCACCCAATACTTAGCGGAATAACTATCATAGTAAATCCAGAGCGGGGTAATTTCGTAACTGTTCACCATCTCTAAAAACCAAGCCGTAACATCGCCGTAACTAATACTGTTACCGTTACAGAGCCGTAACAGGCCGCGCTGTAACCATTTATCATAAGGGATCTTGTCCTGCTCTACCCGCTTCTCAAAGTTATCACGGGGTAACCAGTACATCTGATAAATAAAGCGCTCCTGGGTGTCCTTATCCATCATTAAGAGGGTTGCCGCTGTTAAATCGGTAGTGATGGAGAGGTCAGCCCCGCCTATAGCGTAACAATTTTTAAACTGCCTTATATCAAAGGTTTTCTCGTTGTTTATATCGTCAAAGGTTAGCCAAGCCCTGCTTACAGTATCTCTAATATTAAAGTCTTTGGTTAAGACGCCGCTTACATCCTTCGGGTTTTTCTTGGCCCGCTCCACCTTCTGGATCAGGTCGTCTGTTTTCTTGATTACCCCTAAACCCGGATTTGCCTTAACCCATTTGGCCGGGTCTGTCCATTCCTCCCGGTCGTCCAATTCATAGAGGATAGGAAGGAAGGAATCATCTTCAAAATTCCCATCAGCCAGGTTACAGGCGTAAGAATACATATCATCAAAGATACACTCCCGGACAGTCCCGGCGGTAGTGATCATGATTAATAACGGTTGTCGCCTCGCGCTTTGGCTTTGTCTCATCACTTCATAAAGGTTCCGGTCTGTTACGCCGTGCAATTCGTCCATAATAACGCAATGGGCGTTTAGGCCGTCCAGGGTGTTGGAGTTCTTCCCTAAAGGTTGTATTTTACTTAAGGTGAGCGGAAAATAAATATCGCTCTTGCGCTTCTTAAGGTGCTTGGATAGATAGGGGCTTTGCTTTACCATGTTATGGGTTTCATCAAATAAAATTCTGGCCTGGTCTCTTTTGGTAGCCGTGGAGTAGACTTCGGCCCCGGCCTCCCCATCGGCAATAAGCATATATAGGGCTACGGCCGCCATCATACTAGTTTTTCCGTTTTTCCTGGCCACCAGGAACAGGCTTTCCCGGTACCGCCTAAATCCGGTTTCTTTGTCAATGAAGCCGAACAGAGCGGAAATATAAGCCTTCTGGAATAACTCTAACTTGACCGGCTTTCCGGCCCATTCGCCTTTAGAATGCTTACAAAAAGATTCTATAAACTGAATAGGCCGGTTGGCTTTTTCTTCATCAAAGATAAATTGGCCAGGGCTTTTAATCTCGCTTACCAGTTTTTTATATTGTTTATAGACGCGCTTAGAAACTAACTCCTTGTTACTTTCTATCCTCTCCCAGTATTGTAGGATATAATTCAAGGTAACCCTCTCCTAGCTTTTAACAAACTCAATAAGCGGATCTTTATTCCCTGTACCGGTGTCTTTGGGTAGAAGGTCGGTCAACTGTTTATACAGAAGGCTAAACCTTTGTATGGTGGTGTTATAACCCTTTAAGGCTGGGTGCTCTCTTAAAAACTCCTGTTTGCCCTGCTTAAACATAGCGGTAGGCCCTTCCTCTTCTACCTGCTTCTTTAGAACTACCAGGGTATTCTGCATAAAGACAAGCTCTTTATAAAGGCTTTGCGCTATGGCCTGCTTGTTTTCAGGTATCAGTTTTAAGACTTTCTTAAGTTTCTTCATATCGGTTGAGATGTCTGAATTTTTAGCCTTTGTCACTGTAAAAACTCCTTTCTTCCGGTAATTTCACCGCTCCCTTAATATGAAAAGTGGGAGAGGGGTAAGGTAAGATGCCCCTTCGGTCTTGCAGCGGTCTCCGATTTTAAAATAGACGGGGGGAGTAAAAATTTACTCTGTCGTCCTGGCCATCACTGTTAAGGCCATAAGCAGGCTATCTATAGCCTTTTTTAACTTGTCTTCATCCTGTGGGTAGTACCATAATTGCAGGATAAACTTGGCCGCCGTCTTTGCCAGCGGATGGATAGGTTCCGTATCCCAGGCCTTCCCGGTAGTTACCTCTAAGTAAGAAGGTATAGCTTCCAACAGAGGGTTGATAATCATATCGTTGTCCGGCCCATCAATTCTCAAGGCCTCCCTGGCTTCTTCTATGGTAAGTATCATCTCATCATCTCCTTTTAAAAAAGGGGTACCGGCTCTATCAGCCGATACCCCTTTACCCTTACCGGGTCTTACGCTGCTGCTTCTGACAGCTTTATAAACGCCTCATCTACTAAAGGCTTAGTATCTGCGATCGCCATGGCCCGGTAGTCAATAAGCCCGCTCTTAAAGCTGCTTTCCCTGGAGACCTCAATCATGATCCCCTCCGGCATATTGTAGCCCATGTAATTGAAGTTACCCAAGATGATTGTCCCGTCCGCGATGTTATCATCTACGATAACCTCTTTACCTAAGATGTAACCAATACTTTCATTCTTAGGGTCGGTGATGAAAATGGGTCGCTTCTGCGCATCCACTAGACCGTAAACCATGTTATAAAGGGTCGCGTTACTCATGGCGAATTTAGCCTCGGCGCCATAACCCCGCTTCAGCATACCCAGCATTTTGGTAAAGTCCTTGTAAGCCGGTGCACCGTCTGCGGCATAAGTAAAGCTGTTTGTTTCATCCCAGGTAATGCCGGTTAGTAATCCAGTTCCCTGGGCCTCGCCGGTACCGTTAACTAATGCGTCGGCAATACATTCCATTACGCAGTTGGTAAGCTCGTCTGTTAGGTAGGCCTCAAAAGCCGGAATGCTCATCTTCTTAGCCGCCGCGCTGATAGAGAAGATTTTTACAATCTCATAACCGGCGAAAGAGACTTTTACAGTTTCGGCCTTTTCGGTCTCTACCGCCGCCCCTTCAGTATGCCAGTTAGCTTTACTGCTCGGGGTGCCGATGGGTACGGAAATGTTAGTCGGAATATTAAAGTTCCGGCAGTGGGCAATTAGGCCGCCCATCGTTCGCGCTTTCTTAATAACTTCGTTTAAGGTAGTGGTGGGCAATACCGCCGCGCTGTTGGTGGTGGTATTAAAAGCGTCCGCCCGCTTCTCAGCCCCCTGGATCTCCATGGCCTTATTAAAGGTCTTAGTCTCGAGGTCGGTAAGTTTCTTGCCCAGCATGGTTTTATAAAAGGCGCTCCTATATTCCGCGCTGGCGAATATATCGCCCTCCGGCACTCTTTGGCCTTGGTTAAAGTTCATTCCAGTAATCGGATTAAAGCCTCTCTGATTCGCCTGGCCTTCTTCGTCCTTCTCTTTGTCCTGGATGTTCTCTTTAGCCTGCTTTAAGCCCTCAATCTCAATGTTAAGGGTGGTAATATCCGCTTCCGGGTCGTTGTCGATAGTCCCCTTAATCTGTGCCGCCCGTTTTTCAATGTCCTCTAAATTAAAGTTCCGATAATAGTTAAACGCTTCCGCAACGCTCTTAAACTTCATCTATAAAGGCCTCCTTAAAATCTGATTTACTTTTATTCTTAATTCGTCCCGCCTGGGGTCTTTTAGTTTAGCCCATGCGCCTTCTATGGCTGCCCTGGCCTCTACCGAAGTCTGCGGGTAGGCCGGGAAAGGCACTATTGAGCATTCGTATATCTTTTCTATCTTCGTTATGGTCCTGGTGTTCGTCTTCGCATCAAAGGTGCTGCCGCCCTTTGGTACTTTAAAAGCGAAGCTCATCCCGGAAAGGTCGCCGCGCTTTACTGCCGTATAAACGCTTTTCCCTTCCTCTGTTTCGGGTAGTTCTGCGGTCATGGTTAACCCTGCCGGGTCTAGTTTAAACCGCATTGTTTTAGGTGATCGGGCAAGGGGTATTTTACTTAAATCGTGGTTATATAATAACCGCGTGTCGGATAAGTCCGCGCCTTCTAAAGCCCCCCGCCGGATAACCTCGGTATACTCCCCAAATTTATCTTTTATTACAGTAGGCTGATCATATACTACCGGCCTACCGGTTAATACAAGGCCCTCCGCTCCTGCCGGTGCTTCGGCCCTGATCTCCGCAATTCTTAACTCCTTCATTCTTCTCCCACTCCTTCGTTAAGTTGGTACTGGTCGGCCTTGTCCGCGTTAACTACGTTCAGGGTCTGTAGTCTTCTGTCGCCGTCTTCTACCGGTGGTAGGTTTAGAATATCTAAAGCCTGGTTTACTGTGAATAGGCCGAACGGCATAAGCTCTTTTAATATGTTGGTCTTTGTTTCGCTACTGGCGAATTGGAGTCGGTTTGCTTCAAAGATGATAGAGTTTCCAAAGGCCTGTTCCCGTTTAGTAAATATCTTGTCGGTTAGTTCCAGGCTAAACTGTACGGCCAAAGGTTCCAGTACTGATTCATAGAAGGCCGCCCATTCGTTTTCTGAATAACTGCTGTTTACTATCTTTTCGCTAATGCCCAGGTACTCATAGATCTTCTGTTTAACTGCCTGTAATTGCTTATCGTCTACAGCAAAATTTCCCTCGTTCTTTAACGGGGTATACTCGGCCTTGCTGTCTAATACCGCTATTCCTCCGCTGTTCGTTACAGTCAAGTAATCAGCTATAAAAGCCTCTTTTTCCTGTTTTAGCTTCTCTGGACTTAGAACTTGATTATATTTTAAAATACCCCGGATTGTCGCGCCGCTTTTAATCGCTGATTCTATACCCGCCGTTTGGGTGTGCGCTAAATCAAGGGTCGGTAATATAGCCGTGTTAGCGTCTCCTAGAAGGTCATTAGAATTAAAATGCCTCCTAACTACAAATATCTCTTTAAAGGGTAACATAACGGTCTGTCCTCCAGCAAAGAGGAATTTACAGTATAACTCCCCGGTCGGGTCGGTTAAGTATTCCATGGCCCGGGGTCTTAATGGCCATATCGCTTCTAAATTACCCCGTTCGTCCTTCTGTAGGAAGGCGAAGGCATTATTATGCAGGTAATAATGGGTTACAAGCTTATACAGTAGATCATAGGCCGTCATATACGGGTTAGGCCGGACTTGCAAAATCCTGTTTAAATTACTGTCTCCGGTCCTGCGCCGTCGCTCCATAGTGATTATGTGGGTTCCTCGTAGTTTGGCCGCGTTCCGTGCTATCGCGTCAACCGCCGCCCGGTAAATGTCTGATTCATAAGCATTCCCGGAAAATGGGGTAAAGTAGGCGGGCCCGCCGCTCATCACTTCGGCCCGTTCCATCTGCTGGGGTGTTTGTTTTCTTTTTAATAGACTTTTAAAAACATTAGCCATATTCTGACACCTCACTTTCATTATAAGTCTTTTTTGTTAGCCCGTCAAGGTTTAGACAGTAGAGGAGCTGCTCCCTTAGGCCTTAACGTTTTGCTCTTCGGTGTTTTTAGGTTTAATTCTTATCTTGATGCAATTTTCCATTAACTCCTGCTCGCGCTGTTTTTGTCTTTTGGTTTTTCGCGGCTGTGGGTCTGCCCATTGGGGTCGCATTTCCCATTTAACGCGCCTGCGCATTCCATCAACTCCCTTGTTTTACTAAGAACGCTTGGCGTTTTGGCGTTATGGGTCTGGAACCATTGGTATAACCGGCTTTAACTGAACGCCACACCCTGGCGTTATGGGTGTAGGGGTGGCGCTATCGTGTTCTAGCTGGAATTATTTAAAACATAACTAAACGCCCATAACACAAGGGTTTTCACCCCACAAGGCCATTGACTACCCCATAACGCCACCCCATGGCGTTCAGTCAAACCTAATCGTGGTAATGGTTTGCTACCCATAACGCCAAAACGCCAACTACTCTAGGAAATCAGGCATTTTCCTTAATCTCCAAAAACATTTACCCGGCTTAGAAGTTTTATCAAACGTTAAGCGCCCTTCATCCCTCATACGTTCCCTTGCTCGCTCAATCGTCCGCCGACTAATCCCCATCTCTTTTCCAGCCTTAAAAATATCTGAAGCCGTTGCTTCATTATTTTCGTTAAGGATTATTTCGACTAGCTCAACCGCCTCGTCAACCTTGTTTTTATCTTCTGACTTTTCAAACCTGTGGGCCCCCAACATATCATCAGCGGTTAAGGGGCTTTCACCAAGCCACTGTATACCAAAATCGGTTATGGTGAATCCTAAAGACTTTCCATTCTGCGCCAAAGAGCTTTTAATATGGGCTATCGCTCTTTCATTTGGATTATTTGGGTTTTTTCCAACTAACAGAACGCTCCGGGCCGCTGCTGGAATATCAACACTCCCAAGGCCTCGATATAAGCTGCGGCTTTGTGAGGCCTTCGAAAGGTGCATAATCATAATAACGGAGCACTCATACTTTTCAGCCAGAAAGCCGATTTTCTTAAGCACCGGTCTTACTTCATTCGCCCGGTGCATGTCCACATCTCCCCCAAGGTAAGCCTGGAGTGGATCAATTATAAAAAGCCGCGGGCGTATTTTTGCCATTGCCTCTTCAATACGCGAGTCGAGAAGAGAAAGCCCTTTTTCACTTTCATCGATTACAAATATTCTCTTACAATCGGCGTTCGCGGCCACCAACCGGGGTTTAATAGTGTCGGCTAAACCGTCTTCTGCTGTTTGGTATATCACGTTACCGGGTTCTACTGGTTCTACCCCAGGGAGAGCACGCCCAGCGGAGAGATCC
>DOID01000007.1:0-4137 GCA_003511465.1 Bacillota bacterium | reverse complement strand
TTTTACCGTCTCCTGGGTCGCCTTGAACTAGTGTGATTTTACCAAGTGGGATATAAGGATACCAGAACCACTCTACTTCCTCCGCTTCAACATCAGCCAAGCAGATAATTTCTGTTAGCGGTTTAAATTCGTTTTTTGCCCGCCGCAACTGGAAATCATTATACAGACGCGCGATTTCCCCCCTGGTTCGGTTTTCGTCAAACTGTAAACCGCTCCGCTCGATTACTTCGCGTATTATAGGAAGGGCTTCACCTTGGGTCAAACCGCAATTTTCAAAACGCCCTACCATGCTAACCAGGCCGTCGTTTATTTCCCCGTGTTTTAGACCTTCGATTAATATCCGTTCGATCTTTGCCTGTCGATCTAAGGGAGGCGGTTCTGGCCCTTTATCCCCCTGGCTGATTCTAATTTCGTCCGGGTTCAAGAAAGGCGCGGTGTTTGTCTCGAAGAAGTAATCGCCATCCGATGGGACGACCGGCCAAAACATCATTTGGCAGACTAAAAAGCTTTTTTCGTCAGCACTCCCCAGGGCTTGCGCAACTTCCCGCGCCAAAGGGCTATACCGGTCAGGGGTAATCGCTTTAAAGAGCGGTACCAAAACCCGAAAACGGTTATCTTCTGGCGGACGGTGCCGTGCGGTCGAATGAAGTAGATAAGTAAAAGGTAGATTCCGGACACGCTCCACAAACCCGGAATCCACCTTGTCAAAGTCCAAGGTTAAAATTGACCGGGTTTTTATCGTTTCGTTGCTTCTCTTCCCGTTGGTCACTTCCCCACCGACGAAGCCGCCGCGGTCTTTCAAGGCGTTTTGGGCCTCTCTGCCCAAAGTAAAAAATTCAGCTGAGTCTTTCGATAAACGGAAAGGAGTCCTCAACTTTTCCACCAAGGTCGTCCATGAAATTGTTCTGTTTTGCCAGCGGGGCGAATTGGATCTGTTGGCTATAGCTATGTTCAAATAAAGGTCATTCAGTTTTTCTCACCACCTTGTTACCGCTTCAGGGTCTAATTAATTTACCTTCTCTTTAAGGCTTTCCTCTTGCAACCACTCGATAAAATTTTTCTTGATGAAGTAAAAACGTTTCCCAATCTGCACGCCTAACCCTGGTTGTTTTACTAAACCGTAAACCGTCTGATTGGAAAAATGACAGTCTTTTTTTACTCGGGACGGTGGAACCAAATCCGGCCAGTTCTCAAACATTACTTTCACCCCCCTTCAAAAAGGTATTAAAAAACCCGCTTACGCAGGTTATTACTTGACAACTATTTCCTTACGCCCTATGTTGTAAGGCGTAAGGTCAAGAATACAACCGCCGCTTTTTCCAGATCTGCCAAAAGAATTGGTTCTTTCCATAACCCGTTCAATACGCCTTTTTTCCCGGTTTTTTCGTCTGTCCCGTGCCAATAGTTCACCTCCTCACCGCCGGAAATACCTTTCGGTAACGTCAGCGGGAAAATTATTACTTCAATGCCGTTCAAGTGACAAGCCTTAAAGAAAACCGCTATTAACGGCTTCTTTTTTGACGCTCCTGGGCTTCCTTAGAATATTTAACGGCCTCTTTAACACTCTTCAAAGCTCGCCCACCGGGGTCCGGTTTGACCTCAATTATTTCTCGTCCATTTTTGCTTCCTATTGCAAAAATGACATTATCCCCCGGTTTGAACCCCTGCCTTATAAACTCTCTATTTTTTAGCCAGTTCATTGCGAAGAGCCTTGATTGGAAATCATACGGAAACACTCCTTGATCATCAGCCAACAACGCAAATATTTCCCCTTTTTCGAGAGCTTCTAAAGCTATTTGACGCGCCTTTACCACTGTTTCCGTTTTTGGTCTCGGCTCATTGTCAAAAAGCTTCCGGGCTGCGTAAGCCTCGGCTAATGCTTCCACCGGGAAATCTATTTCCGGTCCACGGCCTCGCCCGCCATGGCTCTTTTTAGCTTCTGGTAAAAGGCCAACTCGACGGTACCTTAATAAGGTACCTATCGAGAGGTTAACGCCCAATTCTTGAAGGCGGGATTTTAGGTCATCATAGTTCATAGTCAACCCTCCTTTATTGTGACTTAAACGCCATTAATGTCTTATTGGTAGTTTAGCACAAAGAACAAGGTTCTGTCAAGGGGAAAACGGGAGAAAAATTATCTCTAACGTAGAAGAATAAAAAAGCTAATATAGAAAGCGAATTACCTACACAATTTATACACACTCCAGAGCAAAAACGCTTAAAAAAGATTAGACATGAAAAAGAAAACAGGATAAAATAAGTAGGAATAAACCCTTATATATCAACGGTTTGGGGGAACATTAAAGAAAGTTCGAGAGTAAAGAAAAAAGTCTATTATGAGACTCAAAATCTACCGCTCGCAAGAGTGTGCCGGTTCAAGTCCGGCCTTCGGCACCAATATTTACAAGCAATCCCCAGCAAGGGGATTTTTTTTATCGCTTTTGACCCCCATGGTTTTCTTCTTTTTTTAAATCATGTTTAGGTAATGGATTCTCCTTTATTGATCACATCCAAGATTACATCCACAGCCTTTTTTGCACCTCCAGCAACTTTAAAGCTTTTGGAGATTATTTGGGCTTGCTCTTTGTAGGTATCATTATATAAGACCTGTTCAACCGCTATCCTAATCTGTTTCGGCTTATTCCCTCTTAGCATAATCCCGGCTCCCAGCGTGGCTACCCGTTTCGCCACCATCGCTTGCTCACTATGTTGCGGAAACAATACCATCGGAACACCATAGTACAAACTTTCATTCACGCTATTCATACCACAATGGGTTAGAAACACATCTGCTTGGTTCAGCACCTCGATTTGTTTCACTTTCTTTCTGACTTCGAAGCGAGCCGGAATTTCACCCAAAGTGGAAAGATCAGTTTTTTCTCCTACCGACATGATTACATCAACATCAAGTTCCTTTAATGCTTTAATACAATTTTTGTAAAACCGATTATTTTTATTTAATATTGTACCTAAAGAGATATATACCGTTGTGGGTTTATCCCCAGTATATGCTGGTGCAGCGGACACCGATGGCCCTACGAAGGCATATTTATTGCTAAATGTTTCAGACAGCGGCTGAAACTCTGGCGAAGTGTAGACGATCGTATTTGTATTATTGTCATTCTCAATCAGCGTAATGAATTTATCTACCATATATCCGTTTTCCCTCAGCAGCCTAAGTTTCTCATTTATGCGCGGCATTCCTCTGACCATACGAATAATTTCTCCAATTCCTCGTTTCATCAGCTTTGCCGTATGCTGATTGAAAGCAAATGTAGTCGTAGAACATATATACTTAATCTTTAACTTCTTCGCAAAGAGCTTTCCCCAAATGCTCAAAGAATCCGCTACTATACAATCAGGCTTGAAAGCTAGTAATTCCTGACAAACCTTTTTATCCAAATTAATTGTAGTATCAACGACCATTTCTATTAAGGCAGAAAAATCCTTCCCGACCTTCTTTTCATCCTCAGGCTTCAATTCGGGCAAATATTCATCACAACTAATAAATTTACCACCCGCAGCTTCTATTCTTTTTTTAAAAAGATTAAATGAATAATACCATACTTCATGGCCTCTTTTAGTCAGCTCTTCTACTACCGCAATCGTGGGATTGGTATGCCCATAGGCCGGAATGCTGAAAAATACTATTTTACCCATCGTGACCTCCTCCTCGGGCTTTATTCCTTTTCTTTATCAAATGCTTGATCGGCAAACTTCTGAAAAAGCTCGTATCCTTGAATGGCAATCCCCCGTTCAACATCGGCAAGGAGAATCAAAGTATCACCTGCTTTAATATTAAATAAATCTCGCGCCTCCTTTGGGATTACAATTTGCCCTTTTGGCCCAACCTTAACGGAACCGATAAATTTACCCTCAATCTTTTCTCGCTTAAAGTTTTTATTATCCATCAATAACTCCCCCATCTTTCCATTTTGAGTAGGAAATTCAATTGAATTGTCTTAACAATATCCCCAGGAAGAGTAGACCACTCCATAAATACAATTAGTTATACAGGGTATTATTAGTTATACTTATACTACCTCTTCCGATTATAATTGTCAATACTGAGGATTTTCTATTTTCATTTATGGTAACTCTATTATTACCTCACATTCAATGCTATATAAAGAAAAC
>DOID01000031.1 GCA_003511465.1 Bacillota bacterium | reverse complement strand
TACATTTACCAATACCACCGCGGCCGCTGGCCCCATGGGAATAAAAAGGACTTTTACGCCCTAGCTGATATGGTCGAAATTCAACTGGGCCAAGGCGCGCAGGCTTCAGCCCCCCAGACCACGAAGGCCGACCAGATTGACGAGGAGTTCCGGCATGTTTTTGGTCTGGAAAAAGGTGAAGATGCGGTCATTGCGTCCCGCCTCGACGGACTGGAATCAGCCGCTGATCTAAAACACTTGGTTTCCCGGTTAAAAGAAGAGACCGGGGGTGTCCCGATCTCCTATAAGTTCGCCGCTTCCCACTACCTAGAAGACGAAATTGAACTAGCCGTTGAGGCTGGCATTGATGTCATTGTCATCGACGGCGCGGAAGCAGGAACCCATGCCGGGCAGCCCCTCTTGGAAGATGCCTTTGGTTTGCCGACCATGCACGCCTTAGTCCGCGCCGCCGATTACCTAGAGGAAAAAGGTGTACGGGACAAAGTCTCCATCATCGCCAGTGGTGGACTCTTCTCTCCCGAACATTTTCTAAAAGCAATGGCTTTAGGCGCTGACGCCGTTTACATCGGCACCGCTGCCGTGATGGCCATGATCCACACCCAAATCGTCGAGAGTAGCCCCTTTGAACCCCCGACCCAGCTTGCTTTATACAGTGGACGGTTAAAAGACGAACTTGATATTGACCTGGCTGTAAAAAGCCTGACCAATTACCTAAATTCCTGTGTAGCAGAGATGGTCCTCGGGGTGGTGGCCATGGGGAAAGAGGCTTTAACCGCCGTGGACAAGAGCGATCTTTGTGCCCTTACCCCCGCGGCGGCTGATATTAGTGGGGTAGAACTGGCTTATCACCGGAAAAACACCGCAGCTTTTCCCTTCCGGGAACAACCCGCCGACATCAAGGAGGAAGTCCTTATTCCCCACTGAGGTTAATTCGGACACTATAAAAGTATAAAAGCTTTGGTTTCGCCGCGCGGCGAAACCAAAGCTTTTATTTACGTGGCGTAAATTATTCATTAAAAAAGAGTGCCCCTGCCGGGACACCCCTTTTTCTTTTATCTTAAGTTGAATAAACCTTACTTCTGGTCGACTGCGGCCATATGGCAGATGAGGTCAAGGACTTTGTTGGAATAACCCCACTCATTGTCGTACCAAGCCACGAGTTTCACGAAGTTATCATTTAAGGCAATTCCGGCTTTGGCGTCGAAGATACAAGTATGAGAGTCACTAATGAAGTCGGTCGAAACAACGTCGTCTTCGGTATAGTCCATAATGCCTTTGAGTTCGTTCTCTGCTGCATTCTTGACCGCCGCTTTGATCTCATCATAAGAAGCGCCTTTTTCCAGACGGCAAGTTAAGTCAACCACCGAAACATTAATGGTGGGTACCCGGAAGGACATCCCGGTCAGTTTCCCGTTTAATTCCGGAATTACCTTACCAACGGCTTTGGCAGCCCCGGTCGAGGAAGGAATAATATTGGCGCTGGCGGAGCGACCACCTCTCCAGTCTTTCTTGGAAGGACCATCTACGGTCTTCTGGGTAGCGGTAGTGGCGTGCACCGTAGTCATCAACCCTTCGACAATCCCAAAATTGTCATGGATCACCTTCGCAAGGGGAGCCAGACAGTTGGTGGTGCAGGAGGCGTTCGAGACCACATTCATATCTTTGGTGTACTTGTCATGGTTAACACCCATCACAAACATGGGCGCATCTTTGGACGGCGCGCTAACGACAACTTTTTTTGCTCCCCCTTTGAAGTGAGCGGATGCTTTGTCGATCTCTTTAAAGACACCGGTCGATTCGACGATATACTCGGCGCCACAAGAACTCCAGGGAATCTCCTCCGGTTTCATGGAGCCAAAAACTGCTACCTTTTTCCCGTTTACAACCAGATGATCGCCTTCTACTTTAACTTCACCCTGGAAGCGACCATGTACTGAGTCATACTTTAACATATAAACCATGTAGTCCAAGTCAATAAAGGGATCATTAATTCCCACTACCTCAACCTGTGGATTGTCCACCGCGGCACGAAAAACCAGTCTCCCGATCCGACCAAACCCGTTAATGCCAACTTTTACCGTCATAATAAGAACCTCCTTTAAAATAAACGTTAATGACCAAGACTAAAGGATGGTCGTTTTTACAGACCATCCAGTATACCTTTATTTTCTATTTTATAAAAGATCGTTATAATCTTCAACAATAATAATGAAATTCAAAAGAAAGTTCAACTATTGTTAATATAATGTTTGATGTTTCTGGGCAGGATTTTATCCCCCTTTACTTTCGTGCTCTTCCCTGATTTCTACCCGTCGGATCTTTCCACTAATCGTCTTCGGTAATTCAGATCGGAACTCAATAATCCGGGGGTATTTGTAAGGCGCCGTCGACTTTTTAACATGGTTCTGTAGTTCCTTCACCAGTTGCGCATCGCCTTTATACCCCGCCGCCAGTACCACGGTGGCTTTAACCACTTGCCCACGGTCGGGATCGGGAACACCGGTCACCGCACATTCCAAGACCGCCGGGTGTTCGATTAAGGCGCTCTCCACCTCAAAGGGGCCAATCCGATAGCCGGAACTTTTAATGACATCATCAACGCGACCGACAAACCAGTAATACCCATCTTCATCACGCCAGGCCGTATCCCCGGTGAAGTAACGATCATCATGCCAAACACTTTTGGTTTTTTCGGCATCCCGATAATACCCATTAAAGAGTCCCACCGGTTTTTGCTTTTCCAAGCGAATGGTGATCTGACCAACCTCCCCGACCTCACAGGGAATTCCCTCCTCATCGACAATCTCCACCTGGTAACCGGGGGCCGGTTTACCCATGGAACCAGGCTTCGGTTCCATCCATGGAAAAGTACCGATAACCACCGTTAATTCGGTCTGACCATAGGCCTCCCGTAGCTCGAGCCCCGTCATTTGCAAAAACTGCGTATAAACCTCCGGGTTTAAGGGTTCACCGGCAACAACGCAATACTGAAGATGATCCAGATTATAGCTGGCCAAATCCTCTTTAATCAGGTAGCGATAGATGGTCGGCGGTGCACAGAACGTAGTAACTTGGTACTTTTCAACCATACGTATAAGTTCTTTCGCCTCAAAGCGGTCAAAATCATAAACAAAAACGGCGCTGCCCGCGATCCATTGCCCATAAATCTTCCCCCAAACCGCTTTCGCCCAACCGGTCTCGGCTACTGTCAAGTGCAACCCACCTGCCTGTACATTCTGCCAGTATTTCGCCGTCGCAATATGCCCTAAGGGATATTGGAAATTATGCATCACCATTTTGGGCTGACCGGTCGTCCCCGAAGTAAAATAAAGTAAAGAAATATCAGCCGGGCTAAACTCTTCTTCCGTACGGAGAAAAGAAGGCGCTGATTTTTCCAACTCCTGCGCGAAGTGCAACCATCCGGCGCGCTCTTTGTTGACGAGGACTTTATATTGGAGCGTCGGCGACTCTTCCTCCGCCGCTTCAACATGCTTAATAACCTCCGCATCGTCCACCGCAATGATCATCTTCACATCAGCGGCATTATTACGATACACTAGATCGGAGGCTGTCAACAAATGGGTAGCCGGCACCGCGATGGCCCCAACTTTATGCAGACCTAATAAGGCAAACCAGAATTCATAGCGACGTTTTAAGATCAGCATCACCGCATCGCCTTTTCCGATCCCAACCCGCTTTAAAAATCCCGCCATCCGGTCACTATACTCTTTTACTTCCGCGAAACTGATTTTTTTGCTTTCGCCCTGTTCATTACACCAGACAATTGCAGTTCGATCCGGAGTTGCCGCCGCAATCTGATCCACGACATCGTAAGCATAATTAAAATTAGCAGGGATTTTTACCTGATAGTTCTCGACAAACTCTTCATACGAATGGAAATCTCCCGCGACAAATTGTTTTAACATCTATCTTCCACCCTCACTAAAACTATAATATTACCGCTAGAAATTGAGCCGGTTCTCCATTTAAGGCGATCATCCCATGATCAATCCCCGAATCAAAATAGATCGAATCCCCCGGGTTAAGGGTGACATCATAACCATCAAGCAGAAACTTGATGGTACCTGACAATATATAGTTAAACTCTTGGCCGGGATGGTTATTCAGTTTAATCTCCCCCTCCTCGGCATGGGGCTCTACGGTCACCAAAAAAGGTTCCGCCTTTTTATGAATGAAATTATAAGCTAGACTTTGATATTTATAGGCTTTCCTTCTTTGCACTGAAACTCCCCTTCCTTTTCTGGTCAAGGAGTAACTGCGCAGGCGAGGTTCTTCCCCCGTGATCAACGCACTCAGTTCTAAATTAAACCTTTGGGCTATCTTGTATAAGACCCCCACCGGGATATCATCGGTACCAGCTTCATACCTCTGATATAAGTCCACCGTAATATTTAGTTCTTCCGCCAAAGCCTCCAGTGTTATACCTTCAATCTCTCGAATCTCCCTGATCCGAGCGGCCAACTGCCGAATTTCTTCTCCCATCTTCACTGCTCCTCTCATCATTAATCACCTAAGAACAATCGGTTTTCGTCTCGCGTAAATAAGCGTTGATCGCGGCTAGAAACTGCTCCCCGTATTTCTCGAGTTTTGTTAACCCAACCCCTTTAATCTCAAGCAGCTCGGCGCTGGTCAGGGGTTTCCCGCGCGCCATTTCCCGCAGAGTACTATCGCTAAAAACAATATAAGGCGGGACTCCCTCCTGGTCCGCCAAGCGCTTCCGGATCACCCGCAACTGTTCAAAAAGGGGATCCGTCGTCTTGGTAAGCTCCCTCCGCTTCAGTGTTTTTCCCCATACTTGTTGTCCTTCTTTTAAGACTGCGCCTGCCTTTGACCGTAGTTTGACGACTGGATACTCTCCCCCGCTTAAGCATAGATAATCTTCGGCAATCAATTGATTGATTAAATCGGTAATCTCCGAGAGGGTTTTTTCTTTCATCAAACCATAAGTTGAAAGCCGATCAAACCCCAAACTACGCAGTCTTTTCGTGGACGAGCCTTTTAAAACACCAGCAATGGTATTCACCCCGTAAGGGTTTCTCATCCGAATAATCGAGGAGAAGATTTTTTCCGCTTCCTCGGTAATATCCACCGTCTCCAACTGGCCATGGCAATTCCCACAATTACCACAAGTGGAAGGTCGCTCTTCTTCCCCAAAGTAGGCGAGGATAAAACCCCGCAGACACTGGGTGGTATGGGCGTAATCCACCATGGTCTGGAGTTTCTCCAGCTCGCATTTTTTGCGGGCCGGAGCATAAACCGTCTGTGCAATCAAATATTTCTGGATCAAGGTATCCTGTGGACTGAACAAAAGAATACAGGTGCTCGGTTCCCCGTCACGACCGGCCCGCCCGGCTTCCTGGTAATAGGCTTCCATATTCTTCGGGAGATTATAGTGGATCACATAACGGATGTTGGACTTATCAATACCCATCCCAAACGCATTGGTCGCAACCATGATGCGCAGATCATCATTTAAAAATTCTTCCTGAACCGCTTTCCGCTCTTTTTCCCTTAACCCAGCGTGATAGCGGCCAACAGCAAACCCTTCCTCCTGTAAAAGGGCATAGATCTTATCCACTTCTTTACGGGTCGCGGCGTAGATAATCCCAGCCTCATTCCGGTTGTTCGCCAGATAAGATAAGAGAAAATCTTTTTTCTTCACCCGCCGGTAAACGCTGAAATACAGATTACTCCGGTCGAAACCGGTCACATAAACATTGGCCTCCTCCAGCGCGAGCAGAGACAAGATATCGCTCTGCACCTCTTCCGTAGCCGTTGCGGTGAACGCGGCAACCACCGGTCGCGTGGCCAGTTGATTAACAAAGGAGACAATCCGCCGATAACTGGGGCGAAAATCATGACCCCACTGGGACACACAATGGGCTTCGTCGATGGCCAAAAAAGACACCTGAAGCGTTCTGACCATTTCCAGAAAAGCCGCGGCTCCCAATCGCTCCGGGGCCACATATAAAATTTTATAAGCCCCCGCTGCTGTTTCTTCAATCCGCCGTTCGACTTCAGCGGGGCTTAAAGAACTATTGATCATGGCAGCTGGAATCCCCAAATTAGTTAAGGTATCAACCTGATCCTTCATTAAGGAGATCAAAGGAGATACTACCAGAGTAACGCCGGCAAAGAGCAGCGCGGGAATCTGAAAACAAATTGATTTCCCCGCCCCGGTCGGCATAATGGCCAGTGTATCTCGGCTGTCTAGAATACTCTCGATCACCCGGGCTTGTCCCGGCCGAAACGACCCATACCCGTAGTACTTTTGGAGCAGTTCTTCTGCTTGTGCTAGAATGATTCTCACCTCCCAGGGCTGCATTATAGGGCTTTTTGCGTTGTCACTTGATTTAACTATTCCGGCACAATATATTGATAGCCTAACTCAAGTCAAACACTATATATTGTACCGGAATCATTTCTAACGGATACAACGCAAAAAGCTTTATATAGAGAACCTTGACAGTATTTTTTATTTAGGTTTATATTAGAGTAAATTAGTTGATTGAAAAGGAGGATGCGCATGGCAATTGATTTACATCTGCACACCCACGCTTCCGACGGTACGCTCTCGCCCCGGGCTCTGCTGACTACAGCCGCTAACCTAAACCTGACCGCTGTTTCCATTACCGATCATGATGCCACCGGTTCGCTCTTAGAGGGGGCAACCCTAGCCGCCGAATTAGCGCTGGGTTTTATCCCTGGCGTCGAGGTCTCCGCCAGTTACACGCCTGACGTTAGTCTTCATATTTTAGGGTACGGAATTGATCCCCACCACCCCGTGCTGAGTCAGGTTCTTGCCCAAAACCAACGCGGCTGGGACCAAAGTGAGGACGATTCCATCGCCGCCCTGGAAAGGTTGGCGATTAAAATCGATCCCGCGCGCTATAATTACTGGAAAACCCATTCCGAAGCAGGGGGTTGGCCGCTGTTTAATACCCTGAAGGAAATGGGTTTAGTCAGTACTGTTCATGAGTATTTCGATCAATATTTCGGACAGGGGCGACCAGCGTACATTACGATCACCTTTGCCCCACCGGAAACAGTGATCGCGGCGATCAAAGCGGCCAGTGGCGTTCCGGTTCTGGCCCACCCAACCCTTTATGAAGATGAACACGTGAAATTAATCACCAAACCGGAGTTCCGCCACACCCTGCTGGATTTGGGGATCGAAGGCATCGAGGCGATCGCCCACAGTCATACCGCGGCTGAAACCGCCGACCTCATTTCCTTTTGTCAAACGAACAACCTATTAGTCACCGGCGGATCCGACTATCACGGCGAATTCGCTGGCCGTCAGCTGGGAACTCCCGTGGTTGATGATGCTTATCTTCCTCCCTTATTAAAGGCAATCAACCGACGGCAGCACGCCGCCATTCCTTAACTCTCCTGGGTCAAAGCCGCCCCTGCGGCAGTCGCGAACTCGGCATGCACCGGGATATGAAACCGCACTTGGTGCAAACGGTGTAAAATGTCAAAGATTGGTCGTGATTGGGGAACATTGGTCAAATTCCCCGTCAGCACCACATCGTTAGTGCCATAAATACGGGTCGCGAAAACCGCCAGCATCCCGATGGTCTGGAAGACCAGATTAATAATGCCAAGTGCTGTATCAGCTTTGGTCGCTAGATCGCTGATCTTCCCAAAATTAGAAGCCGTGGATTCCGGGGGTAACCCGACGATTTCATCCTGGGTAATGTCGCCAATATTAAGATCAATATGTGAGAGGTCGCCACCCTCCGCCATGGCGAGTAGATCGTTAAAATGCCGTATATTCAGCATTTTATTGGAAAGCCCTAGCAAGGTTCCGCCCCCGACTCCCGTTCCGCCCATGTGTTTTTCCCCATTTTCGTCCGCCATGATAAAAGCCGTGCCAGTCCCCATGCTAACAACGATTGCCCGTTGTAAACCAGTGAGGAACAGCCCTCCTTTTCCGATGGCCCGAAACTCATCGATCTTAGTGGTTGGAATACCGTATAAAGGTTGATTGATATAAGAAGAACCCACCCCTGTCACCTTTACCTGTTCAATATCGTCCAAAGTCAGCCCGTTCGTGGTGATAAACTTACCGAAAGCCCCGTAAGTAGAAGCCACCGGATCATTCGCTTTGACCCAGACCGGACTGAACAATTTATTATCCTTCAGACCACTAATCTTCGTAGTACTCCCACCGATATCGATCCCGATCACCATTCCCATCCCTGGTCACCCCTCTTCTTTATGGCTTTTTCGTTGTCTGTTCAATGGGCTGTCAATGTTCAACCGAAAAAGCTTTGCTAGGCACCGATCAACATACTGACAATGGCAATCGTCACTCCGGTGATCCCTTCTCCGCCAAAAAGACCCGAGGCCGCCACTGCCCCATCATCGGTCGCTCCCGGTTTTAGCCGCTGGTAGACCAGGCGGAGCATTCCACCGAGAAAAACCGTAAAGGACATGGCAAAAGGTATGTACATCCCGATCCCCAAGGTCATCGCCGGTACCTTTAGTAAATACAAGAGGGCACCAATCCCAACCGCACTCCCAAAGACCAGCGGATCACCGATGCCATGGACCATTTGCGTAACGGCAAAGGCTTGTACCGCCGGTAAACCATATTCGTTACCAACGCCCCCAAAACGCATAATCAAAGCCATCATGGCGAGCGTGGCTACGACAGTTCCGATCAACCCTCCCACCACTTCCGCAATAAACTGGGCTTTGGGGTTGGTTTTTAAGATATGACCAGATTTGTAATCATTAAGTATATCTCCCGCATACCCGCAAGCGATGGCCACCCCAGCCGCGATCATAAAAGCAACCGTCGTGGAGACTGGAACCAATAAGCGGATGGCCAGCAGAACAATGATGCCAAAGATCTCCATGGGGTTAATCCCCGTCTCCCCGGTAATCGTCGCCGCCATCGTCGTGGCGACAAAAACCCCAGCCAGCAAAAGAAGGGCAACCAGCGGCGAAAGACCAGCCCCGAGACTAAAAGCAAAAGCTAAAAGCACCCCGCCAATCCGCAGCGTCCGGCCACTAATGCGCCCACCGGTCTTTTCCCCGTCAGTCACTGTGGAAGCAGCCTTTTGTGCGCCGTGTTTCTTCTGTACTAAATTTAAGATAAAACGAATAATAATGCCAACCCCGGTCCCGACCATCAGACCCAACCCCAGGGTATTCTTGAAAACGACCGCCGCGTCAGTGGACGCCAGTAATCCCGTTCCCGGCCCAAAAGGAATGATCACCAGGTAAGCCAGGAGAGCGCCGCAAAACCAAACACCGGTCGCCAGCGGACCGATTAGATAACCAATCCCCAACGCCATCGGTGATAACATAACCCCCACCGCCATCTGGCGCGTGGCAAACCACCGGGAAGAGAGTGCCGCTGGAATCCAGCCCAAACTATCACGGAGATAGGTAAAGACAGCGGAAAAACCCATGGCGCTGAACAAGATCACGGATTTTTTTCCGCCCTGGTCACCGGCGATCAGAGTTTGAGCGGCTGCCATCCCGATGGGAAACGGAAGAGCTGCCCGTTCAATATAACGCAGCCGGAGCCACCAAGTCAGGATGGCACCGAGAATCATCCCCGCCAGCCCGATCCAGAGCACCTCCCACCCGTGTTCCGCCAGGACGTTCGGTCCTGACCAGACCCCGGTGATCCAAAGTCCGGGGAGGGTAAAGGCCATGCCACCGGCCACCATCGCCCCCGCCGACATGGCGGTTTGGGCAATACTAATTTCTTTTAGATTGGTCTGCCCTAGCAGTTTTAAGACGGTCATCGAGAGGACCGCTACAAAGATGGTTGGCCAAGGTAAAGCGCCCATACGCAGCGCAGTATACATGGAACTGGCGGTAATCACCGCCGAACCGATCGCTCCCAAAACCAGGCTGCGCCAAGTTAATTGCTCAACACCCCATAAACCTTGTGCTTTTTGTGGTTTTGTTTTCAAACTGCATTCGCCCCCCTAGAGTTCTTGCCGACCTTCAATCGCTTTCCCCAAAGTAACTTCATCAATGTACTCCAGAGCGCCCCCGATTGGAAGGCCCCGCGCTAGGCGGGTAACTTTAATCTGCAATGGTTTAATGATTTTAGCCAGATATAAGGCGGTCGCTTCCCCTTCCATATCCGGGTCACAAGCCAGGATCACCTCGCGAATCTCTCCGGCCCGTAGTCTTTGGAGCAACTTTGTAATGTTCAATTCTTCCGGGCCGATCCCTTCCAAAGGAGAAAGGGCCCCGTGCAACACATGGTAAAGGCCCCGAAATTCCCTGGTTTTTTCCAGCGCAATCACATCTTTTGGTTCCTCAACAACACAGAGCAAGTGTTGATCCCGCATCGGGTCCTGACAGAGGCGGCAAGGGGATTCTTCGGTCAGATGGCCGCATCCTTCACAAAACTTGAGGTTCTCTTTCGCCTCCACCATCGCCGTGGCCAGCTGAGTTACTGCATCCCGGGGCAACTCGAAGAGATGAAAGGCCAAGCGCTGAGCGGTCTTCGGCCCGATCCCCGGTAATTTCGCCAGTTCCTTAATGAGTCGGCTCATGGCTTTTGGATAATAATTCATCTTTGCCTAAAAAAGTCCTCCGGGTAAACCCGGAATCTTTATATTTCCGGTTACTTTCGCCATTTCACTGGCGGATAATTCCTGTGCTTCCTTAATCGCTTCATTCACCGCAGCGACGAGCAGATCCTCCAGCATCTCTTGGTCTTCTAAAGCTTCCGGCTCAATAGTAACTTTTTTTATTTCCAGGGCGCCACTGATCTCAACGGCAACTACTCCGCCACCTGCTGTCTTGGTCACAGTCTTTTCGGCCAACTCATCCTGAACCCGCTTCATATCGTCCTGCATCTTCTGGATCTGTTTTAAGGCTTGTTGCATTTTAGCCATTTATCGATCCTCCTCTTTACTTTCGGTAATTTCTCCGCCAAAAAGCTCCAAGGTTTTCCGTAGTATTTCCGGAGGTTTCTCCTCCGGAGGCTTATTTCCTGCTTCCTGGAGCATAAACTCGGGGTAAATTTTTTGCCCGGTCACTTCCTGGAGGACTTCCATCACAACCTTAGTGTATTCCGGCTCCTTTATCTTTTCCCAATGAAAGTGCATATTAAAACGGATCCGCAATTTATTCCCGTAGAGTCCCTCGGGGGTTCCCTCCCGGAGCAAAGCTTCAACCGTTCTTTTGCGCTGCTTGACCCCTTCCATCACTTCATCCCAACGGTCAAAAGCTTTTATTCCCGCAGTGGTCGGCTCCGGTTCTGGGTCAACTGCTTTTGAGCGCGGGCCTGTCTGTTTCGGACCGTAGTCTGCCGGATTTGTTCCCATGTCGATCTTGTGGTGCTCGACTTTTTTCGTTTCCCCATTAGTGGGCTGCCGTCCCGGCCCAGCCTGAGGTCGGACTTTCAGCTCTGCCTCCAGCTTTGCCAATCGCTGTTCTAAAGCGGTGACGGTCTGGCTCAAGGCGTTATCATCCGTATGATCATCTGTTTCCGTCAGGAAACGAAGCAAAGCCATTTCCAAAGGAAGACTCCCCTCCGTTCCCCGCCGCGCTGCCGTCCCGGCTTCGAGAAAAAGGGTAACGCCCCGTTTTAAACTGGCCATCCCGATCTTTTCCGTAAGGGTACGGGCGATTTCTTTCTCCGCCGGATTAAAAGAAGTCTCGGCT
>DOID01000034.1:5711-6382 GCA_003511465.1 Bacillota bacterium | reverse complement strand
TGCATGGTCGGCAAACCAAAGGCATCTTCCAAGAGGGGCTGCCCGGCATGGGTTCCTGCTTCCGCGCCGTCGATGACAATGACATCAATGCCGGCCTGGACAGCCAGTTCAATTTCGTCTTCCAGGTAGTGGGAAGCGGCGAACTTAAAGGAGATCGGGACACCCCCGGTCTCTTCTTTTAACCGGGAAACCAGGGGTTTCAGATCAGCTGCTGATTCCAGTCCGGCGAGGCGGGAAGCGATGACCGCATCCTCACCTTTTGCCAGACCAAAAACATGCCGAAACTCTTCGTCAATCTGGTCGGCCTTCGTGGCCTGGGGGGCTGAAGCCTGCGCACCTTGGCCCAGTTGAATCTCGACCATATCAGCTAGGGCGTAAAAGTCCTTTTTATTCCCATGGGGCCAGCGGCCGCGGTGGTATTGGTAAATGTATTTGGCCGCTTCCTTCCGTTCTTCCGGGAGGTAGGCTCCTTCGCCAGTATTGGTGGCGGTTCCGGCGGCGGTTGATGCTTTGGCTAAAGCAAGACGGGCCTGTTTACTAATGGCACCGCCGTAGGACATCCCGGAGATGATGATTGGGATCGAAAGTTCTAATGGACGCTTAGCTTTAGGTCCAAGGGTCACCTTGGTTTCAACACTTTTTTCATCGACGGTTGGTAATCGTACCAAGTG
>DOID01000034.1:1906-5527 GCA_003511465.1 Bacillota bacterium | reverse complement strand
AAGGGTTTCCCCTTTTCAGCCCGGAGCACAATCTCCATCAAGTGAAGGGGGGTAACTTTCATCCCCGTCGAAATGATTTCCCACACATTTTCCACATAAGGGTCACGCATTAAGCGCAAAAGTAATTGGTCGGCAATTTTATCAACCAAGGTCCGACTAGCCTCATCGATTAAACCCATGCTAATACCCTTCTTTCTTGCTGTCTGTTTTCTCTAGTTAGTTGCGAAACGAGACCGGGGAAGACGGGGGCGGCGGTTTTAATCTGGACGATTGTCGGTTCTGTACTTTGTAGCGCTAAGCCCAAAACCTCTTCCAATTCGGAAGCATCATCAATGGTAAAACCCTTTCCGCCGCAGATACGGGCATATTCGCCAAAATCTGCTGTCTGTACCTGGGTTAGATCATAATCCATCGCCTTAAGCTCCATGCGGTCTCGCTCCATCGCTAGCCAATCATTTTTCAGGACAATGACGGTAATTGGTAATTGGTAGCGGACGGCGGTGACAAAATCGCCTAAACTTTGCGCGAAGCTGCCATCACCAACCAGCGCAATGACTTGGCGCTCGGGAGCGGAGATTTTGGCGCTGAGCGCCGCCGGGAGACCAAACCCCATTGACCGCCATTTGCCGGAGATGAGGACTATTTGCCGGGTTCCATTGAACAACCGGTTGAACCAGACGGTATGGTCACCAACGTCTAAGCAGATTACCGCATCTTCTTTTACGGTCATTTCGATTGCTTTGATTATCCTTCCTGGTGGGATTGGGGTGCCTTCGGTCTCAAGTTCAGGAGCGATCCTTTCTGCCCATTGGACCTTTAATTCCTGCAAACGTTGCCCCCAGCGGGATTTATTCTTTTGCTCCAACCCGGCCTGCAAACGGGGGAGAAGATGATTGAGGTCGCCAACAACCCCGTAAGCAACTGGAATTTTCCCCCCGATATTCTCCGGAATCGCATCAAGCTGCACAATTTTTAAATGTTCTGGAAGGTAAAACTCGGGCCACCAAGTGGCACCGGCAATGAGCAGAAGATCGGCTTCAGCCAGCATCCGGCTGGAAGCCTCACTGCCGCCGGGACCAAGTCCACCGAGGACCAGGGGATGGGCACCGGGAACCACCCCTTTGGCTGACATGGTAAGGGCAATCCCACTTTCCCACTGGGCGGCCAGATCTAAAAGAAGCGGACCAAAGCCTACGGCACCGCGGCCGGCCAGGATCGCCGGACGCTCCGCCGCATTTAAGAGAGGGAGCACACCATCGATTACTTCTATACTAGATTGGGCTTTAGTGTTCAGATATGGTTCGGGCGGTCGGATTGGTTCCGTAGTAGGCTTTGACCAAAGATCTTTCGTCAAGGCCAAATGGACGGGACAACCTTGTGCCATGGCGGTACGAAGAGCTTTGGTTAAAACCGCGTTGACGGCATCGACGTTGGTTACTAATCCTGAATAGCCGACGGCCGGTGCCAGTAAGAGATTTTGATCGACAGCTTGTTTGTATTCGGTATCTAGGTTAAAACTGTCAACCTGGCCGGTCAATGCTAAAACTGGCGCCCGGTCTTTTTTGGCATCCATTAAGCCATTCAATAGGTTGGCTGTTCCGGGTCCGCTGGTGGCAACAGAAACTCCTAAAGTTCCGGTCAACTTGGCTTGGGCGGAAGCCATAAAGGCGGCGGTGGCTTCGTGGATTACACTATAGAACTGAAGTTGGGGATGGCCCTCAATCGCTGATAGTAAAGGGAGGATTGCATCCCCAGGCACACCGTAAACCGCCTTTACTCCCCAGGCGGCAAGCTGCGCGGCGACCCATTGCGCCACGGTTGTGGTGGACAACGTTTTAACACCTCCTAATCTAGATAGCCCTAGTTGTTTACTTTTATCCTTTCACGTGTGCGGGCGGTAGCCAGCGTGAGCGACTACGCTTCGATCCGCACCGCATGGGCGACACAGGGAATGTTTTCGCCTTGCTGAAAGGAAGTGGTGCTATGGAGGGCACCGGTACCGACCAGTAGCAGATGCTGTAGTTCTTTCTTTTGAAATTTCTTATAAAGGTGGCCGTAGGTAACCAAGGCCGAAGCGGCGCAGCCACTGGCCCCGGCATGAACATCCTGCTTTTTCAAGTCATAGATCATCACGCCGCAATCATTAAAGTTTTCACCAAGTGTTAAGCCGTTTTCGGCCAGTTCTCCACGGCAAAGGTCAAGGCCGATTTTTCCCAGGTCACCGGTGACAATCAAATCGAAGGCATTAGGGTCCCAACCGGTATCCTGAAAATGTTGGAAGATGGTGTCGGCGGCGGCGGGTGCCATGGCAGCACCCATATTTAGCGGGTCCGTTGATCCTAAGTCAATTACTTTTCCGAAGGTGACGGCGGTAACCTTTGGTCCGGCACCGTTATAACCGAGGAGGGCAGCGCCCGCTCCGGTAACAGTCCATTGCTGGTAAGGGCGGCGTTGTCCGCCGTATTCCGTTGGATAACGATATTGCCTTTCGGCAGTGGAGTTATGGCTAGACGTAGCTGCCAGTACCGTCCCGGCAAACCCGCCATCCAAAAGCATAGCGCCGAGCCCGAGGCCAAGTGCAGCTGTGGAACAGGCACCATAGAGTCCGAGAAAAGGAATACCTAAGGTGATCGCGGTGAAGTTAGCGGAAATAATTTGGTTTAAGAGATCGCCGGCGAGAAAAAGGTCAACCTCTGCTGTGGAGCAAGAAGCATGATCCAAAGCTAATTGGCAGGCTTTCGTTAGCATCGAACGTTCGGCTTGTTCAAAAGTCTTCTCGTTGTTCCGCGGATCGGTCAGGATTTCATCGAAATCTTCATGTAAGGGACCAAGGCCTTCAAAAGGACCGGCTACCGTACCGGTACTTAAGATTATGGGCGGATTACCAAATTGGTAAGTTTGTTTTCCAGTTTTCTTTCCCATGCTTTTCCTCTAGTCCTTTCACAAAAATCATTTCCGGTTGGTTAATGAAAAATGGCATGGATTAATCCAAAGATAAAGGCGGTCATGACGCCGAAAGTAATGACGGCGCCGGCTAAGGTAAACATTTTGGCACACACGCCATAGACTAAACCTTCTTCCCGAAATTCCAGGGCTGATGAGACCACCGAATTAGCAAAGCCGGTTACCGGGACGGCTATTCCGGCTCCGGCGTATTTAGCTAGTTTGTCGAAGACACCGAACCCGGTTAAAAGGGAGCCGATGAGAATCATGGTTGCCGTCGCCGGATTAGCGGCTTCATTTAGTGGAATGTTCATGATCGCGCTATAAAAATCAATAAACGCTTGCCCCAGCATACAGATGAGTCCGCCACTGATAAAGGCGAAACTGACATTCTTTAGGTAGTGCGGTTTCGGTTCTGTTTTTTTTGCTTTATTTTGGTACTTTTGCTGTTTTGGGGTTAATTTTGGTTTTGACACTCCTTTTCACCTCTCTTTTAAGTTTTCCAAGGCGGGCGGTTTTATGCCGTTTAAACGGGACAAGATGGAGATAGCAAGAATAGTAGAGGAGGGAAGAAGATACCGGAACCTAGGATCTTAGAAACTTATGTCGGGGAGTATGCCAGTGGCAAAAGTGAGAATGCTATTAATCGAAGCTTGCAATTGGCCAGGGCGGGGCGGC
>DOID01000034.1:0-1732 GCA_003511465.1 Bacillota bacterium | reverse complement strand
TAAAACGGAAGTTGGAAGGAGCAGGGCTTGAAGTTATCGGTTGGGAAACCAACGAACTGGTCGGTCTGGGTGAAGCGGCGATCCCGTTTAAAAAAGAAATGGCCAGGGCCCTTGCTTTTGACGGGGATGTGATCGTGGATTTAGGATACGGCGTGGAGGGACGTCAGCTGCTCAATTTAATTGAAGGAAGTTCGGGGTTTGGTGTGGGAGATGGGCCCTTCCGTTTAATTATGGTGATTAATACGACGCGGCCGTTAACTTCCTCGCTCCCGTTGATCGGTGCCTATCTTCAAGAATTTGGCCCCGTCGATGGTTTGCTCAACAATACCCATCTGGGGGAAGAGACAACGGCGGAGTTGGTTCAGGAGGGGGCGGTGTTGGTAACGGAGGCTGCTGAGCAAAGGGGACTACCTGTGGTCGCCACGGCGGCTTTAGTGCCGTATGCCAGGGAAATCGGTACTCACGACCGCGTGGGGAATCCGGTGCGTCCCTTGGTTCGCTATATGCAAGATGCTTTCTGGTAACCCAGTAGCCCATGGGACTTTCGCTGCGATAAGACATTTGGAAAGGTGGGGGAGAAAATCGCAAGTATAGAGTTGGCCGCTGAATATCAAGCGGTCCTCGGGAAAGCAAAGCGGAGTTTTATGACCGGAAATGAAGTGGTGGCATGGGCAGCCTTGGCGGCCGAGGCCGATTTTATGTATGGCTATCCCATTACTCCCCAAAACGAGATTATGCATTACTGGGCCCGATTGGCACCCCATTTTGGCCGGGGTTTCCTCCAGACCGAGGATGAAATGTCAGCCGGTTTTACGATGCTGGGCGGCGCTTTGGTAGGGAAGAAAACATTCTCAGCTACTGCCGGTCCGGGTAATGTTTTAATGCAGGAGCCGATTTCCATGGCGGAGATGATGCGGATCCCGGGCGTCTGGGTCATCCAGCAGCGGGGTGGACCGTCGACCGCCACGGTCATCTATTCACAGCAAGAATTGCGTTTAACGACGATGGGGGGAAACGGTGAAGGACTGAGAGTCGTCTATTCCACTGCCTCCCATCAGGAACTGTTCGAATATACGATTAAAGCATTTAATACCGCATGGAAATACCGTTTTCCCACCTTTGTGCTGGGCGATGGTTATCAGGCAAAAATGCGGGAAGCGGTAACTCTTTTCCGCCCGGTAGAACAAGGGTGGAAGCTGGTTCCAGCAGAGCCAATCCTCCGCCCGTCGGGAATTCCGGCCCTTGATCGGGAACCGGTCCATCTCCGGAACACTTTCAATATTGAAGAAGAGTTACATGACCGGCTCATGGCGCAGGTGGCCGATTACGAGCAGATGGAACCAGAGGTAGTAGAATGGGAAGTTGAAAGTAATCCGGATACGGAGATACTCATCGTAGCCCATGGTGTGGTAGCGCGGGCGGCCAAACAAACTCAGGCCCAATTGAACCGGGCGGGTTTAAAGGTGGGTTATTTTCGGCCGATTACGGTTCGGCCCTTCCCGGGTAGCGCCTTGCGCGATGTGCTCATGGCCAATCCCCATCTCCGGCTGTTGGTGGTGGAGTCGGCCTATGGGCAGTTGCTGTCGATGGTGAAAGCGGAACTGTACGGGCTGGCTAATCCCATTGACACCCTATTAAAGCCGGGGGTTGGGGTGACGGCAGAGGAGATCGAAGCAACCGTTAGGCGCCTGATGGCTAAGGAGGAGGGTTAAAAGAAAAGTGGAAGAAAAAA